>DASPLH010000113.1:0-25611 GCA_035627675.1 Clostridia bacterium
AAGTCGCGCATGTCGGGCGAGGAAGCGCCGACAGTGGTTGACGTGCGCGAACCGTGGGAGCGAGCGGTGGCCAGCATCGAGCCGAGCGCGCATATCCCCATGGCCGATGTGCCGGCCCGAGTGCAGGAGCTGGACCCTGACGAACACATTGTCGTGTATTGCCACCACGGTGTGCGTTCGATGAACGTCACGGCGTGGTTGCGTCAGCAGGGATTCGAGCGAGTGCAGTCGCTGCGCGGCGGCATTGACCGGTGGTCGAAAGAAGTCGATCCCAAGGTGCCGCTGTACTAGGCGAAGGCGGAGGCTTGGTTCTGCTCGGCAACACAGACTGGAGTTGAGAGTGAGTACAATCCTGCCGTGATTACCGACTGCCACGTTCACATTGAGCCGTTTCATTGGATGAAGCCGGAAGTGCTTGCGACGATGAAGCGGAAACGTGCGGGCTTCGAGCAGGTGGAGGCGTTTTCCCGCGAGCCGAAGCTGTTCCTCGATCACCTTGACGAGGCAGGCATCGATCGCGCGGTGCTGATCAATTATGTGGCTCCGGAGACGATGGGCTTCGGCCCGGAGGTCAACGCCTGGACTGCCAATTATGTGAAGGCCGCTCCGAAGCGGCTGCTGGCGTGCGGAGGTGTCCACCCGCGGTTTACGCGCGACGTGCGGGCCGACATGGAAGAGCTGCTGCGGATGGGCGTGAGGCTGATCAAGATCCATCCGCCGCACCAGCTGCTGTATCCCAACGACTACCTGAACGGCGTGAAGGAACTGGAGGTTATCTACCGGATGGCCGAAGAGAACGGCATCCCGGTGATGATCCACACGGGGACTTCGATCTTCCCCGGCGCGCGCAACAAGTACGGGGACCCGATTTACGTCGATGACGTGGCGGTGGATTTCCCGAAGCTGAGAATTCTGCTGGCGCATGGCGGGCGTCCGCTGTGGATGGACACGGCATTATTCCTGCTGCGCCGGCATCGCAACGTGTACCTCGACATCAGTGGCATCCCGCCGCGGTCGCTGCTGGAGTACTTTCCACGGCTGGAAAGTATTGCGCACAAGACTCTGTTCGGTACCGACTGGCCGGGACCGGGTGTTCCGGATATCGGCGGCAACCTGCGCCAGTTCCGGGAGTTGCCGCTGGGCGCGGAGGCGAAACAGCACATTCTGGAGGGCACGGCGCTGGAAGTGTGGCCGGAATAGCAGTACTATTCCCGCGGACGTCCCCGATAGGCCGGGGCGCACTCGCCGTCTCGACACAAGTCGCCTTGCAAGTCCACGTCAAAGCCAGGTGCGCACCTGGCGAGTGGCAGGGGCAAAGATGGCTGGATCTGCACCCCGGTCCGGCACTCGTAAGCGGAAAAGCCCGCCGACGATGGCGGGCTTCTTTATTGTCCTAAGACCGAACTACCGGCGGGCGTAATAGGTGCGGTCGTACGCCTCGCGATAGGCTTGGCGGTAAATGCGCTTGTACTCGTCCTTGCTGCCGAAGCGAGGGTCGTAGCCGCGTTCGGCCTTGTTGTAGTTGTGGCTGTCGGTCGGGTGATATCCCTTCCGCTGCGTGCGGTCAACGTTGGCGGCCCATTCACCGTCGCCTGCCCCGAAGCGATAGGCGGGAGAGCGCAAGGCGTCGCGGTCGCGTCCATACCAACCGTTATCTCCACGGCCGCGGTCGGGATAGCCGTCGTTGTTGCGGTCGCGCCAGTCGCGATTGCGGCCGCGGAAGCCATCTTCGTAACCTTCCATATACGCGCGGCGTTCGTCACCACGCCAGTGTCCCGGACGCGGTTTGGAACGGCGGCGGCTCGTCACGTCGGTGCGGCCGTCGCGGTATCCATCGCTATAGGCCCGGCGGTCCTCGCGATCGAAACGGCCGTCGCGTCCCCAGCGATCATCACGGTCGCGTCGATCGTCCCAGTCCTGCGCGACGACGTTGCGATGTTCCGTCTCACGCTGGTTGTATTCGCGGACTTCCTGCGCGCTCGCCGTCAACGCTATCCCGGCGATACCCATCGCTGCCAACAGAAGACTTCTCTTTGCTCCGAACATGATTCCTCCCAGCGGCTGCCCAGGTGAACTTTCGCATACTCTCTGCCACCTCGGCATGTAACCAACGGCGCTGCTCTTTCGAACACTGTGTGGGAGGAAAGTTCCGCGATAGAAACAAAAAGGGCCGGCAGGGAAGCCGGCCCTGGTAACGCCACGAATGGACTACGCGGCGGGTTTGCTGGTCTCCGACGGTTTTTCGTTTGCGGCAGGCTTCGCGGGTGCAGGCTTGCCCGTGCCCGGAACTTTGACTGTGGAGCCGCCGGTCAACTCTTCGGCAAGCGGCTGCGCGTTGTAGATCTTCTGCAACGACTCGATCACGGCGCGCGAGTCGGTCAACACGGAGCGGCCTACAGCGTCGTCGAAGAAGAAGTTCCAAGGCAGTGACTCGATGTTGCCGTCGAACAGGATGCCGATGATCTCGCCCTGCTTGTTGACGACCGGCGAACCGGAGTTGCCACCGATGGAATCGGCAGTGTTGACGGTGTTGAACGGAGTCGCAAGGTTGAGCTTGTCCTTGGCGGCATGCCAGCTCTTCGGCAGTGCGTAGGGAGGCTTCGCCCCATTTGCTTTCTCGTGTTCGAAAGCCTCGCCCATGGTGGTGAAGTAGCGGACCTTCTTGCCGCCAGCCGTGTAGCCTTTCGTCACTCCGTAGCTGAGGCGAAGCGTGCCGGTCGCGTCAGGGGCGACGTTCTCGCCGTACACGGCGAAGCGCGCCTTGGCGATCTGTCCGCCGGCGGTGCGAACCACGGAGTCCACGCGGTCTTCAAGAGCCTTGCGGACCTCGCGGGCTGCGGGGTCGATCTTGCGGAGAAGGGCGACCAGCGGATCTTGCGAAGCCTCGACAGCGGCCTGCCCGCCTTCCCAAAGCTCCCTGCGAACCGCGACATCGTCGAGCTTCGTGCCGGAGATGAGTTCTTCGGCGCGAGCTGCCGGCGACTTTCCTTCGAGGACGGACTGGACGAACGCATCATCAGGGCCGAACCCGGCGACGAGTTCTTCGAAGGCGGCGGTCATCTGGAGTTTCTCCAGCGACTTGTAGATCGGAGCGGTCGAGAGCAACTGTGCCTGGAGCGCCGGCAGCAGCTGATCCTGGTAGCCGCGCATGCGCTCGTCGCTCGGCTTTTGCTTCTCGGCCGCGACGCGGACGAGGTTGCGGGCATAAGCAGCAAGACGGCCGCTCACAGCACCCTCGATGTACGTGTTGCGCTTGAAGTTCTCACGCTGGAACTTCACGGCCGTGGCAACGGCGTCCCATGCTCCTGCGTATTCCTTCAGTTTGGGATCTTTGGCGACGGCGGCACGGAGCTTCGCTTCGGCTGCTGCGTCCTTCTCCATCAGCGACTTGTTCTCGAGTCCCGCCTGGTATCCGGTGAGTGCCTTGAACGAGTTCTGGTATCCGAATAGAACGCGCTCAGCGGCGCGGGCGTTCTCTGGAGACTCGGCGCTGAACTGGAGCAGCGATTCGATGCCGCGCTGGAGGGTCTTGAGGCGATGAGGATAGGCGATGTCCCGCAGGTATTCCTTCTGCGCGTGGGTCAGCAGGCGGCCCGTCGAGCCGGGGTGTCCGGAGACGAAGACGAGATCGCCTTCCTTCACGCCGGTCTTCGAGAAACGAAGGTAGTTCTCGGTGCGTGCCGGTTGGCCGTTCTCGTAAGCGCGGAGGAAAGTGATGTCGAGGTCGTAACGCGGATACGTGAAGTTATCGGGATCGCCGCCGAAGAATGCGATCTCGAACTCGGGGGCCATGACCAGGCGGACGTCTTTGTAAACCTTGTACTTGTAGAGGTTGTACATGCCGCCGGAGTACAGGGTGACGGTTTCGCAGCGGATGTTTTGCTCGGCGTTGCTGCATTCTTTCTCAAGCTTCGACATGAGCGTGCGCTGGGCCGTGCCGGCTTCGGCTTCGCTCATGCCGGGCCGGGCGGCTTCCTGCACCTGCCCGGTGATGTCCTGGATGTCCACGAGGTTCTGCACCTGGAGCCCGGGGCACTTGGGTTCCTTGGTGCGGTCCGGCCCGGCGTAGAACCCTTCCTTCATGTAGTCGTGCTCGGGCGTGGAGATGTCATGCACGCAGCCGGCGCCGACGTGGTGGTTGGTAAAGACCAGGCCGTCGGGCGAGACGAACGAGCCCGAGGCTCCCATGCGAACCGAGGAGAGCCTGAGATGGTCGAGCCACTGTTGCGTAGGCGCCCATCCGTACTTTTGCTTCATCTTCTGCGATGGGAAGCGGTTGTACAGCCACATGCCTTCGTCGGCAACCGCCGACGCCGCACCCAGCACGACGAGTAGACACAGTGACACCAATCTCTGCATTAGGAAGGCTCCGAGCGCCCGCATTGCGGCGCGAAATATGTACAGGAAGCTTCAAAGTGTAACGTGCTCACGCGCGAGCCAGCAAACGGCGCGCGCGCCGAGGCGTTGCGTGGCACGCCAGATTTGGAATTCGCAGTGCTTTGCGATATAAACGTTCGTTTGCCGTGTGGGGGGCATCTATATGTGTGCCGCCTTGCTCGAACGTCCCGCGCAGGGGTGCGCGGAATGTAGCGGCCGACTGGCCTCTTTGGCCACCATCTTATTCAGTCTGGATTTATCGAACTTTCCACCTGATTACGAGAGGGACTCATGTCCACCACAGCGACACACAACCGGGGACTGGAAGACGTTATTGCAGGCGAATCCTCGATCTGTTTCATTGACGGCGACAACGGCGTTCTGGCGTACCGCGGCATCGACATCCACGAGCTGGCAGACAACTCGACCTTTGAAGAAGTTTGCTACCTGCTGTGGTTTGGTTCGCTGCCGACACGGGCGCAGTTGCAGGAATTCAAGCTGCAACTGGTCCGCGAGCGAAAGATCGACGCGCAGATTGTCAGCCTGCTGCGCCAGGCTCCGAAGCACGCACTGCCGATGGACGTGCTGCGAACGATGGTTTCGTCGCTCGCGTTTTTCGATCCGGAATACGGGGCCAATGATGCCGGCGCCAATGCGCGCAAGTCCGTGCGCCTGACCTCGCAGATCGCGATGATCGTGGCGGCCTACGACCGCATTCGCAAAGGCAAGCCGCTCATCGAGCCTGACCGTTCGCTTTCGCACGCCGGCAACTTCCTGCTGATGCTCAACGGCGAAATGCCAAGCGAGACCGCCACGCGCGCGCTCGACATCGCGCTGATTTTGCATGCGGACCACGAGTTGAACGCTTCGACCTTCGCGGCCCGCGTCACGGCGGCTACGCTGAGCGACATGCACTCGGCGATCACGTCGGCCATCGGCACCCTGAAAGGGCCTCTCCACGGGGGAGCCAACGAAGCCGTCTTCAAGATCCTGGAAGAGATCGACAAGAACGGCGCCGATCCCGTGGACTACGTCAAGGGCATGCTGTCGCAGAAGAAAAAGATCCCGGGTTTCGGCCATCGCGTGTACTCCACGGAAGATCCGCGTGCGACGCACCTGCGGCAGATGTCGCGCGACCTTGGCTACTCGAGCGGACAGACGAAGTGGTTCGAATATTCGCGGAAGATCGAGCAGTTCATCAATACCGAGAAGAAGCTGAATGCCAACGTGGATTTTTACTCGGCGTCCACGTACCACACGCTGGGAATCGATATCGACCTGTTCACCCCGATCTTCGCCGTATCCCGCATCTCGGGCTGGACCGCTCACGTAATGGAGCAGCTCTCGGACAACCGCCTCATCCGTCCGCGCGCCGATTACGTCGGTCCGAAGTACCCGAACAAGTATGTCCAGATCGACCAGCGCGAGTAGCGGCAGGGATTTGCAGGAGGAAGCCCGGGCGGCCGCTCGGGCTTTTCTTGTCTTTGGAGGTTGGCGGTGGACGTAGCTGTGGACGTTATCTTGGGTGACGGGTCCGCGAAAGTACGGTGGCGATCCCGACCGCACCGGCAACGATGATGACGACGACCACCAGGGCGGGAACGCCGGCCCCGCTGACCGCGACCGGAAGGTTCTTGGACCCGCGCGAGATGGCAAGCAGGGCAACGAGAACAAGAAGGCCCACCACGGTACCGAGCAGCAGCCAAACGGTTACCTTCGGGTGCGGGTTCCTGGCCGGGCGACGGGGCATACAGGCTTTGGATGCAGGCGCACAAGAGGCGTGAACGGCGGCGGAGCCTTACCGCAGCCCGCGACCCGCGTGCACCCTATAGAATCTAAATAGAAAACCATGCGCAGGGTTTACCTGGACAATAACGCGACGACGCCGCTGCTGCCCGAAGTTCTGGAAGCGATGCAGCCGTACTTCCTGGAGAAGTTCGGGAACGCTTCCTCGATTCACCAGCAAGGGCAACAGGCACGGGCAGCCGTGGAACACGCGCGCGAGAGCGTTGCCGCGCTGCTGAACGCGCGCGAGTCCGAGATCGTGTTCACCTCCGGCGGAACCGAGGGCGACAACCTCGGCGTCTTCGGCCTGGTGAATCCGGGCGATCACGTGATTACCAGCACGATCGAGCACCACGCCGTCCTGAACGCATGCAAGCGCCTGGAGCAGCGAGGTTGCCCGGTGACATACGTCGGCGTGGGCCACGATGGAGTGGTCGATCCGGACGATGTGCGGCGGGCGCTGAGACCGGAGACGAAGCTTGTGTCGGTGATGATGGCCAACAACGAAACCGGCGCGCTTCAGCCCGTCGAGGAGATCGGGCGCATCGCCGCCGGGGCCGACGTTTACTTCCATACCGACGCGGTGCAGGCGGCAGGGAAGGTCGAGGTCGATGTACAGAAGATCGGGTGCGACCTGCTGTCGATTTCCGGCCACAAGATGCACGCACCGCAGGGAACGGGTGCGCTGTACGTGAGAAAGGGCACGCTGCTCAGTTCCATGCTCGTGGGCGGACGCCACGAGCGCGGCCGCAGGGCAGGCACGGAGAATTTGCCCGGCATCGTTGGACTCGGCAGGGCCGCGGAGCTCTCGCGCCAGTGGCTGGCCGCCGGCGGCGGCGAACGGATGGCCACACTGCGGGACCGGCTTGAACAGACGATATGCGAGCGGATCGAGCAGACGTCGCGCAACGGCCGCGTGGCCCGCACGCCGAATACGGCGAACATCATGTTCGACTGTATCGAAGGCGAGGCGTTTGTGATCGCCATGGACCTGAAGGGCGTGGCCGTCTCGACGGGAGCGGCGTGTTCGAGCGGAGCCATCGAGCCATCGCATGTGCTGACCGCCATGGGATTGACTCCGGACCAGGCGAGGGCGTCGATACGCTTCAGCCTCGGCAAACAGAACACGGAAGAAGACATCGAGTTCGCGCTGGAGAGGGTGCCGGAAGTTGTTGGGAAGCTGCGGGAGTTGAGCCCTGGGTGGAAGAAGCAGTCAGCACTCAGCACTCAGCATTCAGTGGTCAGTGGTGAGTAGTTACCGTTCGTTGTCGAGAGGACTCTGATTGAAGGACTTTCGAGACTTGCAGGTGTGGAACAAGACTCATGAGCTGACACTGGCGATCTACAGGGCGACCGCACAGTTTCCACGCGAAGAGCAGTACGGATTGACGCAGCAACTTCGGCGGGCGGCGGTATCAATCGGAAGCAACATAGCCGAAGGCTGCGGTGGCCGTGGGAATGGTGAGTTTCACAAATTCCTGCAGATAGCTACTGGTTCTGCGAGTGAAGTCGAGTATCAATTGCTGCTTGCCCGTGATCTCGGCTATATGGGCGATGTCTACGACCAACTGGCCGAACGTATCGTTGAAGTGAAGCGAATGCTCGCCGGGCTGATCCGCCGGGTCGAGGCGGAACGTTTGACGCACTGAATGCTGAGGGCTGAATGCCGAATGCCGACTAAGACCATAGCCGTTGCCATGTCGGGAGGAGTGGATTCCTCCACGGTCGCCGCCATGATGGTGAGCGAGGGGCATCGTGTCATCGGTCTGACCATGCAGTTGTGGAACCAGCGCCGGCTTGCAGGCCACGAGGGAATGCCCGAGGGCGTGCAGGGCCGCTGCTGCTCGATTGACGACGTTTACGACGCACGCCGTGTGGCCGAGAGGCTGGCAATCCCGTACTACGTCGTCAACCAGGAGGAGCGGTTCGAGCGCGACGTGGTGCGCCCGTTTGTCGCCGACTACCTGTCGGGACGCACTCCTATTCCGTGCTCGCTCTGCAACAACCACCTGAAGTTCGATCAGTTGCTCTTGACGGCTCGCCAGATCGGCGCGGAGTACATCGCGACGGGCCACTACGCGCGCAACGAGTACGACGCCGGGCGCGGCCGCTGGCTGCTGAAGCGTCCGGCGGACCGCGCGAAGGACCAGACGTATTTCCTTTTCGGACTGACGCAGGAGCAGCTCAGCCGCACGCTGTTTCCGCTGGGCGAGATGCACAAGCCCCAGGTTCGCGAGGAAGCTCGCCAGCAGGGACTCACCGTGCTCGCCGATAAGCCGGACTCGCAGGAAATCTGCTTCGTCCCCGGCGGCGACTACAAGAAGTTCCTCGACGCGTACCTTGCGGAGCAGGGAGAGGCATTGCCCGACACCTCGGGCGCGCTGGTGACCACGACCGGGGAGATCGTCGGCCGGCATGGCGGAATTCACAACTTCACCATCGGACAGCGCAAGGGGCTGGGCATTGCGACCGGGAACCCGGTGTACGTCCTGGAAATTCGGGGAGACCGTCGCGAGGTGGTGGTGGGCGACGCCGAGCACCTCATGTCTCGCACGCTTCGCGCACACCGCATGAACTGGATCGCGATCCCTGAACTGGCGGGCCCGATTAGGGTCGAGGCAAAGATTCGCCACAAGCACGCGCCGGCAGCCGCAACCGTCGAGCCGGCGGGAGAGGACATGGTGCTGGTGAGCTTCGACGAGCCTCAGCGCTCGATCACGCCGGGTCAGGCTGTCGTGTTCTACGACGGCGACCTGGTCGTTGGCGGTGGCTGGATAGCCTAGCGCGGCGGGGCGGGCAGCTCTGCCGATTTCTCGGGTTGCTGCATCCAACCGCTACATGAGGGCGAAACTCCCAGCAGCCGTATTCCTACTGGTACTCGCATTGGGCTTGTGTGCCTGCGGTGGCGGATCATCGCGGGACGAGAGCGTCAATGTCCCGGTCGATCCCAGCGCTCCACTGGACGTGCCGCAGCACAGCAACGTCGTTGTGCTTGTCCTGGAGAACACGAACTACGCCGATGTGGTTGGGAATCCGTCCATGCCTTATATGAACGGGTTGATCGCCCAGGGAGGGCTGGCGACCAACTACACAGCCAACGTCCATCCGTCCCTGCCGAACTACTTCGTATTGACCACGGGACAGACGATCACGAACAGCAATGACTATCCCGGCCCCGCGAATGTCGATAACGTCGTGCGTCAGCTTGCGGCGGCAGGGAAGACCTGGAAGGCCTATGCCGAGAGTCTGCCCTCGGTCGGGTATCTGGGCGGGGACCGGTATCCGTACGTGAAGCGGCACAACCCGTTCGTTTACTTCACGGACGTGATCGACAACGCCGCAAATGCCGCCAGAGTCGTGCCCTTCTCGCAGTTTGCAAGTGACCTCGGGGGCGGCCTTCCGAACTACGCGTTCGTCATGCCGAACAACATCCATAACGGACACGACTGCCCGGCGGGGCAGTTCCAGTGCACGCAGAACGAGAAGCTCGCAACCGTGGACGGTTGGCTGCGGCAGAACATAGGCCCTCTGGTGGACAGCGCGCAGTTCAAGGCGAACGGGTTGCTGATCGTCACCTACGACGAGGACGCTGGATCGGGAGGCTCGAACGGCGGCCATATCGCGACGGTGCTCGTCGGCCCGAAGGTCAGGCCCGGGTTCCAGTCCACGACTGCGTACCAGCACGAGAGCGTGCTGAAGCTAACGATGAACACCCTGGGTGTGCGGCAGGTGCCGGGCGGGGCAACAACGGCACCGAGCATGTCAGAGTTTTTCGTGCCCTGACCGGGGACCGCAAAAGCAAGAACGCGGCGCATGGAGCGCCGCGTTTCATTTTGAACAAGAATGACTAGATGAACATCTCTTCGCGCGGGACAGCGCCTTCGGCGCGACGCACCTTGCGGCCGCCGGCGAATTCACCGACGCCTGCCACAATCCCGGCCAATACGGCTGACAATCGCCGCATGGGCGAGATCACGACCTGCTGCATGTTCTCGGCCGTCTGCTCGATCCGGTCGAATGTGTGGCTCACCATTTCGTCGGCACGGATCACCTGGAGGCGCGTCCGGTCGACGACATCGTCCAGCGTGGCCCCGATGCGCTCGGCCTGAACACGAACGGTGGCGCTGGCGTCGGAAAGATTGCTGACAATGGTGTTGATCTTCGGAGTGTTTTCGGCCAGAAGGGTGCGAGCCGACTCGAGGGCGGGCAGGGCCTCCGCCTCGACGCGCGCCGCAAGAGCTTCCATCCGCTGTGTCGTCTTGCGGGTGCTGAAGTAGAGCGCGAGGAGGATCGCCATCTGAAGAACAACGGCGACGGCGGTCACGGCTACGAAGATGGTGAGCAACGTTTCGTTCATTCTCTGATCCCAGCCGCGGACCGGCACGCCGGCCCGCGTCAATCAAAAGTCCCAACTACGCCTTCGTGGCTCCGCCTTCCACACCGACTTCCTGCGTGGCTTCACGGTAAGCCTGGCGGCCGGCTTCCACCGCCGAACGGATCTGGTCCTTCTGCTGGCTGAAGGTTTCGCGGCTACGCTCGTACAAGTCCTGGGCCTGCTCGCGGTATTCGCGGGCACGGTCACGGACGAGTTCACGGCCTTCCTCGGCGTAGTTCAAGATGGCTTCGCGCGTTTCGCGCCCCGACTTCGGCGCGTAAAGAACTCCAACCGCCGCTCCGATTCCGAGTCCTGCGAGGAACCACAACAGCCCACTGCTTCCATTATCGTCAGCCATAAATGCCTCCTGAGTTGCGCAAAATGGATGGTATCACGCGGTGCAAACAGTGGTAAGTGACGCAGTCGTACATTGACCGCGCGTTCATATGCTCGCGGAGGTACACGGCGTCAAGCAGCCGGGCCTGTCCGGCGATTGCGCAATTGAGATGTTCGCGTCAGGGCTTGCGCGTCGGCCGCACGACGATCTCGCTCACGAACGACTGCGGAGCCTGCACGACAAGCATTGCGACGGCGTGTGCGATGTCGTCCGGCAACAGCATCCTGGAAGTGTCGCCGGCGGCGGCGCGGCGCAATCCCGTATCGGTGGAGCCGGGGCAGACGACGCTGACGCGCACACCGTAGTTGCGAAGCTCTTCCGCGACCGAATAGCTGAGGCCGTTCAGACCCCACTTGGAGGCGGCATATGCCGCGCCGTTGGCAACGGGGTTCTTGGACGCGATCGAGGAGATGTTGATGATGTGCCCGCCGCCTTGCCGGATCATCATCGGCGCCAACGCCCGTATGCAGTAGAAGACGCCCCTGAGGTTCGTATCCATGATGCGGTCCCAGTCGGCGGGCTGCATTTCGTGAAGGGGCGTGCCAAAGAGTCCCACACCCGCGTTGTTGACGAGTACGTCGAGCCGGCCAAAGCCGTCATCGATGTAGGTCGCGAGACCGGTGATGTCGGCGAGAGATGTGACGTCGTGGATGCGTCCTTCGCACCTGCCCCCTTGCTGGGCGATGCGTTCTTCGACTTCGCCGAGCGCCTTGCGATCACGGCCGGTGATGACGACCTGCATCCCCAGGCCGGCAAGCTTCCCGGCGATGGCCGCGCCGATTCCGCGGCTGGCTCCGGTCACGACGGCCACCTGGTCGGAGAGCGGACTGCTTGGGTTTGGCATTGGTTCCTCCAGGGCGACAAGGGTAACAGTTCAGGGGGCGGCGGTCCGGGCGCGAACGGCCCGAGACAGTGGCAAAGTTGCACATCCAAAGCCGCGCGGGGAGGCATCCAACTTGCACGTATCTTGCGGCTGCCTGGGTGTGGGTTAGGAAACTTGCCTTACATGCACGTACATACCTATAATCGCAACCTCTGCTTCTCAGCCGTGTTGAACAGTAGCAACCGAATCTTTACAGGGGTGAAGACACAGCAGGTTGCGGAACGCATTTTGTGCGATCCACTGGATTGGTCCGAGATGGATTGCAGCCAGCATTCCAAGCAGCATGTTGCCGATTCTATCTGCCCAGCGCAGGCGAGCCAGCAACGGACGGTAAGCGCTCGAACCAGAAGTGTCGGGCCGCAGATTCGCATCAGTTCTCAAGGAGCCTACGAATGAAGAAGTCGCTAGTCACGTTGTTGCTTGTCTTCGCGACCGCTGCGGTCGCCCAGCAAGCGCCGGCGGGCGATCCCAACGTTGCGCCTCAGCAGCAGCCACCGGCGGCCGGACAACAGGCCCCCGCACCCGCACCAGCTCCGGGCGACCCCGCGGCAGCGCAGGGTCAGCAGGGTGCACAGCCGGAATCGCAGAAGAAGGTCATCAAGGACCCCGCCGAGTACAACGCGTACGTGGCTGCCATCCAGACACAGGATCCCAATGCCCGCGCCCAGGCACTCGATGCGTTCCTGCAATCGTATCCGCAATCGGTGATGAAGGAAGACGCGCTGGAAGCCATGATGAAGGCTTACCAGCAGACGAATAACGTCGCCAAGATCACCGAAGCCGGCCAGCGGCTTCTGCAAGCGAATCCGAACAACCTGACGGGATTGGCGCTGCTCAGCTACCTGAACCGCCTGCAGGCGCAGTCGGGCGGTCCGAACGCCGCGCAGTTGCTCCAGTCGGCGGCCGAGTATGGCCAGCGCGGAATACAGCAGATGCAGACCGCCGGCAAGCCGGAAGGTTACACCGACGAGCAGTGGGCGAAGATGAAGGACGGCTTCCGGGTGATCTTCCTCGGCGCCATCGGTCAGAACGCCCTTCAGAACAAGGATTACGCGACGGCACAGCAGGCCCTGCGTGAGGCCGTGAACATGCAGCCCGACAACTTCTTCGACGTTTTCCAGCTTTCGCTGGCATACCTCGAACCGAAGCCGATCGTCGTGGACGGACTGTTCTGGGTCGCGCGCGCCGTGAGCCTTGCGCAGCAGCAGGCTCCGCAGGCGGTGGCAAACATCCAGAACTACGCCCGCGGCAAGTACGTGCGCTATCACGGCACGGATCAGGGCTTCACGGAGTTGCTGGCGGCCGCGGCTCAGACCAAGACGATCCCCGCGGGCTTCACGGTTGCTCCGGCGCCGTCTCCGGCGGATCAGGCTGCGGAGATGATGCGGAAGGGAACTCCTCCGGCGCAGATGTCGTTTGGCGAGTGGGAGTTCATTCTCAGCTCCGGCAACCAGGAGGCTGCGCAGACCGTCTGGACGGCCATCCAGGGCAAGCTGATCAAGATGCAAGGCTGGGTGATGAGCGGTTCCGGCAAGACGATCCAGATCGCGGGAACGGAAGACGCTCGGAACGAAAACCGGCCGGACATCACGCTGCAACTTGCTACTGCGCTGCCGGCTGCCCGCACACCGAAGCCGGGACAGTTGATCACGTTCCAGGGCGTAATCGACAGCTACACGCCCGAGCCGTTTGTGCTGACGATGACCGACGGCGCGGTCTCGGGCGGCACGGCCGCGGCAGGCAAGACTCCGGCGAAGAAGGCTCCGGCCCGCAAGCGCTAGCTGCAACCCAAACTGTAACCACGGCGGTCCTTCGGGACCGCCGTTTACGTTGCAGGCGATTTCTCCGGGATCACTCTCTAAAGTGACACATCTCACTGCGAAGCTGCTTGCAGGCGCAGATGATCCAGTTCTTCCCCCACTCCCGGGTCCCAGTCGTTCCAGTAGATAGTCATCCGTAAATAATTAGCGGTACGCACTCAGTGAGAGCTGCCCTGCTGTGCTGTTCCGCGGCCGAACTGTTTTTCACGATCCATAGGGAACTCGCGCGAGCCAACACGAGTGCGTCACCGCTCAATTGCCATTGGCAAGGAGACTCTCGTGAACAATCGTTCTGTCGGGAAGTTCGGGATCTACATAGTACTAATCTGCTGTTTCTCCATAGCTGCCTTCAGTCAGTCGGCGCCCTTCGGCTATCTCGAATCCGCCGCCGACAGTAGAGGAAACACTGCCATCCCAAACGGCGCGACGCTCATCGTTAGCGGGTGGGCCGTGGACAACCAGGACGCCGCGCCCGTAGCGGGGGTTCAGATCCTGATCGACGGGAAATTGGTTGGCAACGCGACCCTCGGAAGCGACCGTCCGGACATTGCCGCCGCGTATGGTGACTCGTTTCTCAAAGCGGGTTGGACGGCCGCCATCGTCCTGAAGAACCTCGCAAACGGAACGCACACCGTTTCCGCCGTTGCCACGAATTCTCTCGCTCTTTCTTCGGCCCTCACGGGTGTGCAGAGCATCACCGTGACATGGCCGGATCTGAGCGCCGGTCAGGTTTCGGTAGCCGGCACACCGGTGGCCGGCGGCAAGATCACTGTTGCAGAGACGACCAGCAACGTTGGGTCCCAGACGTCTGCGACATGGTCGCTGACCCGGTTCTATCTCAACACGACACCCACCAGGGGCGGCAGCCAGATCGGGAGCCGAATGGTGGCGGCATTGCCTGCTGGAGCAGCATCTGGCCCCGTCACCACAACGGCAACCCTGCCGGCCGGCGTCGCTGGGCAATACTATGTGGTGGCGTGTGCTAACGACACGTCGTCCGTACCGGACTCAAACCCGGCGAACAACTGCGCGGCGACGGCTGCGATAACGGTGGGAGGTCCTGACCTTTCGGAAGCAGTAGTCGCTCCGGGGACTGCAGCCGCAGGCGCGACGATCCAGATCAGCGATACGGTCAAGAATGAAGGCGCGGGGTCGGCGAGCTACTCGATCACGCGTTTCTATCTGAACAAGACAGCAACGAAGGGTGGCACGGTCCTCGGTACTCGCACGGTGTCGCCGATCGCTGCCGGCGTGACATCCGCGCCAGTGACTACGACGCTGACATTGCCGGCGGGAACTGGCGGAGCGTACCACGTGCTCGCTTGCGCCAATGACACCAACACCGTTGCAGATTCCAACCCGGCCAACAACTGCGCGTCCGCGCCCATCACGATCGCCGCCGCCGACCTGGCGCTGAGCATGACGGCGCCCTCGTTCGGATTCTCCGGTCGTCAGCTCCAGATCAGCAACTCGGTGGCGAACCAGGGCACAGGCGCCGCAGGTTGGTCAGCTACGCGGTTCTATCTCAACACTACCCCCGTCAGAGGCGGAACGCTGTTGGGAATGCGATCGATCTCCTCGGTTGCGCCTGGCGCGATCGCCGGGCCGGCGAGTACGGCCGTGACGATCCCCACGAGCCTCTCCGCGGGACAGTACTACGTCATAGGTTGTGCCAACGACACGAACACCGTTGCGGATACGAACCCGGCCAACAACTGCGTTACGACTCCCTTGAACGTCTATATAGCAGCGCAGACCGTTGTGGTCGATCCGGCGAACGCGGCGGACCCGTACGACGCGGCGGCCTGTGGAACGATCGACGCACCCTGCAAGTCGATCGTGAACGGCGTCGCGGTCGCGACAGTCGGAAAGACCGTACTTGTCTTCCCGGGAACCTACGAAGAACAGGTAACCATTGACAAGAACATCACCTTGATCTCAGCCGTGAGGCACCAGGCAGTCATCAAGGCTCCGGCCGATGTGAAGCTCGCTGCTGATGCGGACAACCATCAGACGCTCGTAACCGTCAGCGGTGGCGCAACCAGCGTTACCGTGAAGGATATGACCGTGGCCGGACCGGTGTTTGCCGACAGCTGTACCGACAACATCTACGGCATCTACGTGAAGAACGCGAACGCCACGATCACAGGGAACAAAGTAGATGCAATCCGGCAAGCGAATTCCGCACTCTGGGGATGCCAGCCTGGTGTCGGTATTCGGTTTGGCGCTCGCGCTCTCGCCTATGTCGGACACGGAGGCACCATTAGCAACAACGTTATCAATGGACCGGCGAAGGCTGGGGTCGTGGTGGACGGCGACAACACCACGGTGAACGTCAGCGGTAACACGATCACGGGTCTTGATGTGGCCGGTGTTGTCGGTCAGAACGGAATCCAGATCAGCCGGGGTGCCAAGGGAACCATCGAGGGCAACTCGATCAGCGGCTTCCGTTACGGCGACACTATGGCCAGCCAGTCCGCCGCAGGTATTTTGGTCTATGACATCGCCGGCGGTGTGACGCTTCGCAACAACACGATCACCGGGAACGACGAGGGAATCGGCGTTTACTCGGTAGCGAAGTACTTGCCGGACGGCTCTCCCGACTACAACACACAGTTCTCAACCAATGTAGTCATCAAGGGCAACCAGTTAAACGACAACGCCTACCTTGGAATCCACATCGACCCGTTCTCGAAGGGGAACACGATCTGGAACAACACGGCGAAGGGACACACTGCAGGCTGGGATGTACTCGACGAGCACCCGGATTTCAAGTTCAACAATTGGGGCACGGACTCGAGCAACTTCAACACCGTGGACTCGGCGCACGCCGGACTCGTTTTCACTTACTGATACTTCACTGCATCGCACTCGGGGCGGGGCTTCGGTCCCGCCCCCTCTTCTTGCAAGCGAAAAGGCAGCCGAGGCTGCCTTTGTTCCATCCGGGCGGGGAAGCTAGCGCGCGACCTTCTTCTCCATCGCGAGAGGCGCGGGGCGTTCGCTGCGCGGCTGCATGCGGCGGGCCACGTTGCGAACCGCGCGCACGTCCACCTTCAGTTCGGCGATGGTGCGGCTGAGCGTGTTGCGGTGCATACCCAACTGGCGAGCGGCCTTGCACTGGTTGCCGTTGTTCTCTTCCAGAACGGTCACGATGAAGCGCTTCTTGAACTCGCGCACCGCTTCGGAATAGAGGATCCCGCTCTTGTACATCTGCGATATCAAAGCTTCCAGTTGGTCTTTCACCGTTACCTCACTTTCAGCGGTTGTATGAATGCGGGAAGGGCACCGAGTGGTCCCGACGACCATCGCATTTCCGTTATAACCTAAAACCCGATACTTGCCCCGCTCGCGTCCGAATTATTTTTTCTCAGCGGGAACGCCGCCTTCTCTTGACTTCGGAGCGTTTGTCGTCCCCTGATGCGAACCAGTTTGCAGCTCGCGCAGACCTTCCAGTCCGTCGCGGAACTTCTCGCGCAGCTCGTAGGGACTTGCCCATACGGCTGCGCGCCCGAGCACGAGGAAGTACGGACCCAGTGTCGAGCTTGCCAGCGCCCTCGAACCCGGCCCGAATGAAGCCAGCGCCACGACGATCACCATCACGATCAGCGCGCCGCGCACGAGGCCGAACGCAGCGCCCAGAAAACGGTCGAACCAGCGCAAGCCGACTCCCTGGACGGCCCAGCGGGTGATGCGTCCGACGATGCCGGCGAAGATCACGACGGCCAGAAAGATCACGAGAAACGCCGTGCTCTGCGCGATCCACTCGCTCTTGACGTACGGCAGGAACCACGCTGCCGCACGCTGGTACTGCCACGCGGCGAGCAGGTAGCCGGCTACCGTGCCCGCCAGCGAGAACAGTTCAAAGAAGAATCCCTGGGCCGCTGCCAGAATCACCGAAACGGCAACGACCGCAATGATGAGCCAATCGAGACCGTTCATGCGTCAGTCTCTCGGAAGCTCACGGCCGGTCAACTTGCGATATGCCTCGACGTATTTCGCGCTCGTGGCTGCCTGTACGTGCTGCGGCAGCGCCGGCGCGGGCGGTCTCTTGTCCCACTTGATCTCCTCGAGGTAATCGCGCACGTACTGCTTATCGAAACTCTCCTGCGCGCCGCCGGGCTGGTACTTATCCGACGGCCAGAAACGCGAAGAGTCCGGGGTGAGGACTTCGTCGGCCAGCGTGATGCCCTCGGGAGTGCAGCCGAACTCGAATTTCGTGTCGGCGATGAGGATGCCGCGGCCGGCCGCGTAGGCGGACGCCTTCCGGTAGATTTCCAGGCTCAGGTCGCGAAGCTTTTCGCTGTCGGCGGCACCGACCAGTTTCACCATCTCGTCAAACGATATGTTCTCGTCGTGCCCGCTGGCGGCCTTGGTTGCCGGCGTGAAGATCGGCTCGGGAAGCTTGTCGCTCTCCTTCAATCCGCCCGGCAGCTTGATGCCGCAGACAGCGCCGGTCTGCTTGTATTCCTTCCATCCTGAGCCCGAGAGATAGCCGCGAACGACGCACTCCACGGGGAACATCTCCGCCTTGCGCACCAGCATGGAGCGCCCGCGGATCGAGCCGGCGTGCTTCTGCACGTTCGACGGGTAACGGCTGACGTCGGCGGTGATCAGGTGATTGGGTACGACGTCCCTGAGGAAGTCGAACCAGAACAGCGAAATCTGCGTGAGGACCCGGCCTTTCTCCGGAATGCCGGAGGCGAGCACGTAGTCGAAGGCGGAAATGCGATCAGTGGCGACGAAGAGCAGATGCTCGTTGTCGACGCGATACACGTCGCGTACTTTGCCGCTGGCGTGGATCTCCAGATCGGGGAAGTCGGTCTGGAGCAGGACGTTGCTTTGAGCGTTGGTCGTCACAGGTCTCGTGGGAAGCGTGAGGGATTCTAAACCGAGAGTCTATTTTGTCAACGGATTGGTTGCGCCGTAAAGTCCACGGGAGAAGATGCCAAAAGAAAATCGTTGACACGAGGGCAGGAGTTTCGAAAGTCCCGGCAAGGGATGGTTTGTCGCCGTCCCATGCCACGCGAAGAACAGAGGCGCGGGTACGTGGCCCGCGCCTTCTTTGTGGAGTCCGGACGAACCGGCGCTCCCTCCCTTTTTCGTCAGGTCCTAAGCCGTTGCCGACCTGGGCTGCTCCCTGTCGCCGAAGCGCACGGAAACGATCTTCGAAACGCCGGGCTCCTGCATGGTGACGCCGTACATCACTGGGGCCACCGACATCGTCTTCTTGTGGTGCGTGATGATGATGAACTGCGTCTGCACGGCCATCTCGCGCACGAGCTCCGTAAAGCGTCCGACGTTGGCTTCGTCGAGCGGCGCATCGACTTCGTCGAGGATGCAGAACGGGCTCGGCTGATACTGGAAGATGCCGACCAGCAGCGACAGCGCCGTGAGCGCCTTCTCTCCGCCGGAGAGCAGGAGCACATTCTGGAGCTTCTTGCCCGGCGGCGAAGCCACGATGTCGATACCGCTTTCGGCCGAGTTCTCCAGGTCTGTCAGCTTCATGAAGGCATGCCCGCCGCCGAACAGTTTCTTGAAGTTGACCTGGAAGTTCTCGTTGATGATGTTGAACGCCTCTTCGAACTTCTGGCGCGAGATCAGGTCGATCTCCTTGATCGTGTTCTGCGTGTTCTCGATGGAATCGAGCAGATCCTTGCGCTGCGTGTCGAGGAACTCGTAACGCTGCTCGGCTTCCTTGAACTCCTCGAGAGCCATCATGTTGACCGGGCCCATGTTTTCGAGCCTGGTGCGCATCTCGCGATAGGCGCCGTCTTCGGCGGCGAGTTCGTCGCCCGAGACGTGAACGATGGTCTCGTCGGCGAGGAGTTCGTCCTTCGTCGTGCTCAACTCCTGAACGCAGGTTTCGGCCATGTGCTCGGTGTCACTCGTGACCTTTGCTGCCGCGGCCGAGAGTTCACCGCGGCGGTCGCGAACCTGGTCGAGAACTTCGCGGGCGGATTTCAACTCCGCCTCGATGCCGGTCAGGCGGGCGCGTACCTGCTCGGACTCGCTCTGTAGCTCGACCTCGCGTGCCTGGAGCTGCCCGCGTTCGGCTTCCCACTCGGTGATCCGGACGGCGATGGCTTCGTTCTCCTGCTCGCGCTGGGCTTTCTCGGCGGCAGCGGACTCGAGCTGCGAACGAAGGCTGTTGATCCGGTTGCCGACCTCCGCGACCATGGACTGGATTCGCGCCAGCGATGCGGCGGCAGCGCGACGGCGCTCCTCCAGTCCAGCGACGCGGGCCATGACTTCGCTCGCCGCCTGGGCGGCGGTGTCACGGGCCGTACGCAACTCGTTGACGTGCTCGACCGCGGCGGCCAGCTCGGCTTCGAGCTGCGCGCGACGGTCCTCGTGCTGCTGGAGCTCCTGCTGGCGCTCCTCGATGAACTGGCGGCGGTTGTCCCTCTCGGAGTTGACCCGCTGCAACTCGCGCTCGTAATTGCCAAGACGCTCGCGGACGCGCGCCATCTCGCTGTCGAGCTGGCGGAGCGTGTGTCCGCTGGTCATCGCCTGCTTGTCGGCCTCGCGGCGCTCGGACTCCAGGCGGTCGAGCAGGGAAGTGAGCTCGGTGATTTCCTTGCCAAGCAACGCTACCCTGGCTTCCTGGTCGCGCAGCGCGCGCTCGAGCTCGGCGAGGTTCTTCTGCACATCCCGCAGCTCGCGCTTCATCGAGAGGGGGCCTTCGGTGCGCTGCTTGCCTCCGGTCACGGTGACGTTGTGGAAGCACTCCCCGCTCTGGGCGAGGAAGAAGGCGTCGCGGTTTTCGAGCGCGAGGGTGCGGCCGATCTCGGCGTCCGAAACGATGTAGCCGTTGCCGAGCTTCGGCAGGATGCTCTCCAGCGAACGGCCGAACCCATTCAGCACGCGGATGCAGTTCTTCAGCGGAACGACGCTGTTGACCGGCGGATGCTGGCGAGTGGACTCATCGATTTCAAAGGAGAACTTCGCCTGCGAGTCGCTGGGATGGACGAGGAATGTCGCGCGTCCATCGACGTCGTGGCGCAGGAGGTTGAGTCCTTCGCCGGCGGCGTCCCACGACTTCACGACCACGTAGTTGAGTTCCTCGCGCAGGAATTCGTCCACCACATTCTCGTACTTGTCTTCGACTTCGAGGAAGTCGGCGAGGACTCCGGCCGGCGCGCTGACGCCCTGGAGCTGTCCGGACTGGAAGAGACGACGCACGGATTCGGTCGAGTACCCGTGCTCATTGATCACGGCCTCGAGCGAAGCGCGCTTGCCTTGCAGGGTGGCGAACTCGGAGCGCATGCCGTCGAGACGGCGCTTGCTCTCGGCTTCGTCGTGACGCTTCTGGTCGATCTTCTGACGCGTGTCGGCGATCTGGGCAACGACGGATTCGACGCGCTGGGTGGCCGACTCGAACTCGAATGTCACTTGGCCGCGCTGCCCGCCGAAGGTTTCCACCTGCTGGGAGGCCGATGCCATCTCGGTGCGCAGACGCTCGCTCTCGCGTTCGAGGGCGGCGATGCGCTCCTCGGCCTGGGTGATGCGGTTGCGAACGGCAGAGGCGGCATTCATGGCCTCAAACATCGATCGGCGCAGGTTCTCCTGGTTGCGCTCTACGTCGCTGAGACGGGCGGCGGCCGCTTGCGCCTCTTCCTGGCGCTGGCGCTTTTCGGACTCGGCGGCGGCAACGTCCGCAGCGGCGGATTCGAGCACCTGCTGGTTGGTGGCGAGTTCTTCCTCGAGCCGGACCTGCTGGGCGGTCGTCTGCGCGATCTCGGCTTCGGCGGCAACGGAACGGGCCGTCAGTTCAGCGCAGCGCTCCTCGTTGTTGCGGCTGCGGGCGGCGGCGCGGTCGATCTCGAGGTTGACGTGGTTGAGGCGTTCGCGAGTCTGCTTCGCCTCGGAGTCGATCTCGTACCCGCGCTGACGGCGATCCTCGTGCTCGGCGTCCATCGCCTGCACGGCTTCGGTCTTGGCCTGGAGTTCACCGGCGAGAGATGTCAGTTCGGCGTCGAGGCGCGCGGCTTCCGCCTGAAGCTCGGAGAAGCGGGAAGCGAGCACGACGCGCAGCTTGGCCCGCATCTCGTCGCGGAGGCGAGCGAAGCGTTCGGCCTTCGCGGCCTGGCGCTTGAGCGAGTTCATCTGGCGCGTGACTTCGTCGAAGATGTCGTTGACGCGAGCCAGGTTCTGCTTGGCGTCGGCCAGGCGGGCTTCGGCAAGGCGCTTGCGCGTCTTGTACTTGGTGATCCCGGCCGCCTCTTCGATGATGTTGCGGCGGTCGGTCGGCTTGCTGCTCAGGATCTGGCCGATGCGACCCTGCTCGATCAGGGCATAGGACTCCGGTCCGAGACCGGTGCCCATGAAAATGTCCTGGATGTCGCGCAGGCGGCAGAGCTTGCCGTTGAGCAGATACTCGCTCTCGCCGGAGCGGAACAGGCGGCGGGTGACGACGATCTCGCCCTTCTTCAGCTTCGTCTGGAACTTGCGGCGGCGGATCTTCAGCACGACGTGCGGGCCGGCATGCGACGCAGCGGCAACTGCTGCGCCGGATGCGGCGTTCGCGGAATTTTCCCCCTCGCTTGCGGAAGGCGAGGGGGCGGCCCCGTCAGCAGCGGCTGCGGGAGCCTCCGTTGTCTCCTGACCTTGGGTGCCAGGAGCGGCGGCGGAAACTTCAGTTTCTTCGACCTGACCGGGACGCATTTCCTCGGTGTATTCGTCGGCCTCGCGCTCGCGGGCAGCACGCAGTTCGGCCTCGTCCCAGTCGTCGGTGCCGGGCATCTCGTCCTGGATGTCGATTTCCGGGTGGAGGACGTCGCCGCCCTCGTACTCGCCGGGATCAATCAGGTGGAGCGTGACTTCGGCCATGCCGTTGGGCTTGCGATCGCGGGTGCCGGAGAAGATCACGTCTTCCATGCGGGCGCCGCGAAGCGACTTGGCCGACTGCTCACCGAGAACCCAGGCGATAGCGTCGGAGATATTCGACTTGCCGCAGCCGTTCGGTCCCACGATGGCGGCAATGCCGTCGCCGGGGAATTTCAGTTCGGTGCGGTCACAAAACGACTTGAAGCCCAGAATCTGGAGCTTTTTCAGTTTCAGCAACTGTGAACTCCTTGCGTGCTCGCGCTCACCGCCGGAACCGGCTTCGCTGGACGAAGCCCGAGAACCAACGGCTTGCAGTTAAGGGTCGATACAACGTGCGTACCCGAGTCCCAACAACGAACCTGGGCGGCCCTTTGGCGGTCGTCGGCAGTAGCGGCCTGCCTGTTTACCGCCTGCGCCCTCTGTCCCGCACAGCCCGTTGGCAACGGTCGGCCGTGCGGCAGTGGCGCATCGATCGCGAGCGGTGGCTGGTGACCCGGGACGGAGTGATCACATCCGGGGCTCCCCAAAGGGGATATCCGCCGCGCAAGTTGAATCGAATGTACCCAGCCGGATACGGGGGAGTCAAGCAGCAAAACACCAGTTATTGGGGTGCTCTGTTGAAAACCGCTACTTCTTGACCCAGTATTGCAGAAAATGCTTGAGCCAGGGGCTGTTTGCACTTTATTTGGTGCAAGTTGCGGGTCGAAGGTGATGCACCACTTTAGATGCACAAGGTCGACACTCAGGTCTGGCGGAGAACTGTATAGGAAAGACACGGCAGGAGGGAGAACCGCTGGAGCAATTAGGAGCGTACTTCGATTTCCACAGCGATGCAATAGGGAAGGACCCTGAGAATCAAGGGCGCTGGGAGGTTTTCCACAGTCTCAGGCGATAGCGCGGCCCGACCACCGAAGCGGCAGATATACGAGGAACACGGTTCCGGTTGGCGCCTCGGTGCGGGTCCGAACGCGAATGGTGCCACCCATGGATTGGATCAGTTCCTTGGTAATCCAGAGCCCGAGCCCGTTACCTTGTTCCTTCGTGGTGAAGAAGGGCTCGAACAGGCGGACGCGCTGTAGCTCGCCGATCCCTTCGCCGTCGTCGAAGACGAGAATTCGGGCATTGGCGCCGGTCTGTCTCATCCGAATCTCGATGCGGCCGTCCGTCTTCGCTGCGTCGAGCGCATTCGATACTAGATTCAGGAGTATCTGGCGCACCTCGCCTTCGCGGCCCACCAGCGCCACGTCGCGGTCACGACGGGTCAGGGTGACGCCTTTCGCCATCAGGCGGTGTTCCAGGAGCGGGAGGATGTCCGATATGACCTCGCTGAGTTGAACCTTGGCGGGCGCAGAGCTGTCACGGTAGAACGCGAGAGTTTTCTTCGTCAGGCCGGAGACGCGGCGCAGCTCGGCATCTGCCTGTTCGAGGTACCGGCGGACGATCTCGTTGTCCGAGGCCCTGGCGGCGAGGTAGACGAGGTTCATGACGGCTTCGACCGGGTTGTTGATCTCGTGCGCGATGGTGGCGGCCATACGTCCTACGGCGGCCAGCTTTTCCGTCCGAACCACGGCAGTGTGGAGCTGTTCCTGCTTGGTGATGCGCTCCAGGAGGCGTTTTACTTCATCGGCCGCGGTCTCGTCGGCCAACAGTTGTTCCGGAGGGACATAGAAGTGATTGCGGCAGATGTGGTCGCCGTAGATGACCATGGGGTGGGTGCGGAGCACGTCCCGGATCACGCCGGGGTGATATCGGTTCCGGTTGTAGAGGCAGACGGCAGAGGCGTCGTTTTGTTCGAAGAACGTGTTGACCTTCGCTTCGTACTCGATTAGCTGCCGTTCCAGCGTGGTATTCCCGATGGCCCACGCTGGATCGCCAAGAATCCGCATGGAGGGGTATCCGTCGGATTTTGCCTGCCGGAGAAGGTCCGCCCAGACCTGAAGCATTTCGTCGGGATTGAACTGCCCGTCGCGGATGTAGTTTCCTCCCGAAGTGAGGACCGTAAGCTGCCCCGACCCGAGCGCTTCCTGAAATTTCGGGTTTTGCTCAAGGACTCGCTCCCAGATTTCTCTCGCCCCGCTGTTCTCGCCAATGACGTAGAAACACTTCTCGCGACGCCGCAGTCCCTCCTCGACCGAGAGAGTTGCAGCCGCGACCTCCTGTTCGGGAGTGTCATAGATCATGCAGATGTGGTCATGGCACTCGATCGTGGAGATCGTCTGGCGAAGCAGCGAATGGGCGGCGGTGGCCATAGGTTTGTCCGGATCGTGTGGTGGGCCTGGACAGCAGGAACTTTGATGCGCCTTCTCGGCGCGGAGGTACTCACCGGTTGCGGCCCATCATACCAGAAGGAAAAGGCCGTCGCAGAGGTGCAACGGCCTTTGTTTACTTCGGAGAAGACTACTGTCCCAGGATCGTGAAGAACCGGACGACGGCCTCAATGCCGCGGTAGAAGTTCGGGATGTGGAACTTCTCGTTCGGGGCATGCAGGTTGTCGTCGGGCAGGCCCAGGCCCATCATCACGCTGGGGATTTTCAGGTCGTTCTGGAACTGCGAAACGATGGGAATCGAGCCGCCGGAGCGGATGTACACGGTGTCCTTGTGGAAGACCTCGTGTAGCGCCTTGTTCGCGGCCCGGATGTAATCGTTATCGGTGCTGACGACCGACGCCGGCCCTTTGCTGTGCACCTTGATGTTGAGTTGGATGCCTTTCGGTGTCAGCGACGTGACATAGTCCGTGAACTTCTTCAGGATGTCATCGGGATCCATGTCAGGCACCAGGCGCATGGAGACCTTGGCGGACGCGCGTGCGGGGATGACGGTCTTTGCGCCCTGTCCCACGAAGCCGCCCGGCATGCCGTGGACTTCCAGCGTCGGACGCGCCCATGTGCGATAGAGCACAGGGTAATCCGGTTCGCCGGTCAGCACGTTGGAGCCGACTTCCGTCTTGCGATAGTGCTCTTCGTCGAATGGCAGGCTCTTCCATGCCTTGAGTTCGTCGGCGGTCGGCGCTTTCCACTGGTCATAGAAGCCGGGGATGAGGATCTTGCCGTTCTCGTCCTTGAGCTTGCCGATGATCTGCGCGAGCGCAAACAGGGGGTTGGGAGCCGCACCGCCGTACATTCCGGAGTGCAGATCCGTGGCAGCGCCC
>DASPLH010000114.1:0-17941 GCA_035627675.1 Clostridia bacterium
CTACCTGTTGCAGGGAGGCCTGGTGCTGCCGGACCGCGACTTCTACCTCGCGGACAGCCCGCGCATGCAGGACATTCGCGCGAAGTACCTGTCGCACGTCGCGGCCATGCTGAAGCTGGCCGGGTTCAGCGACCCGGACGCCCGCGCGAAGCGCATTGTCGATCTCGAGCGCGCCATCGCCGAGAAGCACGTCAGCCTGGAAGATTCGCAGGACGCCGTGAAGGCGAACAACACGTGGAAGCAGGCGGATTTCACCGCGAAGGCTCCGGGGTTGGACTGGAAGGAGTTCTTCGCCGGCGCCGGGCTGGCGAAGCAGGCGCAGTTCACGGTCTGGCAGCCGTCGGCGTTCACGGGCGAGGCTGCGCTTGTGGCCTCGGTGCCGCTGGAGACCTGGAAAGACTGGCTCGCATTCCACCTGCTTGAAGAGTATGCGGCTGTGCTGCCCAAGGCATTTGCCGATGAGCGCTTCGCGCTCGTGGGCAAGACTCTGTCGGGAATCCCGCAGCAGAGGCCGCGGTGGCAGCGCGGCGTGAACGTGGTCAACAACGAGCTGGGCGACGCCGTCGGCCAGATCTATGCGCAGCGCTACTTCCCGCCGGAAGCCAAGGCTGAGGCGCAGAAGATGGTGGCCAACATCATCGAGGCGTTCGGAAAGCGCATTGACGCGCTGGACTGGATGCAGCCTTCGACAAAGGCCGAAGCCAAGGCGAAAGTGGCAACGCTGTATGTCGGCATCGGATATCCGGAGAAGTGGCGCGACTACTCGGCGCTGGAAATCAAGGCTGACGATATTTTCGGCAACCTGTGGCGCGCGAGCCTGTTCGAGTACCACCGCAACGTGAACCGGCTGGGAAAGGTGGCCGACAAGCATGAGTGGTCGATGACTCCGCAGACGGTCAACGCCGTGAACCTGCCGTTGCAGAACGCGCTGAACTTCCCGGCTGCGATCCTCGAGCCCCCGTTCTTTGACGCCAAGGCGCCGGCGGCCGCCAACTACGGAGCCATCGGTTCGGTCATCGGACACGAGATCAGCCACTCGTTCGACACGCTGGGTGCGGCCTTCGACTCGAAGGGCCGCCTGCGCAACTGGTGGACCGAAGCCGATCTGAAAACCTTCAATACGGCCGCGCAGAGACTGGTCGAACAGTACAACGCGTACAAGCCGTTCGCGGACCTTGCGATCAACGGCCAGTTGACGCTGGCCGAAAATATCGCCGATGTGGCGGGGATCGCGGCCGCCTACGACGGTTACCGCGCCTCGCTCGGAGGCAAAGAGGCTCCGGTGCAGGGCGGCTTCACCGGCGACCAGCAGTTCTTCATCGCCTATGCGCAGAACTGGGCCAACAAGCCGCGCGAAGCAACGCTGCGTCAGCAGGTGATGACCGACGGGCACTCTCCGGGACAGTACCGCGCGCTGACCGTGCGCAATATCGACGCATGGTACTCGGCGTTCGATGTGAAGCCCGGAGCGCAACTGTACCTCTCGCCGGAGGAGCGGGTACGGATCTGGTAGGCCGAAGTTGTTTCGAGAAGCCTCACCGCAAGGTGAGGCTTTTTTGCATGCAGGACGCCACCTTGGCTTCGCGAAGGTGGGCCAACTGAAGTCCGACGACCAACCACCAACCACCAAGTGAGACGCGCGTCACAGCACTGCGTTCCCGCCGGCCATAGACTTTCCTTATCGAAAGGCTCGAGGTGTGTGGTGACGAAGGTTGTGGCGATTGTTGGAACCTACCGCAAGGGCGGAACCGTGGATTTGGCGGTGGACGCCGTACTGGACGCCGCCCGAGAGAGGGGCGCGGAGACGTCGAAGATCTACCTGCTCGATAAGCACATCGAGTTCTGCACGAATTGCCGCTCGTGCACGCAACAGCCCGGAGAGCGGCGCGGGCGCTGCGTTATCAACGATGAGATGGACGCCGTGCTGAACGAGATTGAGTCGGCTGACGCGCTCGTGTTGGGCGCGCCGGTGAACGCCTTCAACGTGACGGCCATATTCCGGCGCTTCATGGAGCGGCTGGTGTGTTTCGCCCATTGGCCATGGGGAATGAATGCGCCGCAGACGCGGTCGAAGAAGAGTACGCGCAAGGCGGTACTGATCACTTCGACAGCCATGCCTGGGATGTTCATCCCGCTTGCGACGGGGGCTCCGAGGGCGCTGAAGACCGCGGCGACGCTGCTGGGCGCTCGTCCGGTGGGCAAGCTTTGGATCGGGCTGGCGGCCGGCAGACCCAAACAGGAGTTGCCGCAGAAGGTGTTGGCGAAGGCGCGTCGGATCGGCGCGTCGCTCGCATAAGTTTGCGCTAGGGTTTCGCCTCCGGCTGTCTTCTCGCCGGGTTGTGCACGGGTGTCCTGGCCGGATTCGGCACGGGATCGAGGGCCGGATTGTGCGGCGGCGTCCACGGGTTTGCGCCGATCTCTTCCACCTCCACATCGAACATTGCGCCGAGTGCGGAGGCCTGATCCTTGTCGCGCTCGAAGCTGATGCTGCGCTTGTCGCCCGCAGCGGTCGTGTCGATCATCTGGAGCCGCTTGATCAACACAAGCTTCTGGCCCGTCTGGTAGACCAGCTCATCCCAGACCGCTCCGTAAACGAGGAGAGGGCGGCCGCTCCAGAAGAGGATGTACGGACGTCCGAAGGCAAGCGGACGCAGAAGCGTGTCTGTGCTCGCGGGGAGTCCGGCGGTGTACCGCGCCGTGACGCGCACGCGGCGCTGGTCAGGCAATGCGTACTCTCCGTCAACGATGCGCTTGAGCTGTTCGAGCGAGTCAAGGCGGTCGATACACGGCAGCCCGCCGCTCTGCTTCAGTACCCACGAGCGCTGGTCCATCTGCACGCCCTGCTTTCGCAGGATCGCTTCGACGGCCGCCGCCCAGGCCCAGTTGTTGCACTCCTGTTCGGCCTTCACCGCGGGGACGCCGCGGAGTTCAACGTACTGGTCCGGATTGTGAACGGTGGCGACCTTCGGCTTGTTGTCCGCCGCCAGGCTGGTCGTCGCCATCCACGACCCCAGCACGGCAGCCAATACTGCGCGACGCAACATGTGGCGAGAGTACCTTCCTGGAGTTTCGAGTTTCAAGTTTCAGTTTCAAGAGATTGAAAGGCGTCACCGCTGCCCCTGGGTATCGAACCCCGGCCCGAAACTCAAAACTCGACACTCAATATCGTCGATGACGAATGAATCTGGTTCCCAAATCGGGGCTGTGTACCATCCGGATACTCGCATCGTGGGAATCGAAGTTGAGCCGTGGACATCGTCTCGCGTGTCGGGCAGCATCTACAAACAACGAGGAGGGTTGCCCGTGCAAACACCCGCGATTTCGTCCGATGCGAATGCGACGGTTGCAAACTGGTGTGCGAGTCCGGTTGAAGACTGGGTCTCGCTGGAGCTTTCACCTATTTCGCTCGCGCTGCTGTTCGATGAAGACGAAGATGAGATCGGGATCATGTAGCTGGTTCACAGCGGCTGCGTTTGACCCCACGCACTCCGCGAAATAGCCGTATCCAGTCCTGAGTTCGGCCAGCTGGAGCTACGACCGGATCTCAATCGCGCGGCCTAGTGCGATGCAGAGCTGCTGGCGACCGCATCACCCCGCTCCACCGCGCTGCAGAAGTCAAGCAGCGTCTTCCTCGACTTCTCGTCGGAGACTGCGCTCGTATTGTCCACGGCATCCCTGCACCGCGCTTTCGCCTGCTCGAGGTCGCGCCGCGATCCGGCGATGCGTGCCAAATCGAACGAGTGTAGGGCAATGATGCGACTATAGCCTCGCTTCGCTTCGGCGTTTTCGGCGAGCGGCAGTTGCGGTTTGAGTATCTCGACCGATTTCGCCAGGGCGGACTCGCCGTCGTCACGCTTGCCTTCGGCAAGAAGGCACATACCGAGCGCCGAATAGGCTTCCCCGAGCTTAGGATCGTCGGTTTTGAGATGGGAGCGGCGAATCTCGACAGCCTCCGTATAGCTGCTTTCGGCCGCGGGATAGCGGCGCTGGCCGAAACGTGCGTGCCCGAGCAGGGCGTTGGCCTCAGCTAGTCGAGTCCACTCGTGGTCGCCGCCCGCCTGTGCTGCGGCTAGTGCTTCCGAGGCGCGCTCTTCCGCGACGTGGAACTTTGCTGCCTGAAGAGCCTTCACGGCTTCAGCCATGGCCTTCGTGTAGGCTTCCCGCCGTTTCCTTTCGTCGTTCGCCGGCATAGATCCGATGGCGAAGCGCATCTCCATCTCAGCGATGACGGGCGTGACCGATCCATTCACCGTGAAGGGGCGGAAGGTCCACCGCAGCATGCTGTCCTTGGCCATCTGCGTAAGCAGTGGGTGCCCGGTGACGATCTTCGCGCCCGAAACCGCCCCACGTTCATCAATCAGAAGTTCCAGCTTGACGACACCCTGGATGTTGGCAGCGAATGCATTCGGCGGGTATATCGGACCACCCTGTTTCAAGAGGTGTTGCTTCGCTTCCTCCTGCGAGACCCTCGGCAGTTCCCCAGCGCACGCGGGTGACACTGCAAGGATTGCAACCGCGAACAGCCCGCTCAAACGATTCACAAGCACGAGTCCTGTTGGAATTAGACACACATCTTACGTGAATACCACGGCCGGAAAGAACAACAACGTTCCGCACATTACCGCATCGGAACCAACGAGGCTCAGGCGTGTTTTGCAGATTCTCTCGGCTCGGTTACCGTGCGGCGCATGAGGAGGCGGTCCACCGAAGCGGCTCCGCTGCCCATGATCAGCACTACGGCGCACAGGGCGAGGGCCAGCAGGTGGTATTCGAATCCCTCGCCGCGCTTATCTCCGTACCAGTTCATGTAGAAGCCGTTGCGCAGGTGCGCGAAATGGATTGCGCCGAGCATGATGAGCATGGCGAGCGCTGCCCAGAGGCGTCCGGCGAAGCCGGCCACGAGCAGCAGCATGCCAACGGCCTCGGTCAGCATGAGTCCCCAGGTGAGCAGCGGAGGGATGCCGAAGAACTTCGAGAAGCCTTCCGCATACCACTGCGGGCCGTGTCCGCCGAACCACCCCAGGAGCTTTTGCGCGCCATGGGCCCAGACCACGCCTCCGAGGGTGACGCGCGCAATCGCTGCCGCCCACGAGTCATCTGTCGCAAGCAATCTCCACCCCATCGATCGTCGCACCTCCGGTTCCTGCATAGACTCGCGAGCCGGCGAAACGTTTGCAAAAAGAAACGGCAGGCCCGAGAGCCTGCCGTGGTCGTATGAGCAAGGTTAGCGGAACAGGTCTACCGGCACGGACGGCCCACCAGAGTTGAAGCCACCGATGATCAAGACCTCTCCGGTGCGCAAGCCCGTGGCCGTATGAGACGCGCGCAAGTCGGTCATGCCTGGGCCGTCGATGGATGTGCCGGTCTGGGGATTGAAGATTTCCGTCCTGTGGGTCGGCAGGTCGTTGGCCGCATAGCCGCCCGCGACAAGGAACTTCCCGTTGAACAGGCGGGTAATCGTGAACTTGCTGCGCTCCATCGTCATGGTGCCGAACGGAGTGAACTGGCCGGTTGCCGGATCGTAGATTTCACCGGTCTTGAGGACCTGGATGTAGCCGTCGTTGTCGTACGTCTCGCCGCCAAGGATGAGCACGCGTCCATCGCCGAGCGGCGTAGCGACGTGTCCATATCGGGCTGTGTTCAGAGAACCCGTATATGTAAATGTTCCAGTAGCCGGGTCGTAGAGTTCGGCCGAGGCGAGTGCGTAGTAGGAAGTCGGGGGGCAGCCCGATGTGCAGTTGTTGTCACGACCTCCGACGATGAGGACGCGCCCATCGGGCAACAGCGTGGCCGTATGCATCCAGCGGCCGGTCTTCATCGTCTGGCCGAGAGTCATAGTGTTCGTCTCGGGATTGTAAACATCCGTGTTCGGTGTCGCGCCGAATCCGGTTCCGAGCAGCTGTATCCCGCCGGTGATCAGCACGCGACCATCCTTCAGCAGCGTTTCTCTATGATCGCGGTGGGGGAAGTTCATGTTGGGTCCCATCGTGAACTGTTCCGTCGCTGGGTCGTAGATCTCGGTGCTGTTGAAGACCTGGGTGCCGTCGTGTCCGCCGGCAATCAGCAGCTTTCCGCTGGGAAGCAATGTGGCCGTATGCGCGAGGCGCGCCGAGTTCAGCGAAGCGTCGAACCGAAATCGACTCTCGGCGGGAATATAGCGCTCGGTCTGCTTGTTCACGCCGTTGAACCCTCGCCCTCCCACGACAAGGACGGTACCGTTCATCATCAACGTCGCCGTCTGCTGGTAGTAGTTGTTCACGGAATCGGGCTTGCGTTCGATTGCCTCCGAGTAATCGTGAACCGTGACCGTCGCCTGCGCGTACTTGGAGGGATCGGCATTGCTGGTTGCGCGGACGTGGTAGGTGCCGGGAGTGGAACTGGCGAGATAGTCGCCGGTGCCCAGAATCTGGCCTCCGGTCGCTCCTTCCACAACCGAAAACGTCACGGCAGCGTTAGAAGACCCTGTGACGGTCGCCGTAAACCTGGTCTCAGTGGCCACCAGCATGTTGGCCGTGGCGGGAGAGATAGAAACGGAGACGGGACCCGGCGAGGGTTCCGGATTGGAGTTGCCCCCCCCGCAGGCAACGAGCCCGACCACCAAAACCGCAAGGAAAACCATCGCAACACTGCGTCGCATAAAGCACTTTCTCCAAAGGCATCGTGAACGCGGAAGATCAACGGTCCGATCGGACAACGATCCGCGACAAGAATGGAATGTATGGGGACCCGAAACGAAAGGACTGCGTTGCCTTCATTGTACCTGACCGGAGTAGATGTTGCCGTCGCGTCCACCGGAGTTACCAAACATGTGCCTGGGGTCAACGGCTGAGCGGGAGCGTGCGGCGATATGTGGGATAATTCGGCGCATCCAGAGATCCCTATGACTTCGAATGCAGCCGTAGCACACGCTTCCACGAAGCGCTCGCAGTCCCCCGCGCCGTTTGCCATCTACGCCGTCACGGTCCTGCTCAGCGCGTTCCTGCTGTTCCAGGTGCAGTTGGTGATCGGCAAGTACATCCTGCCGTGGTTTGGCGGCATGCCGGCCGTTTGGAACACCTGCATGCTGGCGTTCCAACTGCTCCTGCTCGGGGGCTATTGCTACGCGCACGTGATTTCCACGCGCGTGTCGGCGCGCACGGCCGCCCGGATTCACCAGGCCGTGCTGCTGGTGTCCATCGTGGTGCTGGCGGCTGGAGCCGTGGCCTGGGGCGTGCCATTGACCCCCGGAGGTTCATGGAAGCCGGCGTGGGATGCCAACCCCGTGGTGCGCATTCTGCAAGTGCTCGGAGTTTCGGTCGGAGTTCCGTTCTTCGTGCTGTCCACCACCAGTTCGCTCGTCCAGCGCTGGTACGCGCAGACGAACGGAGCGGCGGCCTATCGTCTCTATGCGATATCGAACATCGGTTCGTTCCTGGGACTCGTGACCTACCCGTTCCTGTTCGAGCGCGTGCTTGGCGTGCGCCAGCAGGCATGGCTCTGGACGGGCTTGTACATCGCGTTCGCCGCCTGCTGCGCATGGCTGGCGCGCACTTCGCAGACCGAGGCGCCGGTGGAGGATGCGAAGGCGCAAGACGCCGAGCCGCAGGCCACACTGTCGCGGAAGCTGCTTTGGGTGCTGCTGCCGGCGTGCGCGTCCGCCTTGCTGCTTGCGACTACCAACATGATTTGCCAGGAAGTCGCCGTGATCCCGCTGCTGTGGGTTCTGCCGCTGGCGCTCTACCTTCTGACCTTTGTATTGGCATTTGAAAATCCACGGTGGTACCGGCGCGGCTTCTGGCACCCGCTGCTGCTGATCTCGACGGGATTCGCCGTGGTCGTCCTGACGCTTGGCGCATCGGCGGCAACGGTTCCGGCCCTGATCATCTATTCGGCCATGATGTTCTCGGCCTGCATGGTGCTGCACGGTGAGGCCTCGAGACTCAAGCCGGGCGCCAGCGGACTCACGCTGTTTTACCTGTGCGTCTCCGCCGGCGGCGCGCTGGGCGGAATCTTCGTGGTGCTGATCGCACCGGTGGTCTTCACCAACTACTACGAGCTGCAAATCTCGCTGATTGCCAGCGGCGCGCTGGCCATCGCCGCCGTGTGGCACGACCGCGAGTCGTGGCTGCGCAAGGCTCCCGCGTATTTCACGCCGCTGATTCTCGCGATCATCCTCCTGCTGTTGAACGTGGCGACCCTGCGAACCTACAAGATGTTGTTCTTCCGTTCGGAGACCTTGTACGGCGCGATCCTGCTGGTATTGGCCGTCAGCATGGGCGTTCTGGTGCTGCGCCGCTCGTTGCGCGCGCCCCTGGGAGCGCTCGTCGCGAGCAGCCTGGCGGTTGCGGCATTCGGGGCCGTGCTCTGGCTGGACAGGAACGTCGATGTGGGCCAGACGCTGGACCGCAGCCGCAACTTCTTCGGTGTGAAGACCGTAGTTGCCGGCGAGAACGCCGTGTGGCTGAAGCACGGAAAAATCTGGCATGGCTGGCAGTACGCCGACCCGGCACGCAAGATGGAGCCCATCGGGTACTACGCGCGCAACGAAGGCATCGGCCTCGTGCTCGGTGCTCCGGCGCAGAACCGCCGGGTTGGGATTGTCGGACTCGGCACGGGCGCGCTCTCGGTGTACGGACGCCCTGGCGATCTCTACCGCTACTACGAGATCGATCCGCAGGTGATTTCGCTCTCCACGTCGGAGCGCCGCTGGTTCAGCTACCTGAGCCTGACTCCATCCGGCCTCGAGATCGTTCCGGGCGACGCTCGACTGGCCATGGAGCGTGAGGTCGCGGACGGGAAGCCGCAACGCTACGACGTGCTCGTGGTTGACGCTTTCTCCAGCGATGCCATACCGGTGCACCTCATTACGGAAGAGGCTATCGGGCTCTACGTGAAGCAGCTGCGAGACGAGAACTCCATCCTGTGCTTCCACATCTCCAACCGCACGCTGGATCTGGAGCCTGTGCTGGCAGGAGCGGCTGAGCGGTACGGACTCAAGGCCGCTCTCGTGAAGGCTAAAGACGTGCGTTGGGTTGTGATGACCCGCGGAGGCGATCCAATGAAGCATCCCGCGCTTGCCGGCAATCCGGCAGTGAAGCCGCTGGACTCGGCGCCCCTCCACTGGACAGACGACTACAGCAACCTGTTCGAGGTGGTTAAGCGCGGATCAGGGAAGACACTGCGTCATCAGTGAACGGAACGGCAACACAAGGAAAGGCAGGCCCGAGGGCCTGCCTTTCGCTTTGTTCCGCGCAATGACTAGTCGAGCTTGGTGCTCTTGGAGTCCGCCAGTCGCTTCACGCGAGCGACAAAATCGGCAACGCTCATCGAGCCCTCGGCCTTCTCCTGGCCGCGGACGCGCACGTTGACTTCGTTGGCCTCGCGTTCCTTGTCGCCGACGATGAGGATGAACGGTACTTTCTGGAGCGCGTGCTCGCGGATCTTTGCGTTCATCTTCTCGTTGCGGCCATCCACTTCGACGCGCGCGCCGATTGCCCTGAGCTGGTTCCCGACCTGCTCGGCGTACTCGATGTGGCGCTCGGCGATGGGAACGACGGCGACCTGAGTCGGCGAGAGCCAAAGCGGGAAGGCTCCGGCGTAGTGCTCGATCAACACGCCGAAGAAGCGCTCGACCGAACCGTAGAGCGCGCGGTGCACCATCAGAGGCTGGTGCCGCTGGCCGTCCTCGCCCACGTACTCGAGTTGGAAGCGCTCGGGCAGCGTGAAGTCGAACTGCACGGTCGAGAGCTGCCAAAGGCGGCCGATGGCGTCCACCAGCTTGACGTCGATCTTAGGCCCGTAGAACGCGGCTTCGCCGGGAATGAACTTGTACTCGATACCACGCTTTTCCAGCGCGCTTTGGAGCGAGTTCTGCGCAAGCTCCCACTGCTGCTCGGTGCCGATGTAGTTCTTGCGATCGTTCGGGTCCCAGCCCGAGAGTTCGACCTGGTACTGCTCGAAGCCGAAGGTATTCAGCACGGCCAAAGCGAAATCGATACAGCCGATGACTTCGTCTTCGATCTGCTCGGGAGTGCAGAAGATGTGCGCGTCGTCCTGCGTGAAGCCTCGCACGCGCAACAGTCCGTGCATCACGCCCGAGCGCTCGTAGCGATACACGGTGCCGAGTTCGCCGAGGCGGACCGGCAGGTCGCGATACGAACGCAGCTGATCCTTGTAGATCAGGATGTGGAACGGACAGTTCATCGGCTTCATGCGGTAATCCGCATCGTCCAGTTCCATCGGGGTGAACATGTTCTGCGAGTAGTAGCCCTCGTGGCCGGAGGTCTTCCAGAGATCCACGCGCGCGACGTGCGGGGTGAAGACCAGCGAGTAGCCGCGCTTCAGGTATTCCTCGCGCAGCCAGTCTTCCATGGTCTTGCGGATCAGGCCACCCTTCGGGTGCCAGAAGATCAGGCCGGGGCCGGCGAGGTCCTGGATGGAGAACAGATCGAGCTGCTTGCCGAGCACGCGATGGTCGCGGCGCTTGGCTTCCTCGATCTTGCGGAGGTACTCCTCCATGTCCTTCTTTGAGTAGAACGACGTGCCGTAGATGCGTTGGAGCTGCGGGTTCTCTTCCTTGCCGAGCCAGTAGGCCCCGGCGATGTTCAGCAGCTTGAAGGCTTTGATCTTTCCCGTCGAAGGAATGTGCGGGCCGCGGCAGAAGTCCACGAACTTGCCCGTCTTGTAGAGCGAGATCTTTTCGTCCGGCTGGGTGAACTGCTCGATGAAGTGGCACTTCATGAAGTCGCCTTCACCCTTGAATTTCTCGAGCCCCTCGGTGCGTGGCAGGAACTCGCGGGCATACGGCTCGTTGCGCTGCACGATCTCCTGCATCTTCGCTTCGATCCTGGCGAGGTCATCGGGCGTGAATGGCGTCGGGCGATAGAAGTCGTAGAAGAATCCGCTGTCGGTGGCCGGTCCGTGGCCAAGCTTCGTCTCGGGGAAGAGCTCGAGGACGGCCGCAGCCATCAGGTGGGCCGAGGAGTGACGGAATACTTCGAGCGACTCGGGATCTTTCTCGGTAAGAAGGCGAAGCTTCGCGTCGGTTTCGATCGGCCGCGTGAGATCGACGAGGTCGCCGTCGCCACTCGGGCTGTCGCCGTTCATCGGCGCGACCTTCGCTACGAGCGCGGCATCGGCCAGGCGCGGCGAGATCGACTTCGCGATTTCAAGAGGGGTCGTGCCCTGCGGGACTTCTTTCACAGAGCCATCGGGGAGCTGAACTTTGATGTTGGACATGAGAGGTCTCCGCTCGCACCTACGAATGTGCAATGCAGATGGGAGTGAGATTTTAGTTTAGAGGCGTGGGGAATCCGGGTCAAACAGCTGAGTCCCAACCACAGAGGCACAGAGACACGGAGCATTCAATGATTGCCGCACTTCAGCATTTTCGAATTCGCGATCCTGAATTCGAGAACAATTCGAAAGTCCTAGGCCTTCTCTGTGCCTCGATGTCTCTGTGGTGAGTTCTGACGTGTTCGGAACGCGGTGACGATGGTGTGCACCATGATGGCTACGAAGCCCAGCGCGCCGAAGGCCACGGCCGTGTTGAATCCGAACTGGCGGTAGGCGCGGGTCAGGTCGGCGTGGGTGTTGTTGGCGGCCGCGCTGATGAGTAGGTAAACGATGCCGAAGAGCAGTCCTGCGGCCATGCCTAATCCGGCGGCGACGAGCGTGAGGAGCACCACGCGGGCGACGGCGGCAAAAACCTTCGAGAACCAGCCTTTTCCGGGAGCGTTGGCGAGTGCGGCTTGCATGGAACTAGGGTACTAAAGTTCGGGTCGACCGGTGGTCTCGGCCTGCCAGCCGGCGATTGTCTCATCCTGCCTTGCGGCAGTTGCTAGAATGACGCTTACGCCATGTCTTCGCCCGCACAAGCGACTACTCATACGCCCGCTGAAATCATGCGCCTGGCTCCCGTGCAGCAGGCCGCCAACGGAATCTGCTACGCGAGCAGCGGGCAGATCAACATGCCAACCTCGGACCTGGAGCGCATGGTGGCCGCCGTGCCGACCGCCATCGCCGCGGCGCTCGGCCGCAAGGCGTTCTATTTTGTGCCGCTCACCGTCGTGCAGAACGAGGAAACCGTCATCGCCGACCGCTACGATGTCGCGCTCAGCGATCAGGCGGTCTGCCACCGCAACTACGGTTCGGGCGATTCGCAGTGCGTGTTCATCTCGACGCGGCTGATGGATGACCGCTTCTCCGTGGCCTTCGAGTTCTATATCAACGTGGCGCACGCCTTTGTCGGCCACGCCGGTTTCTCGCAGGAGTTCGCCGACCTCGCCTGGAAGCAGGTGCAGGACAAGGTCAAGGGCGAGAGTTCGCTGGACGCGCATGAGTTGCGCAAGGTCGCCGTCTCCGGCTCTCCGGAGGCGGACAAGGCGAAGCACGAGTACTTCGAGTCGGCGTTCGGAGACGCGATCGCGATCTACATGCTCTCGCTGTTCCTCGACGTGGACTACTACGAGCTACGCGAGCGCGACTACCCGCTGCTGGCTCCGGCTGCGCTTGGGGAACGGCTGAGGAAAGTGGCCGAGCTCTTCCCGGCGCCGGCGGGATTCGAGTTTGCCGTGTATTACAAACGGAGACAGTAGGAACAGCATTCAGCACAGTATTGAGGCGTGAAGGCTGTATGCTGATGGCTGACTGCTGCGTGCTCTATGATCGCTCACATCCGCGGACAGCTCCTCGTTAAGCATCCCAACCAGGCCATCGTCGAATGCGCCGGGGTCGGCTACGACCTGACGATCACGGTTCCGACCTTCACCGGAATGCCCGAGGCGGGCAGCGAGGTTTCGCTCTTCGTGCACACGCACGTACGCGAAGACGCGTTGTTGCTGTTTGGATTCCTCAGGTCCGAAGAAAAGCGCCTGTTCGAGAAACTCATCTCCGTCAGCGGCATCGGACCGAAGCTGGCCATCACGATTCTCAGCGGAATGCCGGCCAGCGAGATGGTGGGTTCGCTGCGCGGAGGCGATATTGCGCGCCTGACGAAAATTCCCGGCATCGGCAAGAAGACCGCCGAGCGAATGGTCCTGGAGCTGAAAGACAAGCTGGAGGAGTTCACGGCAACGAAGGCCGCAGTGGCCGTCGCCGCCCCTGTCTCTGCCATCGAACAGGACGTGATCTCCGCCCTGGTGAATCTCGGGTACCAGCGCCCGGCAGCCGAGAAGGCACTCAGCGCGCTCGGCGCCCCCGACGGACGCAGCTTCGAACAACTCTTCCGCGCTGCGATGTCGTCGCTCTCGAAATAGTTCTGTCGAAGATCTCCGCTATTGCGGGACGGTCTCGCTCGTCTCGATCGAGCGCGCGCTCTCGTTTCCACGCAGATCAAAGGCGCTCACCGAATAGAAATACGTCGCGCCTGCACGCACGTTGATATCGCGGAACGAAGGCGCTTTCACAGGCTCGGTGTTGATCTTGGCGGCGTCTCCGCCTTGCTCGTGGCGGAATACGTTGTAGCCGGCGAGATCGGGTTCGGCATTCGGTCCCCAGGTCAGGTCGATGAAGGGGTTCTGTCCGACGGAGCTGAAGACGGCCTGAACGCCTGTGGGTTGTGCCGGGGGGAAGGCATCGTGCGCGTTCACCGTGATGACCGGTGAATCCGTGCCCTCGATCTCCGCGCGCGGGGCGTTCGGCACCGGAACCTCGGTTACGGGCACGACCTTGTATTCGTAGTTCGATTCCCACTCGAAGCCCGGATCGGAGACGGCGATCTTCTCGTCCTCCACCGGGACTTCCTGCACCAGCTGGAAGTCCGAGGCTCCAGCCTGCCGGCGATAGACGCGGTAGTAGAACGTCAGTTGCCGCGCCGCGGGCGGCAGGCCGTTGCGGGAGAGGCCTGTCCACAGGAGTTGCACGCCGGACGGACGTACTTCGGCGCGAAGATCGGTGGGCGGCGCGATGGTCGGCGCAAGCGGCACTCGCACCTGGTTGCTGAGTCCAGCGGTACGGCCACGCCGGTTGAACACTTCGACGGCGTAGGTAGCGAACGCACCCGGCGCGATGGCCTCGTCCGGCAGTGGATCCTCGAACACGACCTTCTGCTGGCGATCACCGACGAGCGTGGAGAGCTCTTCGGGTTCGAGGCGCTTAACGGGTTGGCAATCCCGGATGGGGTACTGCTCGATGGTGCGGCAGATGAAAGTCGCGCCAAGGCGGCGGACGTTCTGCTTATCCGTCGTCTGCTGTGGCGGAGTCCAGATGAGGATGACTCGCTGCCCCTGCCGCGCGTACGCAAGGTCCTCGACGGGACGAGGCAGATCGAGCGACGGCGGAAGCGGTGCGCCGGGTGAGGCGCAGCCGGCCCAGGCCAGCGCGCAACCGGCCAGCAGCAGGACGAGGCCAGAACGTTGCATAGGAAAGTACAAGGTAGAAAGGAACCACCAGAATGTCAAAGCAAGCCTGCGCGACGGCGGCGCATCACCTATCCTCGGGGATTCGCGGCGACAGGCGAGACCGGTAGGTGGCGTAGTCAGGCACCAGACGGTCATAGTCACGCGCCATCAGCGTGGACGATACGAGGAAGTCCGCGGTGGCCCAGTTGCACGCCATCGGTATGTTCCAGACCACGGCTAGCCGCAGCAGGGCCTTCACGTCGGGATCGTGCGGCTGCGATTCCAATGGATCCCAGAAGAAGAACACGCAGTCGATCTCGCCCTCGGCGATTTTGGCGCCGACCTGCTGATCGCCCCCGAGCGGGCCGCTTTCCAACCGGTGAATCTCGAGGCCAAGCTCGGCGAGGATGGAGCCGGTCGTGCCGGTCGCGTACAGCTTGTGTTCCCTCAGGAAGTCGCGGTTGTAGCGCGCCCACTCCAACAGTTCGGGCTTCTTGTGATCGTGCGCAACCAGCGCGATGCACTTGCGGGCTTTGAGTGGAACGCGGCGGTACTGGCGGTCGGCAGTTGGCATGTGGGAATCGTAGCGCAGCGGAGAGGTTCGGAACAGCAGGGGCTTCGCTGCGCTCGGCTTCCAACCCGCAGGTTGTCATCGCGCATGCCAGCCGTCTGCCTGGCGCACGAAGTTGCGCACCGCCTTGCACGTGTACTCGCGGGCTTCCGAGGACCACTCGAACTTCTCCAGGCACAACCTTGGCGCTTCAATCGTCAGCAGGTTGAAGGAGTTCGGTTCGTGGCGCAACCGCGTGCTCAGGGAGGTTGCAGCCTGGATCAGCAGGGCCGAGTATCCGGTGTCTGGCAGGCGCGTGGCGCTCACGCCGACGTGCGTCACGTGTATGTGTCCGGCGAGGAAGACGTCAGGCCGGCTGCCGGAGAGTTGGTGCAATCGCGCGTCCGCCTGGCGAAGGCGGTAGCGAGGCTCGATCCACTCCGGGATCTCCATCGGATGGTGTGTCACGACGATCTTCACCGCCGCCGGCGAAGCCCTGGCCAGCACCTGCTGCACGTGCGCGATCTGTTCGGGGCTGATGCTGCCACTGTCGATGGTGAATGAGCGCGCCGTGTTGATGCCCGCAACGGCGAGTTCTTCGTCGCAGAAGGTTGGCGCCAGGTCCTCGGAGATAAAGCGCCGGTATTTCTCGAGCGGGTGCAGGAAGCGTGCGTAGAGATTGTGCAGAGGAATGTCGTGGTTGCCGGGCAGCACGATCTGCGGTGTGGGCAGGCGGTGAAGAAATTCGCCGGCCATCCTGAATTGCCCTGTCCGCGCCCTCTGCGTCAGGTCTCCGGAAACCACGACGAGGTCGGGCCTGATGTTCCAGATGGACTTGAGGATGGGCTCGATCAGGTCCGGGTTGACGCGCCCAAAGTGAAGGTCCGACAGGTGGACGAGCTTGCGCATCAGGCAGCGGCACCCGGAACGCCTGAGGCCTGCGCGGCCGGCGCGAGCACACGCAAGGGACGTTCGTGGATGCGGAACGTCAGAGGCACGGAGCTGGTCATGCGTTCGCCGTCGTAAGCCACGCTGAGCCGGCGTCGGCGCGTGCTGACCTGGAGCGTATTGGCGCACATCAGTTTGAAGTCGCGCGCGGGCTGCATGCGGCGAAGCAACATGCGCGCCGCCATCTGGAACAGCCCCAGGCGGCTGACGGGTGGCACGATGTAAAACGCGATCCGGTCGGAGCGGACGCAGCCGCCGCCTTCCAGCGAGAAACTCTCGATCTGATGGGCATTCCGCGCCGCGAACAGCATGGGCGTGTGGATGATCTCTTCCCGGCCATCGGCCACGAGGCGCAGGTCGAGGTGGAAGTTCGCACGCATGATGGACAAAAGCACCGAGGCGTAGGCTGCAACTCGGCTGCGACCCCAGCGGCGGTACGTCTCCTCCCGCACTTCGAGCACGGACGGATAGAGCCCGATGCTGGCGTTGTTCAGGAATATCTGTCCGTTGACTTCGGCGACCTGCATGTCAATCACGCGCCCATCGCAGATGGCGTCGAAGGCAGGCTCGAGTTCGAGCGGGATGCCGAGATCGCGAGCGAGGTAGTTGAAGGTCCCCAGGGGAAGTGCTCCCAGGATGGCGCCCTCTTCGAACGCGACCGATGCGACGGCGTTGACGGTGCCGTCACCGCCCCCGGCGATCAGGACGGGATACCCGTCGCGAATCGCCTGGCGCGCCAGCGGCTTGAGCTGCCGGGGATGTCGGGCAAGCAGCACTTCCCACTCAGCTCCGCGGCGATGCGCCAAGTCGCGCAAGGCGCGGGCACCGGCGTAGGCGCTGGTCGCGCCGGAGCGGGCGTTCATGATCACAGCAGCTCTGGGAAGGGCCATAGGAGAGCTCGGACAGCGACGAGACCACGCCGGTTCGCCGCCTGCTTGAATGGATGGAAAGTAGAAGACCGCGGTTGCAACCACGACGGGTCTCGTAGCGCCAGACGCGCGCTACACATCGATGGACGGGCGCGCTACGGTTCCTCGGTGCGCAGCGTGTAACCGATCGAAAATCCGTAGCGCATCACGCGAGGGCTGCTGAACTCGACGTTGTTACGGACGAAGTATGCGTGCGCCTCAGGACGAACGAATATCTTCTCGGAGACGTAGAAGCGAAGCCCGCCGCCTACCTTGGTCAGGAAGTGATTGCTGCTCTGGTAGTTCGTGCAGCCCGTGAAATCGCATTCGAAGAAAGGCGTGTAGAACCGGACGCTCTGCATTCCGATGCCTGCGTTGATCTCCGGCTGGAACCGGGTGCCGATCGGCGGAGCATAGACGGCGTTGAATGAGAACAGGATGGGCCGGTACGGTTGAAACCCGGTGTAGAGGTTCGATTTCGCGCGAAACGCGACCTCGCCTCCGAACCCCAGATGATTGGGCCAGAGATAATTCGCGCTGAAGGCCGGATATGCGCCGCCGCCGAGGCGCTGCGGGAAGTGTTCGGCCGTCGCGGTTGAGAGCTCCGGCGAGGTGACGGTGGTGACGCCGAAAGCAGCGTCGAGTTGCTGCGCGCCGGCGGTTCCAACCGCGACCGTGGCGAGCAGTGCGAGTAGAGCCAACTTTTTCAAACAGACCTCCGCGGGGCGTGCTGAATACGTTTAGAACACGCGATACGGGTGAAAGTGTCGCATCAGTGTTGGCGTGTGCCGAAGGTCGGGGGCATGGGGGAGCCGGTCCCGCGACAGGCTCCCATGAAGATCGGCCTACGCTGCGTCACGGGTTTCCTGAAGATCGTCGGCAGACTTGTTCTCGACCTGCTTCTTGCGCGCGGCCAGGCGCTCGCCAAGCTGGTTGAGCTCCTCTTCGCTGAAGAGCTCGCGAGCTTTCTTGAACATCTCGCCCTCTTCCTCTTGGATGTGGTGCTCCACATTTTCTTTGAGCACGGTGAGCTTCGCACCCCAGGTCTCGTCTTCCGGAGGAACTCCGTCGATCTCCTCGACAACCGTATCGGCGAAGTGATGCTCCTCGTAGCCCTCGAGCACGATTTCCTTCAGTTTGGCCTGCTCCTGAAAAGCCGGGTAGAGGATCTCCTCCTCGATGATTTCGTGAACCGTGAGATCGCGCCGGACTAGCGC
>DASPLH010000115.1:0-4168 GCA_035627675.1 Clostridia bacterium
GTGAGCACTGGACCGCGTGACTGAGAGATTCAGAGTGCACGTATGGGATCTGCCGATCCCAGCCACGCAAATTCAACGATTTGGGAGAAAAAGAAATGGTAGGCACGAGCGGACTCGAACCGCTGACCTCTACCGTGTCAAGGTAGCGCTCTAACCAACTGAGCTACGCGCCTACATCTATACAGTCGCGGGTGCGACCGTCCAATTGTTTTCTAATTCTACTGAGTTTCCCGTGTTCCGGCAAATGTCGCGCGTCCGGGCAGCGTCCGGGTCGCTCTCGACCCATGCGACCGCAGAACTCGCTCAGGCACGTCCGGCGCGTATGCGTTTGCCGGCTTCGCGGCACGAACTCCGAGCCCCGGCTACGAACTGCGAACATGTTGGTTCTCCCGGCTTGCCAGCCACTCTGTCCGCGTCGCAAAATCTTCCATGCGTGACTATTCCAGCCGATCCCGTTCGTGAGCTGTTTTCTTCCTCCGCTGCCTCCGAGCGCGAGGCAGCCATGTTCCATCCCGGAGCCATCGTCGTCATCTCTCTTCGCGATCCGCGCGAGAAATTCTTCGGAGCGCTCCTGTCGCTCGGTGTTGCCGGCGTGGCGTTTCGCGGCATACCGCTCGAGTCGTTCGACGACTTTGCTCTCCAGTTACGTGATGGAGAAGCGGCGACACCGATGACGGCCTTTTTCCCGATGCATCGCGTTGACCGCGTCGAGCTCGACGGTCCCGGCGCCGGGGTGTCCTCGCTCGCCGAGCGGTTCGCCGCCAAGTCGCATCGCGCCGCATCGCGCGTGTTCTGGCCGGAGGGCGCGTGACCGACCGCTTCTGGACAACGCCCAACCAGGTCACGCTGCTTCGGCTGTTGTTCGTCCCATTTATCCTCATCAATGTGGTGGACGGCAATTACGACTGGGCGCTCGGACTGCTGGTCGCCGCCGGCCTGAGCGACGGACTCGACGGCCTGCTCGCCCGCGTGCTCCACCAGAAGACGCTCATCGGCCAGTACCTCGACCCCATCGCCGACAAGCTCCTGCTCAGCTCGCTTTTCCTGACCTTGTCGTTCGTTCACGAAATCCCGTGGCGCTACACGGTGCTGGTTTTCAGCCGCGACCTCTGCATCCTGGTCGTCGCCGCGGTGCTCTACTCCACGGCGGGCCTGCGCGACTTCGCTCCCAGCATCTTCGGCAAGCTGAATACGTTCTCCCAGGTTGCGGCCGTCTTCTTCGTCATGCTGCTCGAAGTTCACTCCAGGCCGTGGGTCGCATTCGGCCGCAAGGCCTTCCTTTACTCCACGTTCGTATTCACGCTCGCCTCGGGTATCCACTACGTCTTTCTCACCGGGCAGCGTCTCCGCAGCGCGGAGCAGAAACGCTCCGCCTGAGCCCGCTTTTCGCCGGAAGCTGCACCGGGGAAGCGGCCGGGCTTTTTCGCCAACTGGGTGATTCGCCGGGCTCGGAACTTCCAGGCGCTCGACCCCACTCGCCTTTTGATAACCTGAGGAGTGGCCGTTTCAGTTTCTTCCCAGACGCAAAGCGATCGAAAGTTCCGCCTGCAAGTCATGGTGGCGTTCGCCCTCGTGTACGTGTTGTGGGGATCGACGTATCTGGCCATTGCCATTGCGGTTCAACACATCCCGCCGCTCATGATGGGAGGCGTGCGGTTCCTGATCGCCGGCGCTCTCATGCTGGCCTGGCGAGCGTTCGTCGGACACACCGTGACCGTCTCCCGCCGCGACATGTTCCGCCTCACAGTGATCGGTATCCTTTTATTAACCACCGGCAATGTCGTTCTCGGCTGGGCCGAGACTCTCATCCCGACCGGGCTTGCGGCGCTTCTCATCGCGATCACGCCCATGTGGTTCCTGCTCCTGGAACGCCTTAGCCATCGCGGAGACCGCATTTCGGGGCGTGGCTTGATGGGAATTGCGCTCGGGCTGTGCGGCGTTGTGGTTCTGCTCTGGCCCGATCTGACCGGCGGAGTGCACGTAGGCCGTCGCGAACTGCTCGGCGCCGGACTCGTCCTGTTTTCCAGTTTCAGTTGGGCGAACGGATCGATTCTCTCCAAGCGCTGGCATATCAGCGTCGATCCTTACACCGCCAGCGGGTGGCAGATGTTGATGGCCGGGATGATCAATCTCGCGCTGGCCTTCCTCACCGGAGAGCATCACCGGACGCAGTGGGCTGGGAACTCCGTTGCCGCGATCGTTTACCTGATCATTGCCGGCTCGCTGATCGGCTTCACTGCTTACGTCTGGCTGTTGCGCAACGTGCCCACGCCGAAAGTAGCCACGTACGCGTACGTCAACCCGATCGTCGCCGTATTCCTGGGCTGGCTCGTGCTGGACGAGAAGATCACTCCCTATATCCTGGGCGGCTCCGCCATCGTCATTCTCAGCGTAGCCCTGGTTACCGGCGCCAAGTCGCACGCACGCGAAGTGGAAGACGAGACCGAAGTGCCAGCTTGCGAAACTGGAGATTGAGCCCATGCCTGTTCCCGAGGTTGTGTATCGCCACGATCGTCGGCCCGAGGCGGATGTCATTGCCGAGCTATACCGTTCCGCCCCGCTGAACCGTCCGGTCGATGACGTACCCCGGATCGCCGCACTGTACGTCGCCGCCAACGTCGTAATCACCGCCTGGTCGGGCGACCGCCTCGTCGGCATACTTCGTGGCTGGACCGACGGAGCCTACGACGGCTATGTTTGTGACCTTGCGATTGCACCCGACATGCAGAAGGCGGGCGTCGGACGTGGCCTGCTGAACGAGCTGCAATCGTTTGGCCCGCGGATCCAGTGGATTCTTCGGGCCTCGAAGATTGCCGAGCACTACTACGCGCATCTCGGGTGGAAAAAGATCGAGAACGGCTGGTACCTCGCTCGTTCCTCCTGATCAGTGCTACGCAACCTTAATCTCTCCGTGGTCATCCCACTCACGTGTCTTTCCCAGCACAAATGCAGTTGCCGGTACGTGCGTCGTTGACGCACCGGCGCCCCGCAGACCAGGCCGAGGGTATTGCTACGTGAGCTTGCTCCCCGGCCAGCTCCGATTTCTGCTACTCGAGGACACACGGCTCGACGCAGCCCTGGCCATCGAGCAGCTTCGGCTGGCGGGGTTCGATGCAGAGTTCGTTGTCGTCCATTCCCGTGAGGAGTTCCTCCACAAGCTGAAGCAGGAGCGTTTCGACCTCATCCTGGCCGATTACCACTTGCCCTCGTTCGAGGGCCTGCAGGCGATCGACCTGGCGCGGAACATCAACCCCGGCGTGCCCTTCGTATTCGTGACCAGCACCACGGGAGACGACATCGCTGTCGAAGCCTCCCGTCCTGGCGTCACCGGCTACATCCTCAAGACCCGCATGTCGATGCTCGGCCAGGCAGCAGAGCGCGCCTTGCGCGAGCTGAATCTCGCGCGAGAACGCCAGAGCGCCAACCAGGAAGTGGCACGGGCCGCCGAGTTGATGAAGGAGCACGAGAAGCTTGTAAGCATCGGACGTCTGGTCGCCACCATCGTCCACGAAATCAACAACCCCCTGGAAGCGGTCTCCAACCTTATATATCTGCTCAACTCCAACCAGAGTCTCGATCCGGCGGCGCGCGAATACGTCGAGATGGCGCGTCGCGAAATCGGTCGCGTCGTGCAGATCACGCGCCAGACGCTGAACTTCTACCGCGAAGCTTCCGAACCTGTCGATGTGGGGCCCGCCGAGCTTCTCGACGAAGTATTCGGCCTCTATGCCCGCAAGCTGGAGACAAAGGGCATCAACATCTGTCGCGACTACCGATACGGCGGCACGATTCGCGTGCTTCCGGGCGAGTTGCGCCAGGTGTTCTCGAACGTGATCGGCAACGCGATCGACGCAATGCCGAGTGGAGGAAACATAACGGTGCGCATGCGCGCCTCGCGCCAGTGGAGCGACGAGGGAGTGACCGGCATCCGCATCGTCATCGCGGACGACGGCACCGGCATGACCCGCGACACGCTCGCCCGCATCGGGCATGCGTTCTACACCAGCAAAGGACAAAAGGGAACTGGCCTGGGACTCTGGGTGACGAAGAACATCGTGACCAAGTATGGTGGCGTACTTACCGTGCGCTCTTCCACGAATGGCGTCCGGCACGGCAGCGTCTTCTCCATCTTCCTTCCGGGCACGATGGCATCGGTGACGCTCCCAGG
>DASPLH010000116.1:0-8197 GCA_035627675.1 Clostridia bacterium
TGGTCCAGTGAGCCGCTTTCGCCACAGGTGTTCCTCCCGATATCTACGCATTTCACCGCTACACCGGGAATTCCACTCACCTCTCCCATACTCAAGCACGGCAGTTTCTCCTGCAGGCTCCGAGTTGAGCCCGGAGATTTCACAAGAGACTTACCGCACCGCCTACGCGCCCTTTACGCCCAATAATTCCGAACAACGCTTGCACCCTCTGTATTACCGCGGCTGCTGGCACAGAGTTAGCCGGTGCTTCTTCCACCGGTACCGTCATTATCGTCCCGGTCGAAAGGAGTTTACATCCCAAGGGACTTCATCCTCCACGCGGCGTTGCTGCATCAGGGTTTCCCCCATTGTGCAAAATTCCCCACTGCTGCCTCCCGTAGGAGTCTGGACCGTGTTTCAGTTCCAGTGTGTCCGTGCGCCCTCTCAGGCCGGATACTGATCGTCGCCTTGGTAGGCCATTACCCTACCAACTAGCTAATCAGCCGCGACCCCCTCCTCGAGCGAATTGCTCCTTTGACCTCTCGGTGTTATGCGGTATTAGCCCCGGTTTCCCGGGGTTATCCCCCACTCAAGGGTAGGTTAGTCACGTGTTACTCACCCGTGCGCCACTTTACTCATGGATTGCTCCACTTTCTCGTTCGACTTGCATGTGTTAGGCACGCCGCCAGCGTTGATTCTGAGCCAGGATCAAACTCTCGTTTGAAACCTGAAAACGTCTGCCGACAGGGTCAGACAGACATGTAAATCGCGAATCTTCCGATTTACCTTATGTTGTGAGATCGCTTGACCTAAATCTCAAGCGTCCATCTCACGACTGGCACGTTCAACCTGTTGTCAAAGACCGTCCGCGTTCTCCGCACTGGGCGGCGCTTCCGGTGAACGATGGCTAGCACTGCGTGTTAACCATCCGTCCTCGAAACCTTTTAAACATACCGCGAATCGCTGCGGCGAGTCAACCCCCATCCGCAACTTTGTTCAGCGCTCCATCGCGCTGTCTGCGGACTCCCGATCGACCCAGCTCGCTTGCGCTGTGACTCACAGCGCGCGCGGTAGGTTTTGCTCTCTATCCAGGCGCAGCCACTTCGGCGCGCGGCAAAAATCGAGAGCAATCAAACTTGGTTAAAGATCACTTGGAGGTTCTGCGATTACCGCTGAAACCCATCGGGAAACTCAGTCCCCGATTGAAGCCCGTGGCCGGGCATTTACTCGCAGCTTGTTGGCTTACTACTTAGATGCCGAGGAATCGTCAAGGATTCACCGCTCGGCTTCCGACTGCCTTTCTCGCTGACGAAGTTCACTCTACCAGACTTGCTGGCGTCGTGCAACCCTCATCTGCGATTCACTGCAAGGCGTCGTTACTGCCTCTCTCGCTGACAGAAGTTACTGTACCAAACCCATCGGCACCGCGCAACCCCCGCCGGCTACTTTTTCGAACTTCCGTTTCGTCCGTTCGAAAAACCTGACTTGTAAGGACCAGTTCCGCGACTTCCGTCGCGTGGCGCCGTTCGCGCCCTCAAGCGTGCTTGATTGTTATAACAGCCGTGAGCAGGTCGCGCAACCCTTCCGCCCAACTTTCCTTTCGGAAGGTGTCACCCGCAATGCAAACACAACCCATAGTTCAGCGCGCGCGCGAACACACAAGAACCGCGAACACACAAGAACGAAGATCCTCACGGCGGGTGCCCCATCCTTCTGCGTAGCAGAGGGTGGGGTAGTTCTTCCGATTGGCATCTGCTTCAGGAACTTCCTCCTTCCCTCATTCGTACCTAACATTGCCGTGAGCTCTGCGTCTGATTGCTCGTAAGGCTCAACATGTCCATCTCCGACCTGTTCAAAGACGTGATTCACACTCTGTGGGCGAACAAGCTCCGGACATTCCTCACCATGTTCGGGATTGCCTGGGGCATCGTCTCCATCGTGCTCATGATCGCCGCCGGAGAAGGACTGCGCGCCGGCAACGAGAAGATGCAGCGGACGTTTGCCAAGGACCTCATGGTCATCTTCGCCGGTCGCACCAGCATGCAGGCCGGTGGCACTCGTGCCGGACGCCGCATCATGTTCGACAAGGACGATCCTCAGTTCGTCCAATCCGAATCCCCGGCGTGCAAGTACGTGCTTCCCGAGCTCGGCAATCAAGCCGCCGTGCGCAGCAACTACAACGCTGCCCAGCCTCCCGTCACCGGCTCCTATCCCGAGTTCCCCGAGATCCGCAGCATCAGCGTCGCCGAAGGGCGCTTCTATAACTGGACTGACGTTCACGAACGCCGGCGCGTCGCATTCCTCGGCAGCGAGATCGCAGAGCAACTCTTCCCGCAGGGCAAACCTATCGGCGAGAACATCTACATCAACGACATCCCCTACGTCGTCATCGGAGTGATGCTCGACAAGAAGCAGAACTCCAGCTACGACGGGTGGGACGTCAACAAGATCTTCGTGCCCTTCACCGCACTCATTGAGGATTTGCCTAACAAACCTCCCTCGACTCCGAGCGAGATCGACCGCCTTCTCGTCGTCCCCGCATCTGTTGACGAGCACGAAAGCTGCAAGCATCAGGCCCGCGTAGCTCTCGGCCGCATCCACAACTTCGATCCCACTGACAAGGAAGCCGCAGGCGTCTGGGACACGCTGGAAGAAGCCAAGGCCTTCCGCAGGATGACCGACGGCATGCAGTACTTCCTCGGCGCCGTCGGAATCACCACGCTCTTTCTCGGCGGAATAGGAGTGATGAATGTCATGCTCGTTGCCGTTCGCGAGCGCACGCGCGAGATCGGCGTCCGCAAAGCGGTGGGAGCCCCGGCCCAAAGCATCCTGCGGCAGTTCTTCCTGGAGACCGTCATCATCGTCGCGCTGAGCGGCGGAGTCGGCCTGGCGATCGCCTACGGACTCTGCGGCCTGGTCAACATGCTTCCCATGCCCGACTTCTTCGCCGGCCTGCTTCCGACGTGGCGTAGCGGCCTTGCAGCCCTGTTGATGCTCGGCATGACTGCGATCTTCGCCGCACTCTACCCGGCTCGCAAGGCAGCCACCATCGACCCCATTGAAGCTCTGCGCTACGAAGCAGGCGGATAGGAGAGCGCCGTGGATCTGATCAGGGAAATCTTCGCCGAAGCATGGTTTGCTCTCCGCAAGAGCCCCACGCGCAGTGCGCTGACGATGCTCGGAGTCGTTTGGGGAATCACGTCCGTCACTCTGCTCATCGCCTACGGAACCAGTTTCCGCCAGGTCCTCACCACGGCCTTCGACGCCTTCGGCCGCAGCGCCATCATCGCCTGGCCGCAGCAAACCAGCGACGCCACCGGCGGGCAGCGCGGCGGAAAGGTGGTCCGCTTCGAACAGGCGGATGTCGATTACATCAAGGCCACCTCGCCGGCCGTGAAGTCCGTCAGCATGGAAACCGTCAAGTATCTGCCCATGCAATACGGCGAACGCCTCGTCAACAGCGCCGTCCGCGGCGTCTTTCCCGAGTACGGGGAAGTGCGCAACGAAGTCCCCGCCGAGGGCCGCTGGATCAACTCCATGGACCTGCTCGAGCGCCGTCGAGTGGTCTTCATCGGCTACCGCATCAAGGAACAGCTCTTCAGCGGACGAAACGCCATCGGTGAAACCATTCTCATCGGGGGCGTGCGCTTCGAGGTTGTCGGCGTGATGGACCGCAAGATCCAGCTCAGCAATTACTTCACCAGCGACGATCGCTCCGTCTGGATCCCATATTCCGCCGCCGCCGACATGTGGGACGCGAAGTACGCCCGCACGCTCGTCATCGAACCCATCGCCCCGCAGTTCGAGAAGGAAGCTATCCGCCAGGTGCGCGCCGCCGTCGCCGATCGCCAGGGCTTTTCGCCAACCGACGAGAAAGCCATCCAGATGTTCGGACGCGAGCAGTTCCGCCCGGTCATCGAAGGCCTGACCATCGGCCTTCAGGTTCTTTTGCTCTTCATCGGGGCGCTGACGCTCGGGATCGGCGGGGTAGGAGTGATGAACATCATGCTCGTCTCGGTCGACGAGCGCATCCGCGAGATCGGCTTGCGCCGCGCGCTCGGCGCCAGGAAGATCCACATCCGCCTGCAGATGCTCGCCGAAACCCTGGTGCTGATGGCCATAGGCGGCGCACTCGGCATCGCGCTCTCCTACGGGATTTCGGCCGCCATCGGAACCCTGCCGCTGCTCGGTGCCATGTTCCAGGACAAGAGCGGCAAGGCCGACATACGACTGCAAATCTCCGCCGGCACGGTTCTGGGCTCCACGCTCGTGCTCCTGTTCGTCGGAGTCCTAAGCGGTATGGTCCCAGCCATCAAGGCCGCCAAACTCGACCCAGTAGAAGCCCTCCGCTACGAATGACAAACTCAACTCGGGGCCCCACCCTTCTGCGAAAGCAGAGGGTGGGGTAGTTGTCTTTGTCGGGTCGGAGCAGGGATGAGTCGGCGTCCCAGGTTCTCGAAGCTAACGTGGGGTAGTTCTTTCTACCCAGATGCTCCCGTCATCCTGAGCGAGGAAGCGCCCACAGATGCGCTTCCGAGTCGAAGGACCTCGCGGCCCTGAGCACCACGTTCCATGTAGGCCCAGCCGCCCTCGGCTGGGCTGAGTGCGGAGCACTCCCAACGACACGTCATCCTGAGCGAGGAAGCGCCCGCAGATGCGCTTCCGAGTCGAAGGACCTCACGGCCCCTGAGCACCATTTACCTATCCCCTCTTCGGGTTAGGCACGAACTCGCGCCTCTTCCTCGCCCGGCTCTTGATCCAGATCGGCGTGCCCTCAAACGTAAACGCATCCCGGATCTGGTTCTCGATGAACCGCTCGTACGAGAAATGCAGCTTCACGTCCTTATCGGTGAACAGCACAAACGTCGGCGGAGAAACCGCCGTCTGTGTCATGTAGTAAATCTTTACCTTGTTCCGCGCGGGCACCGATGCGCGCTCGAAGTCCACCTGCCGCAGGAAACGGTTCATCTCGCCCGTCGAGATTCGCTTGCGGCGCTCGGCTGAAACCCTCTGCAACGCCTCGAACACCCGGTGAACGTTCTTCCCGTTCGCGGCCGAAATGAACAGGATCGGCGCGTAGTCGAGGAACTTCAGCATCCGCCGCGCCTGCTCCTCGAAGATGCGGCTGTCTGCCGCTGGCTTGCCGTCGGTACGCCCGCTCGTCACCAGGTCCCACTTGTTGATCACGATCACCACCGAGCGCCCCGACTCGTGCGCGTAACCCGCGATGTTCGCATCGATCCCGGTCACGCCTTCCGTCGCATCGATCACCATCAATGCCACGTCGGCGGCCTCGAGATGCTTGCGCGCCATCACGACCGAAAGCTTCTCGGCCATCAGCTTCGTCTTGCCCTTGCGGCGGATCCCCGCCGTGTCGATGAACCGGTACTTCTGGCCGTCCTTCTCCACCACTTCATCCACCGCGTCGCGCGTCGTGCCCGCGATCGGAGACACGATCGCCCGCGACGTGCCCGTCAGTTGATTCAAAAGTGTCGATTTACCAACGTTGGGACGCCCGATGATCGCGATCCTGATTTCCGGAGCCGGGCCCGGCTCTTCTGCCGGAAGGTCCAGTGCCTCCACGTCCGCGAACTCGTCGTCTTCCCTCGCCTCGCGCGTGGGCTGCGCCTTTGCCCGCATGAACCTGCTCTCGCGAACTTCGTCCTCCTCGGTGTCGGATACCGTCGCGACCTTCTCCATCACCGCCTCGATCAGCTCCGCGACTCCGTCCCCGTGCTCTGCCGAGATCGGATACAGCTCGCGTATCCCCAGCCTGCGGAACTCCTCCGCCTGCGCCTCCAGCTTCGGGGCGTCGATCTTGTTCACCGCCAGGAAGAGCGGTTTTCCCGCCTTATGCATCAGCCTTGCGAGTTCCATGTCGGGCGCGGCCAGCTCCGTCCGCCCATCCACCACCATCACGATGGCCGACGCTTCTTCCAGCGCAACTCTCGCCTGCCGGAAGATCTCTGCCGGGATCAGGTCCTTGTCTTCCGGGATGATGCCGCCCGTGTCCACCACCCGAAACCGTTGCCCGTTCCAGCGGACCGTCCCGTACAGGCGGTCGCGGGTGATTCCAGGTTCGTCGCCCACGATCGCGCGCCGCTGGCCCACCAGCTTGTTGAAGAGAGTTGACTTGCCGACATTGGGACGGCCAACGATGGCCAGCAGTCCGCCTTTCGAGTTCGTTGCCGCCGTTGCCAAATCCAGATCCCCTGTCGTAAAGAGTCGTTGGGAAGAGCCGCGGAACAACGGCCCCTCCACGGCTATTATAGAGATGCGGTGTCCTCTCCTTCTCCCATCACGCTCGACAAGATCTCGCTCCACCAGTTCTTCGGACCTGGAGGGCTGCTGTCACGCACGCATCCGGCCTACGAGTTCCGCCGCGGACAGCTCTCCATGGCGCAGGCCGTCGAGCAGGCGCTCGAGCAGCGTCGCCATCTCATCGCCGAGGCCGGCACGGGAACCGGCAAGACGCTCGCCTACCTCGTCCCCGTCCTCCGCTCCGGCAAGCGCGTCATCATCAGCACCGGAACCAAGAACCTCCAGGAGCAGCTCTTTTTTAAGGATGTTCCATTCCTCGAGAAAGCTCTCTTCGGGGAATCGAGCAATGGCGAGCCGCGCCTTCGCGTCTGCTACATGAAGGGGCGCGCCAACTATCTCTGCCGCCAGAAGCTCTACGACCTGACGGACCAACCGGTCCTCAGCGGACTGGAAGAGATCAACGAGTTCCGCTCCATCGCCAACTGGGAGAAGGAAACCAAGTCCGGCGACCGCGCCGAGCTGAGATCGCTGCCCGAGAACAGCGTCCTCTGGCAGAAGCTCGACTCCCGGGCCGACCGCTGCGTCGGCAGCAAGTGTCAGCAGTTCGAGCGCTGCTTCCTGACCGAGATGCGCCGCCGCGCTCTCGAGAGCGACATCATCATCGTCAACCATCACCTCTTCTTCGCCGACTTGGCGATCAAGCAGGCGACCGACGAAGGCGGCATCCTGCCCGAAGCTGCCGCCGTGATCTTTGACGAAGCACACGAACTGGAAGACGTCGCGGGCAGCTACTTCGGGGTCTCCGTCAGCAACCTGCGCATTGACGAACTGCTCCGTGACGTCGAGATCACCCTGCGCGAGAAGCACATCGCCGCCCACGGCGTTCCGCTCATCGCCGGGCGCGTGCGCGACCGCTCGCAACTGTTCTTCTCCGCCTTGCCGTCCGGTGACGGACGCTTCGCCTTCGAGGACCGCGAAGGCTTCCTCGAAGACCACGGAGACAAGTTCACCGCCTTGCAGAACACGCTCGTGCAACTCGGAGCCGAACTCAACCAGGTCCCCAACAAGCCGGACGAAATATTCAACCTCGTCCGCCGCACGCAGGAGATCCAGGTGCAACTCCAGTTCGTCATGGAGTCGCGCGACCGCAACACCGTCTATTGGATCGAGCGCCGCGGCGCCTCGCGCGAGGGCCGTCAGAACGTCTTCCTGCAAGCCACTCCGATCGACGTCTCGCAGATCCTTCGGCGCACGCTCTTCGACCAGATCGACACCGTCGTGCTGACCTCGGCCACGCTCTCCGTCGCCGGAGGCTTCCAGTACATCCAGCAGCGGCTCGGCATCATGAACGCCCGCGAACTGGTCGTCGAGTCGCACTTCGACTACGAGTCCCAGGCGCTGCTCTATGTTCCGCGAGATCTGCCGGAGCCGCGCGAGTCGGGCTTCACCGAGCAGGCCGCCACACGCGTTCGCGAACTGCTGGAGATGAGCCGCGGACGCGCCTTCTGCCTCTTCACCAGCTACTCGCAGATGCAGCAGGTGTACGAACGCCTGCTCGGCCAACTCGACTTCCCAATGCTGTTGCAGGGGTCCGCGCCGAAAACCGCGCTGCTCGAGGAGTTCCGCGCAACGCCGCACGCCGTCCTGTTCGCGACGTCATCCTTTTGGCAGGGAGTCGATGTGCAGGGAGAGCAGTTGAGCTGCGTCATCATCGACCGGCTTCCGTTCGCCGTTCCATCCGATCCGGTCGTGGCCGCCCGCGTGCGTGCCATCGACGACAACGGCGGCAACGCCTTCTTCGATTACCAGGTTCCCTCAGCGGTGATCACGTTGAAGCAGGGCTTCGGACGCCTCATCCGCTCGCTCCATGATCGCGGCGTGCTAGCGCTCCTCGACAACCGCATCCTCAAAAAGCAGTACGGAAGAGTCTTCCTGAGCAGCCTTCCCAACTACGCCA
>DASPLH010000117.1:0-31196 GCA_035627675.1 Clostridia bacterium
GATGCTCTACCAACTGAGCTACGGACCCGCGCAGTTCTTAATTTAGCACAGTCGCGCAGCATGGCCCGAGGGTCGGAAGGCGTGCAGCGCATGCGGATCGAGCCGCGTTCGTCGGGTGCGACAGCGCGCGCGTGGTCAGCCGCCGAGTTGTACAAGCACCCAGTAACCGAGCGCGCACAGGGCCGCGAAGCTCGAACTGCCGAAGTTAACAGAGTCGTTTCCGAGCCTCCCTGGCTTCTCGACGGTCGCGCCCAGCAGGCTGTCCACGATCATGCCTGCCGTGGCGGCGACCACAACCGGCGCGAGGTACGTCGAGTACAGCAAACCCAGCCAGACACTCACGGCGGCGACCACGCATGCCGCGATTACTCCCGCGAGCGTCCCCACCATGGTGATGCCGCCATTGGTCCCCGGAGGCACAGGCTTCAGGGTTGTGATCAGCAGCGCGCGGCCTCCGAAGGCCTGACCGATTTCGCTGGAGACGGTGTCGGCTGCCGCTTCGGCAAGCGCGGCGACTGTCCCGATGAGGAGGGCGCGAGTGCTGTTGCCGTAGAAGGCAAGGGGTGCGGCGCAGAGCGCGGCGGCACCGAGGTTCGCGAAGATCTGGCTCGCCTCACGCCCGCCGTTTCGTTCGGCAACGCCAATCTGCTGCTTCTGGCGATATCCCAGACGGGTCGCGACGAACGTCAGCAGGAACACGGAGACGACCGCCAGCATCGCCAGCGGGCCGGCGGCGAGGCAGATGATGAAAGTCAGCAGCAACCCCGCGCCCGCGCCTCCGGCCGAGACGGCGCGCATGCCCCACGCGGCCAGGGCGAAAGCCGTCGTCAGTCCGAGCGCGGGCAGCGTGCGTTCGGCAAGCATCGCAGCGATGCTCTGGAGTACGGCCGCGTTCAGGAACTCGGGAGCGGGATCCATTCTTTCCGGTAAGGTTGCCCGGCTTCTTCGCTGCCGCTTGGCGGCACACGCCGGAGTGCACCGCATCGTAACAGAGTGCCGCGGCGGCATGCGACCTCCGCGGCGGACATCCCATCTTCGGATGTAAGCACTGGAACTTCACATGGCAGCTTCCGTCTGGTCCGGATACCTGACGTTCGGTCTTATCTCCATGCCCGTTCGCCTGTTTTCAGGCGCTCGCGGCGAGAGTATCGGTTTTCACATGCTCCACCGCGACGATATGTCGCGCATCAAGCAGCAGTTGTACTGTCCGGTGGACGATCGCGTCGTGGAACGCAGCGAAATTGTGAAGGGCTACGAGTACCGTAAAGGCGAGTACGTCGTGATCGAACCGGAAGAGATCAAGAAGATCGAGCCGAAGACGGCGAAGGCGATGGAGATCCTCCAGTTCGTGAGGGCCGACGAAGTGGACCCGATCTACTTCGAGTCCTCCTACTTCATCATGCCCGAGGAAGCAGGGCAGCGTCCGTACGCGCTTCTCGCGAAGGCGATGAACGACAGCGGCTACATGGCGATCGCCAAGCTGACCATGCACAACCGTGAATATACGGTGATCCTGCGCCCGCACCGCAACGGGCTCATGCTTCACACCATGTACTACGCCAACGAGGTCCGCAGCGTGGACGGGTTCGGCGAGGAGCGCGCCGACCTGAAGGAAGGCGAGCTGAAGGTGGCCAATCAACTGATCGAGGCGCTGGCCGACAAGTTCGAGCCCGAGCGCTTCCATGACACCTTCCAGGACAACCTGAAGGAGCTGATCAAGGCGCGTGTCGAGGGCCGGGAGATTACGCCCGTCGAGAAACCCGGCAAACTCGCGCCGGTCGTGGACCTCATGGACGCCCTCAAGCAGAGTCTGGCGCAGATGAACAAGCGTCCGGCGGAGAGGGTTGCGGAGGTGCAGGCGTCCAACGAGGCGCGCGCGACGGATAAGAAGCAGCCGGGGAAGGCAACCGCGAGGGCGTCGAGACCCCGCCGCAAACCCGCAGCCTAGAGCAGCCGCTCAAACCACGTCGAGTACCAGGCCGAGCGTCGCCGTGGTCCGCCCTGGGGACGCAAGGCACCCTCTTCCAGTACAATTGTTGAGTTCCTGCTGAGAAAATCAACGAGTACTGGGCGTACTGTTCAATGAAACTGTTTCGTCATGCGGCTAAGTACAGCGCCGCGGCAGCACTGATTTGCTCGATCCTGGCGGTCGGATGCGGAGACACCTTCCGTCCCATCGCCGACCCGATCTTTCAGCCGGGCGGCGATCCGCAGAACCCGGACCAGGTTGCCGTCGTGCACCACAACGGCGCGGCTCCCGGGATCGTGACCCTGATCAACGTCTCGGGCGACACGAACATGGGCAACTTCCCCACGGGCGTCAATCCCGGACTGACCAGCTATGACGTCGCCCATACAGGCGTGTTCGTGCCCAACACGGACTCCGCGACCGTAACCGCGGCGAGCGGAAACACCAACGTAGTCACCGTTGCGCTGCTGCCCGGATCGAGACCGGTAGCGACGGCCGCCGGCCCGAGTTCCCAGTACGTCCTGAACACCGGCACGAATAGCGAGTGTCCAAGTTCAGGCTCGGTCGGCGTGATCGGAGTCGCGCTTTCGCTCATCAGCAACATCTGCGTTGGACCGTCCCCGAGTTTCGCAGTCGTCATCTCAGGGCGGCTCTACGTGCTTGATCGGGCCGCAAACACCGTAACGGTCATTAATGCGAGCACGAACGCCATCATCGCCGTGCTGAATGTCGGCACGGCCCCTGTCTGGGCGACTCCCAGCATGGACTTCCAATTCCTCTACGTCGTCAACCAGGGCAGCGCGTCGGTGAGCGTCATCAACATGACGAACGCTTCCGTGGCCACCACCATTCCGACCGGCGGCTCCGGTCCGGTGTTCGGCTTCGTGGACCGCGTGCTCAACCGCCTCTACGTCGTCAATCGCGACAGCAACAACGTTTCGGTGTTCGACGCTTCGGTGTCGTCGGCCCCGACAGCGATGCGCGCGCCGATCCCGGTCGGGCCGGCTCCTACGACGATCACTACGGTGGGAGATGGTTCGAAAGCCTACGTGGGTAACACCGGCAGCAACACGGTCACCGAGATCCGGTCGTCCAACTTCGCCACCACCGACCTCGTTGTCGGCGACGACCCGGCAGCGACGGTTACCTGGGTCGCGGCGTCTCGCGACGGCAGCAAGCTCTACGCTGCTACGGTCGAACCCAACAACCTGAAGAACGGAACGACGATCATCCGCACGAGCGACAACATCAGGGTCGCGCACATGCTCGCTCCGCAGCAGAACCCGAGCTGTAATCCGAGCACTGCATCCTGCACGCTGTATCGGCCTGTGCAGGTTTCGGGTGGCCGTCCGTAGCAGACGGCGAAGGCAAGAGAAAAGGGCGGGGTTCAAACCCCGCCCTTTCGTTTTGCACTCGATCCGGCGTTACATGGCGGCCGCGGAATCGTTCCTGCGACGGCGGTTGTAACGCATGGCGATGTTCATGTACACGCTGCCGATGGGCGTATCGAAGCACATGACGAGGGCCTCGGTGTCCTCCGTGCTCTTGAGCCCTTCCTCGGCGGCATGGACCTCGGGCGGATGGATCTTGAACCGGAAGCCCTGGTCGTTGAGCGAGGTCACGGCGTTCCCGATGACGAGGTTGGCAAGCTCCGCGACAGTCTCGCGCACGATCTCATCCGTTTCCTGGACGTCTGCGCCCGCGAGGCAGCTCGCGACCTTGGCGGCCGTGGGGCCTTCCATGTCGAAGATCACGCGGCCTTCGATGTCGCCGGAGACGCCAACGACGGCGGCCGTGCCCTTACGGCGGTAGCCCTCTTCTTCCATGCTCATGTCGGCGATCTTCGTCGAGCACTTCAGCATGTCGGCCAGCACGGCGTCAGCCGAGTTGATGAAGGGTTGGATCAATTCCATTCTCATTGCGCTGACTCCGCACCGGCCGCCGCCGCTGCCACGGTGATGGCATCGTCGCCGAGCACGTACTTGATGACTTCATACAGCAGCTCCGGCTTGACCGGCTTCTGCACGAAGTGGCGCGCGCCCTTCTGCAGGGCCGCCACGATGTTTTCCTGATATCCGACGGAGGAGACCATGATGACGCGTGCCTCGGGATGCTGGCGCACGATGCGCTCAGCGGCCTCGATGCCTTCCATCTGCGGCATCGTGATGTCCATCAGCACGACGTCCGGCCGGGTGCGGTCGTACTCTGTGATGGCAGTGCAACCGTCGCCGGCTTCGCCGGCCACCTGCCCTCCGAAGGTCTCGATGATGCGCATGAGGTTCTTGCGCGCGAACACCGAATCATCAACCACCAGGTAGCGGATCGGCTGCCGGTCTTTCGCTCGAAGCATTGCCGCAAATTGATCCATAAGTCCTCACATCGTGTCGCCGGCTGCTGACGCGGCCCGCGACAGTTCTGGCTAGAATTTCGCTGCCATGCGCTGCCGTTCGGCGGCGCAGCTACTCTGCAAAGTGTTGGCCAGGGCGTCAAGCGGCACGACCCGCGCCGCGTACCCCCGGTCGATCGCGACCTTCGGCATGCCAAAGACGACCGAAGACGCTTCGTTCTGCGCGATGGTCAATGCTCCGGCGCGTCGCATCGCGCCCAATCCCTCGGCCCCATCGTCGCCCATGCCGGTCATGATCAGTCCAATCGCATCCGGGCCGAACTCCACGGCCGAGTGGAACAGCACGTCCGCCGACGGCCTGTGTCCGTTGACGCGAGGCTCGTCGGTGAGCACCGCGATATTCGCCTGGGGCATGCGGCGTACCTTGATGTGCCGGTTGCCGGGACAGACCAGCGCGCGTCCGGCCAGCAGCAGGTCGCCCGACTCCGCCTCTTTTACGTCTATCGTGCAACACTCATCGAGACGGCGCGCAAACAACTCGGTGAAGCCTTCCGGCATGTGCTGAACGATCACGATCGCGGCAGGGAAGTCAGCCGGCAACTGCGACAGCAGGTATTGCAAGGTGTTCGGGCCGCCGGTCGAAATCCCAATCGCAATAATCTTCTGCGCCAGTGGGCGCTGCATCGACTTCTTATGCACGCGCTCGAAGCGGACCGGCAGACCTTGTCGCGATGCGGGCAGCCGAGTCATCCCGGCAGCCTTGATCTTCGAGATCAGGTCGCGCGCGACCTCGTCCATGTTGGCCGAAAGAGCGTCCTTCGGTTTCGCGACGAAATCGAACGCGCCCAGGTTCAACGCCTTGAAGGTCGCGGTCGCGCCCGTGGTGGTGTGCGCCGAGACGACGATGACCGGAATCTGGAAGCGGCGCATGATCTGGCGCAGCGTCTCCATGCCGTCCATGCGAGGCATTTCGAGATCGAGGGTGACGACGTCTGGCCGAAGCTCTTCAATCTTCTTCAGCGCGAATTCGCCGTCCATCGCCGTGCCCACGACCTGGATCGAGCTGTCACGCTCGAGGATCTGGGGGATGAGCTTCCGCATCAACGCGGAGTCGTCTACCACAAGGACGCGCACGCCGGACTTCATACAGATACTCCTACCTTGTGCGCCAGTGTCAGGTGCCCGACGCGCTCTACCACTTCCGAGATATTCAGAATCAGGACCACTCTTCCGTCTCCGAGCACGGAAGCGCCCGTCACAAGCTCGCTGGAGAGGACATCGTCATCGAGCGCCTTGATGACCAGCTCCTGCTCGCCCGCCATCCGGTCCACAACCAGGCCGAACTTGCGGTGGCCGAGCGCCACGACCACAACGAACACCTTGTCGGACTCGACTCGCGCATCGCCCTCGACCATATCCCTGAGCCGCACAAGGGTAAGCAGTTCTTCGCGCAGGCGCATCACTTCGTGGTTGTCGACCACGTGGATATCGCTCTCGTAGGCGCGCGTGATTTCCAGCACAGAGCCGAGCGGGACCGCATACAGGCGTTCACTCACGCGGAAGAGCAGCGCTTTGATGATGGCCAGCGTAAGCGGCAGCTTCAACTGGAAGGTGGTGCCGCGGCCAAGCTCCGTGTGAATCGCAATCTGTCCCTTCAGGCGGTCCATCACGGACTTCACCACGTCCATGCCGACGCCGCGCCCGGAAACCTCGGTCACGCGTTCGGCCGTGCTGAAGCCGCACTGGAAAATCAGATTCAGGGTGTCGCCATCGCTCAGTCTCGCCAGCTCTTCGGCCGAGATGACGCCCTTTTCGACCGCCTTTCGCGCAACCTTGGTGCGGTCGATGCCGCGGCCGTCGTCGGAAATCTCTATCACCACCTGGTTGCCCTGGTGGTAGGCGTTGAGTTTGATCGAGCCCTTCTCGGGCTTGCCGGCCGCGAGCCGCTCCTCCGGTGTTTCGATCCCGTGGGCAACGGCGTTGCGCACAAGGTGCGTCAGTGGTTCGGACAGCGCGTCGAGGATGCTCTTGTCGAGATCCGTGTTCTCGCCTTGCAGGATCAGATCGACCTGCTTTTTCTCGAACTTCGATACGTCGCGCACCACGCGTGGGAAGCGCCGGAACAGCTGCTCGACGGGCACCATGCGGATCTTCATCACCGAGCGTTGCAGCTTGCCCAGGACTTGCGATTGGAACGACATGGCGTCCACGAGCTGGTTGCGAAGCGGATCTTTCGGGAATCGCCTGCCAAACGAAGCGATCGCATCGGCCAGCATCGACTTGCCGATGATGAGTTCTCCGACGAGGTCCATGACGGTGTCGATGCGCTCGGCATCCACTCGGAGCACGTTGTCCGATTGCGGAGCAGGGGCCGCAGGCTTTGCGCTCTTCTTTGCCGGCTCGGAACTCGTACCCGCATCCGGGGACGATGGAGCAAGGATGCCGAGCACGTCATGATCGGCGGCGGGCGCGGCGCCCGGCGACGGTGCCGGCTCAACCTCAAGGTTCAAGGGAGAGGGCGGGATCACTTCGCTTACAGGCTCGGACTTCGCCGACTCATAGGCGGCGACGCGAACCTCAGCGACAACCGCAGGAACCTTGGCTTTCTTCTCGATCCAGTCTTGCTGGTGATACGTGGCGAGGACACCCTCGACGACATCCGGCACTTCCACCGCGTTCTCGTCCGGATGCATCAGCAGGATGGTGCCGACCTCCTGCAAGACGTTGCGAATGAGTTGCAGCGCGGCGGCGCGCATCGGGCATTGTGGATCGATGCGAAGAGCGAAGTTGACAAGGTTCTGCCCCGCAACGGCATTCTGCTGAACCACGAGGCGCTCGTATTCGGTCCATTGGAAGGTGGGAGCAAACTCGGCGTTCGCATTGCTGTCCGGGTTGACCACGGCCTTGATCATGGCCAGCAACGATTCACTCGACGGCGGCTGCAGGTCGCCCTTGTAGGCCGACAGCATGCCGTCGAATACGTCTGCCGCGCTCAGCACAAGTTCCGCAAGCTGCGAGCCGCTGCGGGCGGCAATCTCGGGCGTCAGTACGTCTTCCAGGGCGTGCGAGAGCTCGCTCAGCTCGCGGTATCCACACGCGGCCGAGTCACCCTTCAGCGTGTGCATCGTGCGACGGATGCTGCGCACGAGTTCCGGATTGGACGGGTCTTCTTCGAGCGAGAGTCCATCTTCGTTGAGCGTTTGCAGGAGTTCCTGCGCACTCTCAAAGAAGAGATTCTTCAACTCATTGACCCGGTCTTCCGAAAAGAAGTTCACCTTAGCCCTCGATCCTCTGGTATGCGGTGCCGTTGTTCTGGTGCATCATGCGGAACTTATCGGTCAAGCCAAACAGGCTCTCCGCGTGACCGACCAGGAGGTATCCCTCGGAGTTCAAGCAGCGCCAGAACTTCTCGATGAGCCGCTTCTGTTCCGCCTCGTCGAAATAGATCATGACGTTGCGGCAGAAGATGACGTCGTTGCGCGCCGGGAGGAACTCGGTCTTGAGGTTGTGGAAGTCGAAGTGGACCAGTTCCTTGAGTCCCTTCTTCACCACGTAGCGCTCGCCCACCTTGTCGAAGTAGCGCAGGCGGTAGGTGTAGTCCACGGAATCCATCTGGTTCTCGTTGTACGCGCCTTCCTGCGCGGCCCGCAGGACCGAGTAGTTGATGTCCGAGGCCAGGATCTCAACCTTCCAGGGAGGAGGGATGAGCGGCTTGGGGGAGGGCATCTCGAATGGCAGCGGATTGCGCAGGTAGTAGTAAGCCAGCGCGTCGGCCACCTGCATGGCGATCGTGTACGGCTCCTGGCCCGTGCTGCATCCCGCGCTCCAGATGCGCAGCGACCAATCGCGACGCTCCTGCTTGCGGTGCAGCATCTGTTCCAGCACAACTTTCTGGAACAGCTCGAGCTGCGGCTTGTTGCGGAAGAAACTGGTCTCGTTGACGGTGAGGTTCTCGAGCAGGGCGTTCAGCTCGGCCTTGCCTTCGCGGCTGGTCAACAGGCGATAGTAGTTGTAGAAAGTGTCGAGGCCGCAGGCACGGAGCCGCCGCTGCAACCTGTCCTGCAAAAAGTGGGCGCGGCGCTCGTCGAAATACATGCCGCACTCCTGGTACACCAGGGTTTGCAGGAGCTTCAGTTCTGCATCAGTCAAATTGACGCCTACAGACGGAGATGCCATCTTCTCGCTTCCACTTCGTGCCGCGCGTGGTGCCGCCGCACAGACTGTATTTTTCCGCGACGCGCTCCTTGCGGAGAGTGAGCGGTTGGGGGAGGGCAGCGGCCCTCTACGGCCGGGGCCGTGTTTCCGTGTCCCTGGAACGGCGCATCGGTACAAGGCCCTCTTTTCGTAACTCGACAGGTCAGGCGCCTGCGGCTGTGGCCAGTTCGCCGAGCCTCTTCAGATCGCCGCGCTGCATGATCCTCTCGAGATCCACCAGGATGACCAGCTTCGCCTTCAACTTGGCGACGCCTGTCACGTAGTTGACCTCGTTTTCGCCGAAGACGTTGGGTGGCGGCTCGACATCGTCGGGGTTGATCTTGATGACCTCGCTGGCGGTGTCCACCAGCAGTCCCACGATCTTGCCGGCCACTTCCGCGACCAGGATGCGGTTCTTCTTGTTCGGCGTGATTTCCTTCTCCCCGAAGCGCTTCCGCAGATCGATGACGGGGATGATCTTGCCGCGAAGGTTGATGACTCCCTCGATGAAGTCCGGAGAGTCCGGCACGGTAGTGACTTCCATGCTCCGCACGATCTCGTGGACGAACTCGATGGGCACTCCGAAGTTCTCGCGACCCACGCGGAAACCGACGACTTGCATGTCCTTGGCCATGAACGCCTCCGGTTACGAGCGGCCCGCCAGTGCGTACTTCACACCCGTGACTCTTGGCTGTTCCGCGGCGCGTGCTGCACGCTCGTCGAGGGTGAAGCGGTCCATGGATTCCAGCATCGAGCGGGCCATCTTCGACATCTGTTCGGCCGAGGCCGCCAGTTCCGTGGAACCCGACGTGGACTGCTGGATCATCTCGCGCATGCGTTCCATGGCGCGAACGACCGCCTGCGCGCCTCCCGCCTGCTCTTCGACCGACGAGTTGATCTCGTGCGTGATCTCGTTGAGGCGCGTGGTCGCCTTGGCGATCTGCGACGAGCCGTGCGACTGCTCGTTAGTGGCCGCGCCAATCTCCTGCGCGAACTTGTAAACCTCTGTGACTACGTTCGAAATCTTCTTCAGGGCAAGGCTCAGATCGGTTCCCAGCGACAGGCCTTCGTTGACGATGGTCGTGCTCTTATCCATGTTGTCGACGGCCTTGCGGGCTTCCTTCTGAATGCTCTGGATCAGCTCGCTGATCTCCTTGGTGGAGGAAGCGGACTTCTCGGCCAGCTTGCGAACCTCGTCGGCAACCACGGCGAAGCCGAGACCGTGTTCACCGGCGCGAGCCGCTTCGATGGCGGCGTTGAGCGCCAGCAGGTTCGTCTGCTCGGAGATGTCGTCGATCACCTCGATGATCTTGCCGATGTCATCGGCGCGCTTCCCAAGCTCGGCGATGATGCCGGCTGCCGAACCGATGGAGGAGTTGATGCGGCTGAGCCCATCGGTCGTCTTCTGCATCGTGCCGATGCCGATCTGCACCTCTTCGCGCGAACGGTTGGAGATGTCAAGCAGCACCTTGGCGGTGTCGGCCACGCGCTGGATGCTGGCCACCATCTCGTCGATGGATGCGCTGGTCTCGCTGACGCTCGAAGACTGCATCTGCGTGTTCTTCACCATGTTCTGCACGTTGATGCTCATCTCGTGCATGGTGCTGGTGACCTCGTCGATTGCCGACGACGACTGGACGCTGATCTTGGCGGACTCTTCGCTGGAGTCGGCGACCTGGTTGGAGCCGGCGGCCACCTGGGCGGCAGCGTCACGCACGGCCGTAACGATCGAGCGCAGGCCCGAAGTCATCTTGGCGAACGACAGCGCTAGCGTGTCGCGGTTCGAGCGAGGCGCGGCTTCCGCGGTGAGATCGCCGCCCGCAATCGCGTCCGACAGCGCCGACATCTCCTTGAGATAAGCCACAAGATGGCGGAAGGTCTCGGCGAGTTCGCCGATCTCGTCTTCGCGGTTGATGTCAATCTTCTGATCGAGGTCGCCGGACTCGGCAATCTCGCGTGCAACGCTGGTGAGATGCGCAAGAGGCTCGGTGATCTCGCGGGCATTGCGGAAGGCGATGACCACACCGAAGGTAAGCCCGATCAACGAGCCGAGGATGGTGACGATGATCGAGATCAGCGAAGCCGTGTTGTCCCAATCCCGGCGTTCGGCGACTCTCTGCATCGTCTGCTTCTCCACCTCGTCGAGCACCTGGTTGGCATTCTTCATCCAGGTCGCCGGATCAAGCTGGAGGTACGCGATTTGAAGGTCGGAGACGGTGGTATTGCCGCTGTCAACCTCCTTGCGCTTCTGGACCATCACCTCGGCGAAGTTTTTTCCCCAATCCGCTTCATGGGCCTGGAGCTTATTCATGGTTGCGCGCTGCTCGCCGTCCAGGACCTTGACTTGCGCCTTCTGCATCAGGTCGTTGACCTCGCTGAGACCCGTCTTCAGCGCTTCGGCCTCGCGCGGATCGCCGCTGAGCAGGTAGTTGCTCAGGGACAGGCGGTTTTCGAGCATGTGACGGCGCAGGTCCTGCGTGAGTTGTGAAAACTCGATCGCTTTGTTCGTCTCTGCCTTGCCCGCGCGCTCGCGCATCATGGCCGTCAGGCTAACGACCGCCAGCAAGATAACAATGACGAGGATCTTGCCGTAGTTGGTCAGCAGTTGTTTGCGGATTGTGTTCGCTTGCATGAGTGCCTCCGGGTCCCGTGTTCTGGACCCTGGTACTGTCATCGGTGCTACTGCCCGGCTATGCGCCGGGGTTGAACTTGAACTCGATGACCAGGGTCGTCTCCGGACCTGGCTCGTATTTCCACTTCTTCACCGCGTCCTCGGCGGCTCCGGCCAGCAGGGGATGTCCCCCGATGACCTTCGTCGTCTTCACCTGACCCGTTGGCGCAACCGTCACTTCCATCCTCACGACGCCGCTCAGGTTCGAGCGCCGCGCAAGCTCCGGGTATATCGGCGAGACTTTCGACTTCAACTTGCGCTCGGTGACGCCGCTTGCTTCCTGCGCTACCGAGTTTGTCGAAAGGGTCCCCACTCCCAGCATCAGCGCTACCCCTAACGCAATGCTGGTAACCACTCCAGTCTTCCGACTCAAATGCATTCTTCACCTCGAAGAACGAAGATTCCCGGCAGAGAAGTTGCACGGGGGCTGCCATCGGGGGGCGCACCGGTGGTGACCGTAGTCATCAGCGTAAGTTGCTGATTCTGCGAGGGGTCTCGATAATCTGGCGAGAATGATCCAGTTTTCGTCCGTGACAATGCTTGGCTTCGTCTCACGAAGACTGCGAATCTGTCGCGAGATGTTTCAAGCTGAGACGGACTGGTTACTTCCGTATGTACCTGAGCGAGAATTCGTATTGACTCACTTTGAGACGGGGACTAGTGTGGGCCTTAATCCCCCGAACGAAGCGACGTCCAACGAATGGACAAGAACGAGGCCTGTCTCAAACCCGTGCCCCCCGCTCCACCTGCGCCCACCTTCGAGTCGGTGCTGCTGGAGCTTTGCGATGCTGTCGCCGAAGGCCTTGACGCACAGTCGCTGGTGGACCATTTCTGTAGTCTCACGCGCCGCTGCTTCGGGCTTGACGGCGTCTATTGCTGGCGCGCCGAGGGCGAAACCCTCGTGGGCTATGCCGCCGACGGCCTATATGAAGACGAGTTTCGCGGCGCACGCCTGACCGAGCCGAACACGTCCGCCGCACAGCAGGCGATTGCGAACCGCAGGGCCGTGCTTGTGAATGAAGTGCGGATGGAAGATCCGCCCGAGATCAGGCGCAGATTCCCAGCCAGATCCATGCTGGCAATCCCGATCATCGTGGCCGGGAACGCGACGGGAGCCGTGGTGCTGACCAGCGCCACACATGCGAACTTCTTCTCGCCTGACGTAACGACCCGCGCTTCGATCCTGGTTTCGCAGCTTGGGGCGCTGATTGAGACGGCGCGGCTGACTCGCACCTCGCTGGAGGACCGCCATCGCGCCGAAGCGATGATCGAGTCCGCAGGCGCGCTCCACACTCGGCTCGACCTCGACAGCGCTCGTAATGGCCTGACCCGGCGCGTGCTCGACTCCCTGCGCGCGGAGCTGGTCGCGCTGCTGGAGTGTTCGGACGAGACCTGTCGCGTGGCCTCGGTCGCCGTGCGGGAGCAGAAGGCCGAATCCGCGCTGGTCTCCGATGCCGCGGCGATCTGCCGCTTCGGAGAGCGCCTCGCAGCGGTTCTCAATCGTGACTATCCCCTGATCGTTGACCTCGCGGCCGATCCGGTCGGGCTGCCGATGGTCACCAGCGGGCAGGCGCTGGTTGTGCCCCTGCGCGCGGCGACCGCGGCGATGCAGCTCATCGTTTATGGCGGGCCGGAGCGCCGTTTCAGCGAAGCGGACATTTCGCTGGCGCGAGCCATCTGCGGAGTCGGCGCACTCGCCATTCAGAACTCGCAGCTCTATGCGACTACCAGCGCGCAGGCTACGGAACTCAAGCAGTTGCTGGAAATCGCAACCGAGCTCGGGACGGCCGGCGATCTCGAGCGGTTCTTAAAGCAGTTCGTGCTTCGCGCGGCTGATTTCCTGGGCTTCAAGCGCTCCTTCATCGGACTGATCGAGCAGGACGGCGTCTGCCGCATCCGGTATTCGAGCGACAACGGCGCGATTGTTCCCCTTGTCATCGAAGTTCCGAACCTGGTCGTGGCGCGCGTGCTCGACCGTCGTGAAGTTTTCTGGACGGAGAACGCAAGAGCGCTCGCCGAAGCCGATCCGGTTTTCATCGAGGAATTCAAGATTGGGCAGGTGCTCACGGCGCCGCTGTTCGGCTCCGACGGCAAGCCTCTCGGCGTGTTCGGGGTGCTCGATCAAAGCCAGGGCGGCGGCATTCGTCCGGAAGATATCGAACGGGCGCGAGCCCTCGCCAGCCAGGTTTCCGTCGTACTCGAAGCCACCCGCAACCTGCACATCGCCGAAGAGCACCGCCGCCGGGCGGAGAGTCTCATGTCGCTGGCGCTGGAGGTCAGCTCCAGCATCCGGCTTCCGGAACTGGTCAGCTCGATCACCCGGCGCGCCCTGGAGATGGCGCGGGGACGCATTGCCGCACTGGCACTCTCGCGCGGGACATCGCTCGAGGTCGTCATGATCCAGGGCGCTGACATTGCGCACGACCGCTCGATCGTCCGGCGGCTCAACGCGGCGCTGACCGAGTACGCCTCCCGCTGTGCGGACCCGATTCGCACCGGCAACGCGGCGGAGGTGCTGGGCGGCTCGCTGGCGGAGTCTCTCGCCTGGACCGACTTCACCGTGGTTCGCCTGGTTGGGACGGACAACGATCTCGTCGGGCTGCTTTGCATAGCGAACCGCGGCGAGGCGCTCGAGGCCGTGGACCGGACGATGTTGCAGGCGCTCGCGAGTCACGCATCGGTTGCGCTGGACAATTCGCGCCTGTTTACGCGCATCGCGCAGTCCAACAGCCAGTGGGTCGAAATCTTCGATTCCATTTCCGACTTCATCGTCGTGCACGATCACAATAACCGCGTGCTGCGCGTCAACCGCGGCATGGCGGACTTCATAGGCGTTCGGCCGGCGGAACTCATCGGCGTCAGCATGCGAGCGCTGATGGCGATGGCGCAGGATATCGGCCCTGACCCGTGCCCGTTCTGCCGCAGCAAGAGCGACCCGACGGACGAATTCGTGCACCCGGTGCTCGAACGCATGTACCTGGTTTCCACTTCGCGCATCAACAGTTCGCTCGAAGAAGGAATCCAGACGATCCACGTCCTCAAAGACATCACGGACCGTCGCGAGGCCGAGCGGCGCTACCGCGAACTGTTCGACAACATCCAGGAAGGCCTCTTCTTCTCCTCGCCCGAAGGCCGCTTCATCGAGGTCAACGACGCCCTGGTGCGGATGCTCGGATACGACAGCCGCGACGAACTCTTGCAGATCGACATCACGTCCGAGCTCTACCTGGCGCCCGAGCACAGGACGAAGTTCGTCGGCCGCCTGGAAGAGAATGGCGCGCTCCGAAATTACGAGGAAGTTCTCCGCCGCAAGGACGGCTCCCTGATTCACACGCTCCAGAACGCGTTCGCCGTGCGCGACTCACAGGGCAGGATCGTGCAGTACCGCGGCCTCATGCTCGATATCACCGAGCTCAAGATGTTCCAGGCCGAGTTACAGCGGCAGCGCGATTTCAACGTCAAGATACTGAACAACACGCAGAGCCTCATCGTCGTGGCCGATACCGCAGGTCTCATCAGCTACGCGAACCGCCGCTGCTACGAGGTAGGAGGCTACGCTCCCGGGGAACTCGTCGGTCGCAGGCTGTCGCGGCTCGTCGGTCCCGCCCACCAGGAGGAGTTCGAAAGCGCGCTCGTGCAGACGCTCGCCGGGAACCAGGTGGACAATTTCGAACTGCCGCTTGAGATGGCGAGCGGCCGCGTCGGCCAGTTCTCGGCCAACATGAGCCCGATGCGCGACGAGCAGGGACAGGTCACCTCCATCGTCGTGGTCATGAGCGACATTACGGATGTTGCCGTGCTCCAGGCCAAGCTGATGCAGACGGAAAAGATGGCCGCGGTCGGCCAACTCGTCTCCGGCGTGGCCCACGAGGTCAACAATCCGCTCACGGCAATCCTCGGTTTCGCCGACCTGCTGTCTTCGCAAGACGACCTGTCGGAATCGGCGCAGCACGACCTGACGATCATCATCCAGGAAGCGCAGCGCACGAAGCAGATCGTGCAGAACCTGCTGAGCTTTGCCCGCCAGCAGCCGCCGCAGCGCGAGCCGCTCCAGGTGAACGACGTGATCCGCCGGACGCTCCAGTTGCGCGGCTACGATTTCGCGAACCACGGCATTACCGTGCTGGAAAGTTTCCAGGAGCCGATGCCGGAGCTGATCGGCGACACCAGCCAGCTTCAGCAAGTGTTCCTCAACATCGTTAATAACGCCTATGACGCCGTGAGCGAGAACGGCCGTGACGGCCGCATTGAGGTCGCGACTCGCGTCGTGGGCGGTTCCGTCGAGATCACATTCAAGGACAACGGAAGCGGTATCAAGGCCGTAGATCGCATTTTCGACCCGTTCTATACGACGAAGGAAGTCGGGAAGGGAACGGGCCTCGGCCTGAGTATCTGCTACGGCATCATTCGCGAGCACGGAGGAGAAATCAGCGCCACCAACCGCACCGACGCCCGCGGAGCGATCTTCACCGTACGCTTGCCAGCAGCCGAATCCAGACTATCCGCGGCCCCGGGAGCCCAATGACCGAAGCACTGAACCCGCCACTGTTGCTGATCGAAGATGAGCCGTCCGTCGCCGCCTACGTCCGCGCCGCTCTCGAGCGCAACGGGTACGCCGTTCAGCGCGCCGAGACCGGTGTTGCCGCCCTCGAGATGCTGAAGGCCGGAAGCTTTCTCGGAGTCATCACCGATATGCGGACCCCCGGCGACATCGACGGCGCCGACGTCTACGACTGGCTCGCGCAGCATCAACCGGCGTTGTCGAAAAAACTGGTGTTCATCACCGGCGACACGGTAAACGAAGAAACGGCTCGAGCGCTGGAACGCACCGGCGCCCCTTTCATCGAGAAGCCGTTTCGCGTAACACAACTCCTGGACGTGGTCAGGCAGATCATCGGGGAAGCGAAAGTGAAATGACCGAGGATTTGAAAATCAATTTCCTGATCGTTGACGATCAGCAAAGCATCCGAAAGCTCTGCGTGACCATCGGCGCGAGCCTCGGGTTCCTCTGCGAAGAGGCCGAGAGCGCCGAATCGGCACTCGCTTATATCGAAGCCAACTCGCCGGACATCATCCTGGTGGACCTGCGCATGGCGGAGATGTCGGGGCTGGAGTTTCTCGCGCGCGTGAAGAACATGCTGCCGCGAACGGAAGTCGCGCTGATGACCGGCTACGGCTCCATCGAGAGCGCGGTGCAGGCCATGAAGCTGGGCGCTTACGACTACATCACCAAGCCGTTCCGCGTGGAAGAACTGAAACTCACGCTCCAGCGCATGGCCGAGAAAGTCCGGCTGGTCGCCGAGAACGAGTTCCTCCGCGAGCGCTTCCAGACCGAGACAGCGCTGCACGGCATCGTCGGCTCGCACGCGAAGATACAGGACGTGCTGCGCATGATCGCCCGCCTGAAGGACACGCACACGCCCGTCCTCATCACCGGCGAGAGCGGTACGGGCAAGGAACTGGTCGCGCGCGCCGTGCACTTCCGGGGACCGTATTCCAAACGCCCGTTCGTCGCCGTGGACTGCGGAGCGCTCGTGCCGACGCTGATCGAAAGCGAACTCTTCGGACACGACAAGGGGGCGTTCACCGGGGCGGTGAAAGCCAAGGAGGGACTCTTCCAGGCCGCGAACGGCGGAACGATTTTCCTCGACGAGATCGGCGAGCTGCCACTCGACCTCCAGGCGAAGCTGCTGCGCGTCCTGCAAGAGAAGGAAGTGCGTCCCGTGGGCAGCAACAAGGCGGTGCGGGTGGAGGTGCGCGTGATCGCCGCCACCAACCGCGATCTGGAGAAGTCGTATCGCGAAGGCAGCTTCCGCAAGGATCTCTACTTCCGTCTCAACGTGGTTGCCGTACATCTGCCTTCGCTGCGCGAGCGCCGGTCGGACATCCCGATGCTGGCGCAGCACTTCCTCGACCGCTACGCGCCCGACTCGCCCGTTCGCATCCGTCCCGAAGCCATGAATGCGATGCTCGACTACGACTGGCCGGGCAACGTGCGCGAACTGGAGAACTGCGTCGAGCGGGCGATCGCGCTGGGTTGCGAACAGATCGGACTGGAAGATCTGCCGCCGGCAATCGCGCAGATGCCACGGGCGTCCTTTGCTGTCGAACAGCTGCCGACGGATCAGCCGATGGCTGTGCCGAGCGTTGCGTCGGCAGGGTCGTCCAGCGACCTGGAAGAGATCGAGCGGGCGACGATCCAGCGCGTCTTCGACGAGGTTGATGGCGACAAGGCTCTCGCCGGCAGACTGCTTGGCATTTCGCGGGCGACGCTCTATCGCAAGATCAAGCGGTACCGCATCCAGGCGAAGCCAAAGGCAGCGGCAGCCGCCGCCGGCAGGTCGCAACCGCGAAGCTCGTGGCAGTGAGACGCGCGGGCGGGCGTCTCAATAGTGAGACAGAGCTTTAGGTTACGCCCGGGCCGGGTGCTTGCAACCCACTCACAGGTAAAGGCTTTCGGGCCAGGATTGTTTGGCCAGATGCTTGCTTCGTATCTCCCCGGCTGTTGCCCGCCACGCGACGGCCGGCGCACTGAGACATGAAGTCATGCTTCCAGGCGCCGATTGTCTTACCTGGAGATACCCGTGAATCAACCTCACGTGCTCGTGCTTACCGACGATGCGGACTTCCCCCAAGCCCTTTTGTCGCGGTGGCAACAGGAGCGGATCGTGCCTGCCTTCACCGTGCTCGGCAGCGATGCCCTGCATGGACCGACAGCGCCCGAATGCGACCTGGCCATCGTTGGCCCGGTACGTAGTGGACGCCTCACGCCGGTCTTGAAGACTCTCGATGCCGCGGCGCGCCCGACCATTTGCATGGTGGAGCCTTCGGCGGCTGACGCCCTGCGCAGGAACTTCGCCCGCGTGCTGGTCACGCGGCAGGCCGAAGAATGGGACGACCTGCTGGTGCTGATCGCCATCGAGTCGCTGCGCCGCATAGAGGCCACGCACCGCGCTCGCCGCGCCGAGCAGGCTGCGGCCAAGTTGCAGCACAACGCCGCGCTCGGCCAGTACATGCTCGAGGTAAGGCACAGTCTCAACAACGCGCTGACCTCGGTGCTGGGTAATGCGGAACTGCTGTTGCTCGAGCCTGACCGGTTCAATAAGCAGGTCCGCGAACAAATTGAGACGATCCACACGATGTCGCTGAGGATCCACGAAACGCTGTACCGCTTCTCCTCGCTGGAGAACGAAATGCAGTTCGCTGAGAAACAGTCTCAAGCTGAGACCGCGTCATGGCCGAACGCCGCGGCGGCCGGGGCCTAGCCCTGGCCACAAGTCGGCGTAAGTGCCGATGGAAGTATGACTTAGATCGTGTTACGGAAGATGAGACGCAAGCTGGTTCTTTGGGCAAGCAATTGCTTTGAGTTCTACGGATAGCTCTGCGTAGTGAGGTTCGAACTTGTCTGGCTTGAAAAAGGTCCTGATCGTTGACGACTCGCAGGCGGAAATCCGCCTGATGGAGTCCTTCCTGGAGCAGGCGGGGTACTGGGCAGTCTCGCTGAATGACCCCACGCGGCTCGAGCAGACGATCGACGTCGAACGTCCCTCGCTCATCCTGCTGGACGTAGTTATGCCGCAACGGAACGGTTTCCAGGCGTGTCGCGAATTGAAGGGCAGCAATACATATTCGGCGATTCCTATCGTGGTCGTCAGTTCGAAGAATCTCGACAGCGACAAGTTCTGGGCGCGGCAGCAGGGAGCAGACGGGTACGTGGTGAAGCCTTTCACCCGCGACCAGTTGATCGGCGAAGTGCAGCGAGTAATTGGATAAGCGGCGATAACGAACGTGGAACAGAACACCAACAACCCGACGAGCGCGGAAGCGGCTGAACTGGCCGCGCAGGCCGCCGCGGCTCTCGACGGCGAACTTGCCGTCGCCGGCGATCTCGCCCCGCGCCCCGAACTGCCGTCGAAGCAGTACTGCGTCTTCCGCGCCGGCCGCGAGCGTTTCTCGCTGGACGTGCTCGACGTGGAAGAGGTGGTCGAGTGGCCCAAGCTGACTCGCATCCCGCTGGGCCCGCCGTTTCTCATCGGCGTGTTCAACCTGCGCGGGTCCATCGTTGCGGTGATCGATATCGCGTTCACGGAGGTAAGGCGTTCCGACCTGCCTCCGAAGCACGTGGTTGTCGCGTGTCTCGAGGGAGAAGGCGACCAGGGCGACGTTCGGCTGGGAATCGCCGCCGATGAAGTGATTGGGACCTTCACCACCACCGAGCCGCTGCTGGTGGATGAAGCCCCGAAAGATGTCCCGCACTGCGCGGGGATGCTGAAACACGAGGACCGCCTGGCACTGGCGCTGGACTTGAAGCGACTGACGCAGACGTTCCCCGTGCCGGTGATCTGAGACTGTCGTCAGTCGTCGGTCGTTGGCCGTCAGGATTAGTGGTGCGAGACCGCACCGTGTAGTTAGAAGTTGCTGAGAGGGAACGAACGGTTGTTGTCTTGTCGTCTCCACACGGGCTGACGACCGACGACCGCCGTTCTGGAGGCCGCCATGAAAGGTCGTATCAATTCGACGATTGCAATGCTGGTCGTCGTGAATCTTGTTGCCCTGTTTGCCGTGCTGGCGCTGAGTTTCTCGGCGGGCGCGCAATCGAAGGGAATGTCCGTGCTGGACTTCGGCCAGATGACCCCCGGCTCGGGCATGCGCCTGCTCGCGGCGATTGCCGTGTCGCTGTTGGTGGGCATCGGCGTCTGGTTCTCGCTGAGCAACAAGATCGCGGCTCCCGTCAGCCGGTTGGCGGAGTTCTCCGAGCGCTTCGCCGCCGGAGACTACAAGGCGCGCCTTGAGGCCGACGGTTCCGACGACTTCGCGTACATCGCGCAGAACTTCAACCGGTCGTCGGAGAAGGTGTCGAAGGCGGTCTTCAACAACGAAGCGCAGGACACGCTGCAGCGCAGCGTCACCGACTTTCTGACGATCGTCAGCCAGATTGCCCGCGGCGACCTCACGCTGCGCGGCAAGGTCACGAACGACGCGCTGGGCAACGTGGTGGACTCGGTCAACTACATGCTCGACAACTTCACGAAGGTGCTCGAGCGCGTCCGCAACGCCGCCATCGACGTTTCCAGCAGCGCCAACCAGATCCTTGTCGCCTCCGAGGAAATGGCTAACGGCGCCACGCAGCAGGACCAGGAAATCACCAACACGTCGAGCGCGGTGGAAGAGCTGACGGTCTCGATGAAGCAGGTGTCCAACAACGCGGAAGCCAGCGCGGAAGCCGCGCGCCGCGCGCTCGACGCCGCCGAGCAGGGAAACCGCGCCGTGCGCGACACGCTGGAAGGCATGCAGCGCATTCGCGCCTCCGTGCAGGCCACGGCCAAGAAGATCAAATCGCTTGGCGACCGTTCGCTGGAGATCAGCGAGATCATCAACGTCATCAACGACATCACCGAACAGACGAACCTGCTCGCGCTCAATGCGGCCATCGAGGCCGCCCGCGCCGGTGAGGCGGGACGCGGTTTCGCCGTCGTCGCCGACGAGGTCCGCAAGCTCGCCGAACACAGCCGCACCGCCACGAAGGACATCGCCGCGCTGATCAAGGCGATCCAGGCCGAAACGAACGAAGCCGTCGTCGTCATGGAAGAGGGCACGCGCGAAGTGGAAGTCGGGGCGCGACTGGCGGACGAGGCCGGCAAGGCGCTGGCCGCAATCTCGAGCGTCGTGCGTCAGTCCGCCGAACTCGTGCAGGAGATTTCACTCGCGTCGAAGCAGCAGGTGCGCGGCACCGAAGGCGTTGCAAACGCGATGCAGATCATCTCGAACATCACGCGGCAGACCTCGCAAGGCGCGCGACAGACCGCGCGCACGGTCGAGCAGATGGTGAAACTCAGCGAGCAGCTCAACGAAGCCCTGTCGCAATTCCGCATCAACGCCGGTCCGGCGCGCGAGATGGCGGCAGCCGGCAGCCGGTAGTCACAACTGTTTCGTTGTCAGGTGTCCTGAATGGCAGAGAAAATCGTCAACGCGGTCGTGACCGAACACGAGCTTTCGGAGATCCGTACGCTGATCGAACAGCGTTCGGGCATACTCTTCGACAGCTCGCGTGAACGATTTTTCTCTACACGCGTGCGCGAGCACATGGAGCTTCGCCGCCTGAGCTATGGGGCCGAACTGCTGCGCCTGGTGCGCGGCTCCAACGTCGAATACGACGCGATGCTCGAACGCCTGCTGACGCAGGAGACGCGTTTCTATCGCTACCCGGAATCCTTCGCCGCTCTCGAGAAGAAAGTCGTGCCCGAGATGCACATGAAGAAGTTCTGGGAGAACCCGCGCACGCTGCGCATCTGGAGCGCGGGGTGTTCCACGGGCGAGGAGCCTTACTCGATCGCCATCAGCCTCTCCGACACGCTGGAGTTCGCGGAGGCGTGGAACATCAGCATTCTCGCCACGGACATCAGCAAGCAGGCGCTGCAACACGCGGAACGCGGAGTGTATCCGCGCCGCGTCCTCGAGAATCTCTCGCCCAAGCAGCTGGAGACGTACTTCACCAGGGTCGGCGAGCAGTTCATGGTGAAGCCGAAGATCCGCAACATGGTGTCGTTTGCGCCGCTGAACCTCGCGCAGGCCGTGTACATGGGCCGCTTCGACGTGATCTTCTGCAAGAACGTCCTCATCTATTTCAGCGACGAGCGCCGAGCGCAACTGATCCAGCGCTTCTTCGAATATCTCGAGCCCGGCGGCTATCTCTTCCTCGGACACGCGGAATCCGCCGCGGGACTGCCGGTCAAGTTCAACCAGATCGTTCATAACGGCGCGCGGCTGCTTCAGAAGCCGCTGAACATGAACATGCCCCTGGCGCGCGTGGCCTCGGAGGAACAGCAATGAACGGACCGACCCCAGAGATGGTCGAGCTGTTCCTGCAGGAGGCCTCCGAGCACCTCCAGTTCCTGCGCGAGTACTCGGGCATCTTGCAGGACCCGTATCCCGCGCCGGACGACATCGAGCGGCTCTACATCTCGGCCCATGGACTGGCCGGCACGGCCGGGACATACGGCTACAAACTTTTCGCCGAGATCGCGAGCAAGCTGGCTCACATCTTCCAGTACGCGATGAACGCCAGCATCAGCCCTGAGACGGCTGCGCCGCTAGTCGAGTTCATCTACGAAGGCGTAGCTGTGCTCGAGTCCGACCTGCTGATGGTCAGCGCCAACGGCGTTGAATCGCAGGAAGACGTTGACGCGTTCAAGCAGAAGTATCCGTTTGCATTCCAGACCGCGGCACAGGCTGCCGCTGCGCAGGAAGCGGATCATGCACCCGAGGCTGCACCCGAGCCGGTTGCTGCCAGAGCCGTGGAGCCCGCGCCGCCAGCCGCTCCCGCACCGCAGGCTTCGGTCGAAGCTGCGCCTGCGCAGCCGGTTGAGTTCGTAACTCCGGAGGCGCCGGCCGTATCCGCACCTCCGCAGCCAGTTGCCGGGGCGACGCACGCGATCGACTTCGCGGCCATCCCCGATCTTGAGATCGACGGCGATCTTCCGGAAGAGATTCTTGAGTTCTTCGTGCCCGAGGTGGAAGAGCATCTCCAGATCGTTACGGAGTGTCTGCTCAACCTCGAGGCCAATCCGAACCAGGACGACATCCACCGGCTCTTCCGCGCGATGCACACCATCAAGGGTTCGGCCGCGCAGGTGGGGCTGCATCGCATCTCGACCATCGCGCACCGCGCCGAAGATCTCGTGGGACGCCTGCGCGATGGCCTGCTGCGTCCGAGCGCGCAGATCGTGGACCTTTGTCTTGAATCGGTCGATGCGCTGAAGAAATCGCTCTACCGCCAGTGGCCTAACGAAGCGACATTCCAGTCGTCGGCGAAATCGCTCATCGCGCGCATCGATCGCTTCGTGCCCGCCGATGACGAAGAGCCCGCCGACAGCGCGGCAGCTCCTTCACCGGCTACGGGCACCGATCCGGCTACGGCCGCTCCGCAGACGATTTCGGCTTCCGCGCCGGTTGCGGCCGACCAGCCTGAGCAGACCGCGCAGGCGGATTCGGTAGAGGCCATCATCAAGTCCGAGCCGGAGCCCGAGGCCGAAGAGCCCATCGTGGGCGCGATCAAGCGCGATGCTCCGGTCGGAGTTCCGCAATCGAAGTCGGTGCGCATCGCGCTCGAGCGCCTCGACCGCATGATGAACGCGGTCGGCGAACTCGTCATCAACCGTACGCGTATGTTCGGGCGTCTCGCCGAGCTCGAACGCCTCGCCGATGTGCTCAACTTCTCCAAGGCTCGCATGAGCGACAAGGTCGGCGAGTTCCAGGAGAAATACGAGTTCAGCAAGATACATACGAGCCGCAACGCTCCGGGCCATGTGGCGCCGCTGTTTACGCCGCTTCCGGACGACGGTTTCGGGCACTATCCGTTCCGCGGCGGGTTCTCGAACTACTCGCACTCGTTCGACAACTCCATGTCGGAGTTCAGCGAACTCGAGATGGACCGCTACGACGACTTCGGCATCCTCTCTCGCTCGCTGACGGAGATCTCGGCCGACATCACCGAAGTCCTGACGCAGCTCGACGGCTTCGTGCGCCGCGTGGATTCCGACATCGACGAGTTCACGAAACTCGCGCACCGGTTGCAGGACGAAATCACGCAGGCGCGGATGGTCCCCATCGGGAACCTCTACACGCGCATCTCGCGTACGGTTCGCGACGCGGCAAAGGCCTCGAACAAGCACGTGGAACTCACGCTGGCGGGTGCCGAGACCGAACTCGACAACAACATCATCCAGCAGATCGCCGATCCGCTGCTGCACCTGGTCCGCAACTCGGTCGCACACGGCATCGAGCGCAGCGAAGACCGCTACGAGGCCGGCAAACCGGATCACGGCAACGTTGCCGTGCGCGCCTACCACCGCGGCAACCACATCTTTATCGAGGTCGAAGACGACGGGCGCGGCATCGACTACGAGCGTGTGCGCCAGGCGGCAATCGACAGCGGCGCGTTCGCGCCCGACCAGGCGGAACGGCTCAGCGAGCGCGACCTGCTCGAACTGCTGTTTCGTCCGGGATTCTCGACGGCTCCCCGCAAGACCGAGCTTGCCGGACGCGGCGTAGGACTGGACGTCGTCCGCGCAAACCTCGCGGCGCTGAACGGCGAGATCGAAGTCGAAACGCAGAAGGGGATCGGCGCGCGCTTCACGCTGAAGGTGCCGTTGACGCTCATCATCTCGCAGGCGCTGTTCGTGCGCTGCGGCGAGTCGATGTTCGCGCTGCCGTTGGCCTTCGTCGAGGAAATCCGCCGCATCCGCGACACCGACATCGAAGATGTGGGCGGCAAGCTGCTGACCAAGGTTCGCGACGTCGTCACCGAAGTCGTCCGCCTCGACGCGCAACTCGGCATTCCGCGCACGGAGCCGGTGAATGGCTGGGACCGCCTTGTGCTCGTCAACGTTGCCGGGCGCCAGGTCGGGATCGTCGTGGAAGAAGTCGTTCGCAAAGACGAAATCGTCATCAAGAACCTGGGCGAGTACCTGCGCAACGTGAAGTTGTTCCCGGGTGCGACGATCGCTCCCGACGGCAGCCTGATCCTGCTGGTGGACGTGAACCGCCTCATCATGGGCGACTCGATCGAGCGGCGTCCGCTGATGACGGCCGCCAACGCGGCGCGCATCTTCATGCCGGGAGCCGCGGCGGTTGCGCTTGGAGAAATTCCTGCGGCTGCGATCGACGTGGTCGAGAAAGAGAAAGTGGTCGTGCTGGCCGACGACTCCATCAGCGTTCGGAAGTTCGTCGGGCGCATGCTGGAGAAGGCCGGCTACCGCGTGAAGCTGGCGTCCGACGGTCTGGAAGCGCTGGAGATGGTGTCGCAGGCTCCCTGCGACCTGGTCGTGACCGACCTCGAGATGCCGCGCACCAACGGATACGAACTGATGCTGCACCTGCGGCAGAGTCCCGAGACGCGGCACATCCCCGTGATGGTGGTGACGTCGCGGGCCGGCGCGAAGCACCGCGAGCGCGCGATGAAGGAAGGCGCATCGGCGTTCATGGTGAAGCCCGTGCAGGAAGACCAGTTCATCGCGCAGATTCGCCAGTTGATCGGCACCTCGGGACAGGTGAGTGCCGCAGCCGTGGTGGGGAGGTAAGGGAAGAAGATGCTGGCCGGCCAGAAAATCCGGGTGCTGATCGTCGACGACTCGGCGTTCATGCGCAAGGTGCTGTTCAGCATTCTGACGGCTGACCCCGGCATTGAGATCGTGGGAGAGGCTCGCGACGGTCGCGACGCCGTGACACAGGCAGAATCCCTCAAGCCTGACGTGATCACCATGGACATCAACATGCCGCACATGGATGGTCTCCAGGCGACCGAGGTCATCATGTCTTCGCAGCCGCGCCCGATCGTGATCGTCAGCTCGGAGTCGCGCGACGGGGCGGACATCACGCTGAAGGCGCTCGAACTCGGCGCCATCGACTTTGTCGCCAAGCCAAGCAGCGGCGTCGATCTCGATATGAACAGCGTGCGGGAAGAACTCGTGCGCAAGATCCGCATGGCCTCGAAGGTTCGCGTCGTGCGCACGGCCACGCGTTCGAAATTGGGCCACGAGATCGCCAACAGCGCTCCGCGCACGGAGCCGGGTACGGCGCCTGCGCCGTCGAACTCTGCCGATTCCGCGCCCACGAACGGCGCGAGATGGAATGGCAAGTTTCCGGTGGTCGTGGTTGCGGCCTCCACGGGCGGCCCGGCGACGCTGATGAAGTTCGTTCCGAACTTCCCGAAGAATTTTCCCGGAGCCGTGCTGCTGGTACAGCACATGCCGGCGGCTTTCACCTCGCAGTTTGCGCAGCAACTCGGGGAGGTCGCTTCGATCCCGGTCAAGGAAGCCGAAGCCGGAGAGATCGTTCAGGGCGGCATGATGTACGTCTGCCCCGGCTCGCATCACCTGCGCGTCTCGCCCACGGGGCGAATTGTGCTGGATGACGGTCCGCGCATCAACGGCTACAAGCCGTGTGCCGACGTAACGCTGGAAACCGTCGCGCACTTCGCCGGCCCAATGTCGCTCGGGGTGGTGCTCACCGGCATGGGCAACGACGGCAGTCGCGGAGCCCAGGCCATCAAGCAGTTCGGCGGACACGTGATCGCGCAGGACGAAGCAACGTCGGTCATTTTCGGCATGCCTTCGGAGGCCATCAAGACCGGCGCCGTGGACCAGGTGCTGCCGATCGACAACATCTTCGGCGCGATCGAGAAGCGCGTGCTGTTCGTTCATGGAGCCGCGAAGGCAGGTGCCTTGTGAGCAGTGCTCGAAAGTCGCCGGTCGTACGCCGCAGCGAACCGATGATCCTGTTCGCTGTCGGCGGATATCGGTTTGCGATCCCGGCGGCTGACGTGGACGAGATTCGCGAGACCTTTGCGATGAAGCCTTTCCGCCCGGTGCCCATGGCTCCGCAGGTGAAGTACACGGTCACTCGCGCCGGCCGCGAATACCTCGTGGTGGACACAGGCCAGCACCTGCGGCTCATGCCGTCGAAAGCAACGCGTCTGTTGATGCTGCGTTCGTCGGCTGTGGCAATCACGGCCGATGCCATCGACCGCATGACGGATGTCCCGGCGATTTCCGCGCTTCCCTCGGCGTTCACCGGGGAAGAGCGCCATTGGTATCGCGGACTCGCCGTCATCGGCGGAGACGTGGTCCCGGTCGTAAGTCCAGATTCGTTCCTGGAACCCGCGCGAACCGCGCGCCTGCAACAGGCGCGGCTGGGGGTGCAGCCATGACCGCGGCACGGAGGTTCGTGGTGTTTCCGCTCGGACGCAAGCGCTTCGCCCTGCCCGCGGAAGTCGTGGCCGAACTGGCTCAGCCCGATCGCCTCCAAGAATTTCCGCACACCACGCCTTTGCTCACCGGAGTGCTGGTGCGCCGGGGGCACATCATTCCCGTGTGCGATGTCGCACAGCGGTTGGTCGGACGCGACGCGCCGGCGCGCCGCTTCTACCTGATCGCCAACTCCGACCTCGTGGGCAGCCGGCAGATGATTGCGCTTCCCGTGACGGGCGAATGTGAACTGGTGGCAGCCGACATGCGAGAGCCCGCGGGAGAACTGCCGCCCTACGTCCTCGGACTGTTGAGCCTGCACGAAGAATTGATAGAAGTCATCAAGTTGGAATCCCTGATGTCCATGAGCGCCTTGCATGGCGCTCCGGCCCGTTTGGCCGCGGAGGTGCGCGTATGAGCACCATGGCGACGACCACTGCCGTCCCCAAAGTTCTGCTGATCGACAGCAACGTTTTTTTCGTCAAGCGTCTTTCCGACGCTCTCAAGCAGGAAGGGTTCGAGGTTCTTCACAGCACGCAGGCGGCTTACGCGCTCACCATGCTGGAGTACAACCCTCCCACGGCGATACTCTGCGCGACGAACCTGCGAGAGATGGGTGCGCTGGAGCTTCCGCGCATTCTTCATGGAGACAGCGCAACCGCCACGATTCCGATCCTCGCCATGGGCGACGGCGGCGAACACTCGCTGATGGCCGCGTTCCGCGCCGGTTGCGACGACTACATCGACCGCCGCCTCAGCCCTGAGAACATCGCGGCTCACGTGCGCACGTTCCTTCGCAGCCGCACCGAAGGTTTCCACCCGACGCAGATGCTGGAGAGCCAGCAAACGGCGTTGGAAGGGAACCTCTCGCACCTCGATCTTCCCGGAGTCATCCAGATGCTGGGACACTCGCGGCAGACGGGCGCGCTGCACGTGAACGCCGGGACGCTCGACGCGATCCTGTTCTTCCGCGAAGGCGACATCATGCACGCCGAGGCCGGAGACCTGATCGGCGACGATGCATTCATTCACGTGATCAAGGCTTGTAATGGGCTGGATCAGGGTGTGTACAAGTTTGTTCCTGGAGACACGGCCGCTACCCGCACTGTGCTGCGTTCGGCTACCGAACTGATGCTCGAAGCGGTGCGCGAGTGCGATGAAGAGCAACAGCGTGGCTCCGCCGAGGGAGGCTTCTGATGAGCGCGACTCCGGTCGTTTACTTCATTGACGACAGCGCGACGATGCGCGAAGTGATCAAGATCGCCTTCCGCCGCGAAAACATCAACGTGATCGCCTGCCACGACGCGGCATCCGCCGTCGATCTCATGGAGCAGAACGCTCCCGACGTCGTGATCAGCGACGTCATCATGCCCGACAAGGACGGCTACGAGGTCTGCCAGTACATCAAGCAACATCCACGGCTCGGCAGGACTCCCGTGGTGCTGATGTCCGGCGTTGTCAACCGCTCGGTCGCCGAGAAAGCATTCGCCGTCAAGGCCGACGAGCTCATTCGCAAGCCTTTCCAACCGCAGGACCTGATCGCGCGCGTTCGCCATCTGCTCAACCCGCGTGCGGCGAGCGCCGCTCCGGTTCCGCAGCCGCAAGTAGCCGCTTCGGCTGCCGCTCTCAGCAGCATCTTCTCCGGCGTCGCGCCGAAGCCTACGCAGCCGCGGCCGACCCTGGTAGCGCCGACGATTCCGGCGGCGGCTGCTCGCACGGCCGCACCGCCCAGCCTGGCCGCTACCGCCGCATCCGCCATGAATCCGGCCAACCCCGCGCCGCCGGTTACGATACCGGGAGCGCAAATCACCGGAGCTTCGGCAGCTCTGCCCGCGCAACCAGGCGCGCAGTCGCGCGTGCCTCCTCCGCCACCGTCGAGCAACATGGACCAGGCGAAGATGCGTGTCGAACTGATGCGCCTTCAGAGCCAGATCAAGAAGCTCGAGTCCGAGCTGAAGGCCGAACGCGAGTACTCGCGTGCGCTTGAGGAGCACATCAAGACCTTGCAGGAAGCCGAGTAGCCGGACCGGTAATCCCAACCCCGCAGCGCCAATTCGCGTCATACCCAGGGGGAAGCTCTGCCTCTGTCAGGCCGTGCATCTCACGTTTGTCGGCCTGCCAAAGCTGGATCGGATCGCGAAGACCGCTCCGGCTCCTGCCATTCACGCGGGCCGATCCACTGGGAGATCCGGAATCGATGACGCATCGTGGCCTACGTTCGCTCCTGTCTGGTTCTATATCGAAGCTTGATCGGATGGGACGCGAGATCGAAGAACATCGATCAGGCTGGCTTGTTCTCGTGGGAATCGTTTTCGTGATCCTCACGACGATCATGTCCGGAGCCAAGCTGCTCTGGTTCGATGAGTTCATCACTCTTTACATCGCAAAGCTCAACCGGCTGGACGCCATCTGGGACGCGCTCGCCCGCGCCATGGATCCCAACCCTCCGCTTACTCACGTCCTTGTCATGTGGAGCATGCGGATATTCGGCGAGGGGCCCTACGCGTTGCGGCTGCCGTCGGTGATCGCCACGCTGATCGCCGGCATATGCGTGTATAAGTTCCTGCGTCCACGCGTTCCCGCCGTATATGCCATCTCGGCAATGTGCATTCTCGGCTGCACGCGCGCCTTCGAGTACGCGTTCGAGAGCCGTGGCTACGCGCTGCTGGTGTGCTTCGCCGCGGTATCCCTGCTGGCGTGGACCAAGATCGTGGAGAACGAGCGCAAGCTTCTCTGGTCCGTCGTGCTTGCGCTGGCCCTGGCCGCCGGCATCTCCTCCAACTACTACGCCGTGCTGGCATTTTTTCCGATTGCCGCCGGCGAAGCTGTTCGCACGTATCAGCGTCGCCGCATCGAGTGGTCCGTCTGGCTGGCGATGGTGATCGGGGCCGTTCCCCTGTTCTTCTACCTGCCGCTGATTCGGCGCGCCATACAGGTTTTCGCGCCGTACGCATGGAACAAGCCCAGCTGGGGACTCGTCGAGTACACGTATCTCTGGCTGGTTGACGAACTCCTGTACCCGATCGTGGCGCTGCTCGGGTTGACCCTCGCCGTTATGGCCTGGCGGCGGTACCGTCATGAGCACGACACGCCCGTTCTGCCTCGCCCGGAACAGGCGGCTCTTGCTGTCTTTCTGCTCGCGCCGGTGATCGGCTACGTCATCGCCATCGCGCGCGCCGGAATGTACACGCCGCGATTTGTGATTGCCACCACCGTGGCTGTTGCACTCGTGACGCCGCTGGCGGTCGCCCGCCTGGCTCGCAAGCAGATGTGGGCGGGCGCTCTGCTGCTGATCGTATGTGGAATGTGGTGGATTGCCCGCGCAGGCTCCAACACGATGGACTTCATCCGGCAGCGCCGCGCGTTTGCGACCGTTATCCGCGAATTGCCAAGTACGGCCGACAGGATCGCCGTTCCTGACGCCTTGCTGGTCGTGCCGCTTCACTACTACGCGCCCAAGGAACTCGCGTCCAAGATCGTGTACCCGATCGATCTGGCGGCGATCCGCAAGTATCAGCGCGAGGATTCTCCCGAGCAGAACCTCTGGAACGGTCGCGGAATCTATCCGCTGGCGATCGTCCCCGCTGGCGACCTGGTGCAGACCGCGGGCGACGTTGTGCCCGTGGTGGCGAACCAGCATAACTGGATGATGAAGATGTTGGCTGCGCGAGGCGTGCCGATACGCCATGTGAGCACGCGCGAGGATGCGAACGTCAACGAGTTCTTCAGCCCGCTGGCACGCTTGCGTCCGTCGCTGTATGAGGCGGGCACTCCGTCGCTGTCGGCAAAGGCGGCCGGCAACCGCAAGCAGAACGCGAGACGGACAACGACCCGGTGATTGAGGTGCTGAGGTACTGAGGTACTAAGCTACTGAGCTTGGCGGCTCAGCAGCTCATCACCATCACCCTCATCACCTCAGTACCTCACCTATTTCGCCTTGATCTTCTCGCGGTCGCTGGCCGCGTCGAGCGGACGCACCGGCTCGGTCATTCGCGCCGGGTCGAGAATCTCCGTGATCTGTTCCTCGCTGAGGTAGCCCTTCGACCGGGCGATCTCGATGATCGACTTGCCGGTGGCAACCGACTCCTTCGCGATCTCGGCCGCTTTCGCATAGCCGATGTATGGGTTCAGCGCCGTTGCCAACGACACGGTGCTCTGCACGTAGTAGTCGCAGCGGTTCTTGTTGGCCGTGATGCACCGGATGCATGCGCGGTCGAGTTGGCGCAGCATGTTGGTCATGATCGTGATCGACTGCAACGTCGCATAGGCCAT
>DASPLH010000118.1:0-9411 GCA_035627675.1 Clostridia bacterium
TAAGCGTTTTCTCCCGCTGAGTTCCTGTTTTTCTCCCCTTCACTACCGTGGTTCCCTGTGCGGCAATGATTGAACCTCCGTTTTTGCCGACTTATAATCGAGGGACTCTGGAACGGTTCTCCTTGGTCTGCGGCGCCGCCACCGTCCAGGTGCGCAGGCGCGGCCGGTAGGCACGAGCACTCGCCCACCTCCGCCTCGGGCGGGGACGGGCCCGAAGGGACGTATGTACCTGTTGCCGCTCAACTTACGCCATATCGCCCGACGCGCATTCCAACGGAGCGCTCCCGTCCTGTTCCTGTCTTCCGCAGTACTTCTGGGTTCCCAACCAGCGCTCGCACAGATCCGCGCCGTCGAGAGAAACGGCCGCCTTGTTTACGTGAATGACGACGAAGATGGTCCGGTTACGCCGGTGAAACCCTCACGCCGCGCCGTCCACGCATCCTCGACGAGCAAGCTTGCTTACTGGAGCGTGACCGAGAAGCGCTGGAAGCCCGTGAACCCGCCGTCTCCGAACGCGATGCGTGCCGCTCGCAAGGCCGCCGCCGAAGTCGCGGAGTTCGTCGAATCGCAGCCGCAGGTGGCGGCGGGCAGTCGCAGGCGGTCCGATAATCGCGCGCCGGAGTTCCAAAGTGGCGCGCGCGCGAAGACCTCCGCGCCTCAGCTCTCGAATCCCAACTACCGCGAGCTTGCCCGCGGGCGCGTTATCACGTCGGGCGAGATTGACAAGGTCATCGCGGAGGCCGCCGAGCGTCACGGAGTCGATCCGAACCTGGTCCGCGCCATCATCAAGGTCGAGTCGAATTTCAATCCCCGCGCGGTTTCGCGCGCCGGAGCCATGGGCCTGATGCAGCTGATGCCGACGACGGCCCGCAACCTCAAGGTCGGTAACGTGTTTGATCCGGCTCAGAACGTGGATGCCGGCGTGCGACATCTCAAGGGACTGCTTGAGAACTACAAGGGGGACGTCCCGCTGACGCTCGCGGCATACAACGCCGGGCCGGGCGCAGTGAAGAAATACGGCAACAGGATTCCTCCGTATGCCGAAACCAGGAATTACGTCACTCGCATCACGGGCCTGTACGGCAGCGGCGCGTTGCGCAGTGGTATTTTGGCCGTTTACGCGCCGGTCCGGGTGTCTCGTGACGACCGCGGTGTGTTGACGATTACGAACACGGATTAGAAGGGGCCACTGTCGCAGGATGCTGACCACTGTACATAGCAGGCAAGTCCGGGGTGCGCTGGCGCTTTGTTTTGTTCTGGCCATGCTGATCTCACCCGCGCTGGGCGAGCCGAGGTCGCGCGTCCGAAAGGCTGCACGCTCGCAGTTTGAAGAAGCGCAGAGGATGCGCGAGGCGTTGAACGGATCGCCGTCCCGCGAGCGCACGCGCCGCGAGTACCACCGCGTCATGGACGCCTACCGCCGCGTTTACTATGTGTCGCCGGCGAGCAGCAAGGCCGATGCTGCCATCGTCGCCGTCGCCGAACTGCTGGCCGAGATGGGACGCGCGCTCCATGACGACAAGTCGCTGCGTTCCGCCATCGGGCAGTACGAATTCCTGCGCCGTGAGTACCCCGGCAGCAAGTACCGGTTCGACGCACTGTTCACCATCGGACAGATTTACCGCGAAGACCTCGAAGAGAACGACAAGGCGCGCGAGACATTCCAGGAGTTCATCCGGCGATATCCCCGCCACCAGCTGGCGGCCGATGCGCGCGACTCGCTGAAGGAGATGGACCAGGAACTTGCGGCGTCCAGGCGCGGCCAGAAACCCGAATCCGCGCGCGCCAGGAGAGAGGCCGAGCTGAAGCCGGCCGAGGCTCCCGTCGAGCGTCGCACGGCAACGCCCCTGGTCACCGGAATCCGCCACTGGGCGACGCCGGACTACACGAGGGTCGCCATCGACCTCGAAGAGGAAGTGAAGTACGAGGCGGGCCGCGTGCCCGATCCCGACCGCATCTTCTTCGACCTCCATAACACGAAGCTCGCGTCCACGCTGGTCGGCAAGACCTTCGACGTCAGCGACGGGTTCCTCCGCCGCATCCGAGTCGCGCAGTTTCAGAAGGGCCTCTCGCGCGTGGTGCTCGAGGTCGACGATGTTTCCGACTACTCGGCCTTCCTGCTGCCCAATCCGTACCGGCTGATCATCGACATCCACGGACGCAAGCCGGGGACGATGGTCGCCAGGAACGAACAGAAATCTCCGGAGGCGAAGCCGTCCATCGGCCCGCCGAGTGCTCCCGCGCCACAGCCGAAGACCGAGGAGAAGAAACAGTCCACGGTCGCCAAGCTGGAGCCGCCGAAGGATACCAGCCCCGAGCCGCGAAGGTCCATCGAGACGCCGCGTGGGGAAGAGGAGAATCCTCGGCTCCATCCGCCGGCCCAGAAGCCAATCTCCACCGACGAGGGCGCGTCCACCAAAGAGGAAGTCGCGAACCTCAAGGGCCCCGAACTGAAGGCCACCGAAAGCCCGACGTCTGAACCGACGGTTCAGGTGGTCGCTCCACGCGCTCCCGAGAAGCGTTCGGTGAAGACGGCGAAGAAGAAAACGTACCCGGAGATTCACTCGGCGCGTCCGAGTTCGAACGGAGAGCGCTCGCTGATCCGCGCCCTGGGACTGAAAATAGGAAAGATCGTGGTTGACGCCGGACACGGCGGACACGACACGGGCACCATCGGCCCCAGCGGCCTGCTTGAGAAAGACCTCGTGCTCGACGTCGCCATGCGCCTCCGGCGCCTGCTGGAGGGCCGCATGGGAGCCGACGTGGTCTTGACCCGTGATGACGACACCTTCATCCCTCTGGAGACCCGCACAGGCATCGCGAACAAGCACCAGGCCGACCTCTTCATCTCCATACACGCGAACTCCAGCCAGGATGCTTCGGCGCGCGGACTGGAGACCTATTACCTGAACTTCACCAGTTCGGCAGACGCGCTCGAAGTTGCCGCGCGCGAAAACGCCGTGAGCGAGAAGTCGATCCACGAACTGCAGGACCTGGTGAAGAAGATCGCGATGAAAGAGAAGATCGAGGAGTCGCGCGAGTTCGCCAACGACGTGCAACGCTCGATGGTGCAGACCCTGACGCTCAAGGATAAGGGGCTCCGCGACCGGGGCGTGAAGAAAGCCCCGTTCATCGTGCTGATCGGCGCCAATATGCCCAGCATCCTGGCCGAGATATCGTTCGTCAGCAACCCCTCGGACGAACGCCGACTGCAATCGCCAGAGTACCGTCAGAAGATCGCCGACGCGCTCTACAAGGGCGTCCAGCGCTACGTCGGCGGGTTGAGCGGCATCAAGCTGGCGTCGGCCTCGAAGCAGCCGGCCGATGGGCAGTAGGAGCTCCCATCGCTGGCTGCCAGCTTCCTGTGGAGTCCAGTACAAACAAAAACGCGGGCAGTCTGCCCGCGTTTGCTATTTACGATTGCGTTCAAGCCGCCCGCTTGGCCGTGCGAGTGGGGGTCCTGTGAACCCCTGCACCAGGTGGGTGCCCTCCGTGGTCCTTTAGGCCTATCCGACTGGGGATTAGCTCACCAGACCAATGTTCGAGTCGGGCTCCCGAAGTTAAGGTATAGGTTCAGCAGTGGTGTAATCCACTCTTCACCAACTTCGCAGGTCGGCTTGCAGGTTTAGATGCTATGGGGCTGGTCTTAGTAGCGCAAGAGCTGCGGACAAAATTGTTGGAACCATATTTGCGTCTGCCGCCATTTCCGGTTCTGGTTCCGCACGCGGACAGGCTGGCTCTGAAATCGGATACACCCCGGGTTCTGCTCACGCCAATTCTGCTTAGAGTCCGGTGGTTGCGAGCCGCGCCCCCGGGTGCACTTGGCTTGGGATTGCCGGGCCAGCGGCCCGAGGCCGGGCGCGGCCGCCTGCTCTGCTTCTGCCGCGTGCGGAGAACGCTTGTTGCTACACACCGGGCGGGCGACCGGGACCGATCCAGGGTTGCGCTCCGCTCCGAGTAGATCGTGGGCAAAACAAAAAGGGTACGGCTCATAGCCGTACCCAGATTTTTTCGCTCGATCTCTGCTTTAACCGACGCGACGGTCGGCCATGACCTCGTTCAGCGCCGAATCGAGCGCGTTGCGCAGGTGCGAAGCACGCTCGGTGTATTCCGACGACACCGACTCGTACTTCGTCTTCAGCGTGATGTATTCGTCGGCGATGTTGAGGGCTGCCAGCACCGCGACGCGGAGCGAGTCCACCGTGCTGGTATGCTCCGCAACGGCGCGCATCTTCGCGTCCACGATGGAAGCCAACATCTGGATGTACTCGGCGTCCGACCCACGCAGGTTGTAGGTCTGGTCATAGATCTCAACCCGAATACTGCCGTTCGATTGGCTCACTGTGCTCCCCCTTGCTTACTGCTCGGCGGCGATGATCGAATCCATCTGCGCCAGCATCTTCTCGACTCGACCCTTGACTTCCTCGCGCTCGCGCTTCAGGGCGACCAGCTCGGACTTGAGCGAGTCGACCTCTTCTTCGCGCGATTCCAGCTGCTCACGTACGCGGGCCAGATCGCGCTCCGCGGCGGCTCTGCCGTCACGCGCGGTCTTCAACAGCTCAATTGTGCGGTAGATTTTTTCTTCGAGGGACAGAAATTCGTTGGGGGAACCTTCCACGACAAGCTCGCTCTCAACTTTTACAGACATCAGCCACATCCTCGGGGTGTTGAGTTACAGCGCAGTATACAGCGTGCTGCTGTGGAAACCTGCGATTGCGTCGAAAGCTAGCGGCTCGAGTTTAACGCCCCTCCCCGAGGTGCTCAGGTGCTGAGGTACTGAGGGGCTGGAAACGCGATGACGTCTGACCGGTGTGAACTCCGGATCCCACGACTGCTGTGGTCGACTGGCGACTTCGTAGCACCAAGAGCGTCCGAGCGAAGCGAGGCCGCGTTTGCTTTAGCCCAGGGCGTTCGCGAAGCGAAAAGCCCTGGGTACCGGCAAAATGAACGGCTTCAGCCCGAGCGCGGCGGTATCTCCAGCCGCGCGAGGCCGAAGCCCAGTACCTCAGCAGCTCAGTAGCTGAATCACGCCCGCAGCGTTCCGCCGAGTGTTTCCACGGCCTTGATGACCTGCTGCGACCATGTGCTGACTTCGTCGTCACGCAAGGTGCGCTCGGCGGACTGGAAGCGCGCGCGCAACAGCAACGAATAGCGATCTTTCGGCAGCGAGCCACCGCGGAATATCTCGGCAGGCTCCAGCGCCTTCATCTCGGAAATGTTCAGCGCCTCCACCGTGCTCTTGATGCGCTCGAACTCCGTTCCTTCCGGCAGCAGGAACGAGAAGTCCCGCTCCACGGCAGGGAAGCGCGGGACCGGCGTGTAGCGCGGGAGCCGGAGGTTGTGCGCGAACAGCCGCTCGGAAATCAACTCTGCCACAAAGACGTCCTGCTTCAATTTGCGCGATGCCGCAAGGTCCGGGTGCACTTGCCCGAACCGTGCCACCGTCATCCCATCGACCACCACGCGCGCCGAGCGGCCCGGATGGTAATACTCCGGTACGTGGCGGTCGTAGTAGATCGACTTCGCGTCGAACTCGCCGATCAACTGCTCCACCTCGCCCTTGAGGTGGAAAAACGTGTATGCCCCGGGCTTGCCGTGCACTCCGCTCTCGAGCGCGTTTCCGGTCGCCACGAAGGCGATCCGCGAACGCTCATCCACCTTCTCGCCCTGCGCCTCGAAGATGTGCCCAGCCTCGAATAACCGGACGTCCGTGGTCCCGCGGTTCAGGTTGTAAGCGACCTGCGAGATCAGGTTGGGCACCAGCGAAGTCCGCATGTACGCCGCTTCTTCGCTCAGCGGGTTGGCCAGGCGGACAGGCTCGCCGCCAAAGTGCTTCGCCTCCTCCAGCGAAACGAAGGTGGAGGAGATGGACTCGTTGTATCCCATCGCCAGCAGGCGTTCGCGCATCGCGGCCTGCTTCCTGGCCGTGGGCAACTCAACAACCGCGCCCGCGAACGACGGCAGGGTGCTCGGCAGCTTAAGGTAGCCATAGATGCGCGCGATTTCCTCGATGAGATCAATTTCGCGCTCAACGTCCAGACGCCAGCTCGGGACCTGCACTACGAAGTCCGCAACCGACTCAGCCACGGCCGCGCCCGTGCCGCCGACGCCGGCCGTTGCCGTCGGGCCGGAGGTCCCGGTCGTTGCCGCCGAGGCCGCGAAACGTCCCGGCGTCACGCCGAAGCCCAGCCGGCGCAGGATGCGCCCGATCTCCTGCTCGGGGATGTCGGCGCCGAGGATTCGTGCGACTTCCGAACGCCGAAGGTTGATCTTCGGGAACGCCAGCTGTCGCGCAACTGCGTCGTTTACTGGGCTGACTTCACCGCCGGCGCTCTCCTGGATCAACTGCGCGACCCTCGCGCATGCCAGAGGTGTGATGCCGAAGTCCGCGCCGCGCTCGAACCGATGCGAGGCATCGGTGTGCATGCCCAGCCTGCGGGCCGTGCGGCGGATCGTTGCCGGGTCGAACCACGCCGATTCGATCAGGACGTTCTTCGTCGCCTCGGTGATCATCGACGACTCGCCACCCATGATGCCCGCAAGCGCCAGCGGCTTTACGGCATCGGCGATGACCAGGTCGTCGCGGGTGAGCTTGCGCTCTAGGCCGTCGAGCGTCTTGAGCGTTTCACCGTCTTTGGCGCGACGCACCACGATCTTGCCGCCCTCGATGCGGTCGAGGTCGAAAGCGTGCGTAGGCTGGCCGATCTCGTTGAGCACGTAGTTCGTCGCGTCCGCCACGTTGCTGATTGGCCGCTGGTCGATCAGTTCGAGCCGGTGAGCGATGTGCTTTGGCGAAGGCGCGATCTTGACTCCGCGCACTACTCGCGCCGTATATCGGGCGCATCCCTGCGAGTCTTCGATCTCGATGGGGAACGCCGGGACAGCCGCTTGCTCCACAACGTGCGGCTCGACCGCCTTCAGTTCGAGATCGTAGATGGCCGAGGCCTCGCGGGCTACGCCGTAGTGGTTCATGGCATCGACGCGGTTGGTCGTGATCTCCGCCTCGTAGCAGAAGTCCGTGCCGTCGTTGTAAAAGCCCTCGACTGCGATGCCAGCGGCAGTCAGGTCGTCGGCCATGCGGCGGTCATCCACAGCGGGAGATGCAAAATCGCGAATCCAGTTCACAGAAATCTTCATGGTCAGTCGCCAGTCGGTGGCCGTTCGTTGTCGGTCACCCGCAGCGGCCAAAGCCGCTTGTTCTTGCCGCATTCGCGGCACGGCTTAAGCCGTGCCCTGATACAAATTCTCCGGCCTCAGTGCCTCGGTGTCTCTGTGGTTCAAAACAAACCGGGAACTCGGAACCGGGAACCGGGAACTGCTAAGCAAACTGCCTCAGGAACCTCATATCGCCGGAGAAGAACTGCTGGATGTCGTCCACCTCGTACTTCATCATCGCCAGCCGCTCCACGCCCATGCCGAAGGCGAATCCGCTGAACTTCTGCGGGTCGTAGCCGACGAACCCGAAGACATTCGGGTCCACCATTCCGGCGCCCAGCAACTCGATCCAGCCGCTCTGCTTGCACGGACGGCATCCCTTGCCGCCGCAGAACGGGCAACTGATCGCGATATCGGCGCTCGGCTCGGTGAAAGGGAAGAACGACGGGAAGAAGCGCGTCTTTACGTCGTTGCCGAACAGCGACTTCATCGCGTGCTCGAGCGTGCCCTTCAGGTCAGCGAACGTAATGTTGGTGTCCACGCAAAGGCCTTCGATCTGATGAAAGACCGGAGAGTGCGTCGCGTCCGGAGCGTCGTTGCGATGCACCTTCCCCGGACAGATCACGCGCACCGGCGGCTTCAACTGCTCCATCGAGCGGATCTGCACCGGAGACGTGTGCGTGCGCAGCAGCAGGCGATCGCGCTGCGGACGCCGCTCCTGGTTTGCGATGAACAGCGTGTCCTGCGTGTCGCGCGCCGGATGGTTCGGCGGGAAGTTCAGGGCCTCAAAGTTGTAGTAGTCGCTCTCGACCTCGGGACCTTCCGCGACCGAGTATCCCATCTTGACGAACACATCGATGAGTTCATCGAGCACCTGCAACACAGGGTGCTTCACGCCGTACGCCCGCTGAATGCCGGGAAGGGTGATGTCGAGCGTCTCGGCCTTGAGCTTCGCTTCGGACGCCGAGCCCGACATCTGCTCTTCGACTGCCGCGACGCGCTCCTCAACCTTCTGCTTGAGGGCGTTGACCCTCTGGCCCACTTCGCGCTTCGAAGGGCCGGGAGCGGCCTTCAGCCACGTGTCGTTAACTTGGGTGAGGATGCCGTTCTTCCGCGCCATCCAGCGGTTGCGGAAGTCCTCGCAGGCTTTCGCGCCGGTGATCGCGGCCGACTCCTGTTCAAGGGCGGAGAGCAGTTCCTGTGTGGCGCGGTCCAGCGCTTCGGGCGAGTAATCTTCGAGCTTCGGAACGGTATACATGAGTGCAGTTCTCGATTGCCAGTTCTACCACGAGTGTGGCGCGTACCAGTGGGGGGGCGCGGTGTAGCGCGGGCGTCTCGCCCGCACACCGGGTCTCTCAAATGGCGAAAGCCACGGATTCGCACAGACCGACACGGATTTAGGTAATCCGTGAACATCCGTGCTAATCCGTGGCTTTGATCTTAACGATCGACCGCGCCTGAAGGAGGTCCTTTGCCGAGAGGCCTTTGGATTCCCATACTCTCGGGCGGAGCTTGCTGCTCCTGCGGGCGCGTGCGGCTTTGTTTATGCCTGTGCGGCAGTGGCCGCTTTGGCCTGCTGCACAAGCGCGGTAAAGCCTGCCGGATCGTTGACGGCGATGTCGGCCAGGACCTTGCGGTCTAGTTCGATGCCGGCCTTCTTCAGGCCGTTCATGAACGCCGAGTAGCTCATGTCGTTCAGCTTGGCAGCGGCGCCGATGCGCACGATCCAGATCGCGCGATACTGGCGCTTCTTCTGCTTGCGGCCGGTGTAGGCGAACTTCAGTCCGCGCTGCACGGCCTCTTGTGCTGCCTGGTAGAGCTTCGATTTTGTTAGGAAATAACCACTCGCCAGGTCTAGTAGCTTTTTACGCTTCTGGCGGCGCTTTGTACCACGTTTTACGCGAGGCATTGCTTGCTCCGTTTTCGATCAGGTATTCAGCGGCTGGAGGCAGGAGGTGTGAGCCTTTGGCCTCTTCACACGCTGTGGACCACGCCGGAAACCGGGGGCCCTGGTTACGCTGCCCGGTCCATTGCCGGGCGGCGGGAGATCCCTTAGTAAGGGATCATCCTCTTTACTTTTGGCTGGTCGGCTTTATCGACCATGCCGGCCATGTCGAGCTGGCGCTTACGCTTCGTCGGCTTCGAAGTCAGGATGTGGCGCTGGAAAGCGTGACCACGCTTTACCTTGCCCGTACCTGTCTTCTTGAAGCGCTTGGCGGCGCCGCTGTGAGTCTTAAGTTTCGGCATAGGGGTTCC
>DASPLH010000119.1:0-38396 GCA_035627675.1 Clostridia bacterium
GAAGTTTCCGCCGCCGACAACAATTCCCAACTCCACTCCGAGCCGCGAGACCTCCGCGACTTCCTCCGCGATCTCGAACACGCGGTCGTTATCGACGCCGAATCCCTTATCGGCTGCCAGGGCTTCACCAGAGAGTTTCAACAGGATGCGCTTATAGATAGGAGCAGGCATAGGCGTTCCGATAAGTGTAACAGGGAGGTGTAGCGCGGGCGTCCCGCCGCGGAGAGAGGGCCTCGCGGTGTAGCGCGGGCGTCCCGCCCGCGGCTCTTCTCACGCTCACACGTGCTCTCAATCACATCGCGAGCCTGAATCGTTCCTGCATGTTGATGCGAATGCTCGATTTCACCGAGTACCACTATCGCCGTCGGCTCCCACACATGCAGGGCCGTGGCGGAGCCGTGATGATAACGTTCGCCACCCTCGGACGGGCTGTTCTATGCCCGGAATCACGCGACGTGGTGCTCCGGCAATGCCTCTGGGGAAACGGCAAGCGCTACGAACTGCATGCGGCGGTCATCATGCCCGAGCACGTACACCTGTTACTCACTCCTGCGATTCTGGAGGATGGCAGCGCCTGTCCTGTACGGAGAATCATGCAGGGCATCAAGAGCGTATCCGCACACCAGATCAACGCAATGCTGAAGCGGAGAGGACCTGTGTGGCAGGCCGAGAGTTACGACCACGTCCTTCGATCAGGCGACGCCTTGGTCTCGGCGGCTCGTTACCTGGCAGAGAATCCGGTGCGCAGAGGGATCGTGAGCGATAGTTCCCAGTACGCCTGGTGCTGGATCCGTGACGACCTTGGTCTCACTTGAGAATTTGCGCGTCTGGGAGTCCGCGGGCGGGACGCCCGCGCCACACCTTCAGCGTTTGCGTGTAGCGCGGGCGTCCCCGCCCGCGGAGGAGAGGGGCCTCGCGGTGTAGCGCAGGCGTCCCCGCCCGCGACCCTTGCGGCGAATGGAAACGGGGCGGAAACAATCCGCCCCGTCCTTATCTTCCGGGCTGCCAGTCTGGCGAAAGTCTAAGACCTCACTCGGCCGCCGCTTCCTGCACCTGCGGCTTGGTGACGGCGATCGTCTCGGCCGATTCGCCGACCTTGAAGCGGGCGAAGCGGCGAACCGTGATGTTCTCGCCCAGCTTGCCCACCACGCTGGCGATCAGCTGGTTGATCGAGATCGTCTGGTCCTTGATGAAGGGCTGCTCGAGGAGGCAGACCTCTTCGTAGAACTTCGCCATCTTGCCTTCGACAATCTTCTCGATCACCGGGGCAGGCTTGCCGGTTGCGGCTGCCTGGGCGCGGTAGATGTCCTTTTCCTTGTCGAACGCCTCGGCCGTAACGTCTTCCTTGCGGATGAAGCGCGGGTCAACGGCCGCGATGTGCATCGCGATGTCGTGTACCAGCGTCTGGAACTCCGTGGTGCGAGCGACGAAATCGGACTCGCAGTTGACTTCCAACAGCACGCCGATCTTGCCGCCGGCGTGGATATAGCTGGTCACGGCGCCGTCCTTGGTGGCGCGGCCGGACTTCTTTTCCATCACGCTGACACCACGCTTGCGCAGCAGGACGACCGCCTGCTCGATATCGCCATTGGCCTCTGTCAGGGCCTTCTTGCAATCCATCATGGGAGCGCCCGACTTTTCGCGGAGCTCCTTCACCAGTGCTGCGGTGATTTCTGCCATTTCGATGAGACCTTTCTTCGGTAATAGAACCTGGTTTGGGCCTGGGCCCGTCGCTCCGGGATGCACCCTTACAAAATGACCCGCGCCGTTGGTCAGCGCGGGTCAGGAACTACCTGTCGAACGAATCGACGATCTCGCGCTTAGCGAGTCTCCAACTGATCCAGCGTCTCGGTGGTATCGCTCTCGGGAGCCTTGCGAACGCCCTTGCCGAGCACGTCTTCCATGCTCACGTCTTCGCCAACGGCGGCGGCAGCGGCTTCGGCCACGGGAGCTTCCGCCTCGGGCTGCTCGGTGGCGGCGACAGCACCGGCGATTTCCGCCATCTGCTTGTCGGTCGCGAACTGCGAGCCTTCGACCACGGAGTCCGAGATCTTCGACGCGAACAGGCGGATCGCGCGCAGCGCGTCATCGTTGCCGGGGATCACGTAATCGACTTCGCTCGGGTCACAGTTGGTGTCAACCACGGCCACGACGGGGATGCCCAGCTTGCGGGCTTCCTTCACCGCGATCTGTTCCTTGTTGGAGTCGATCACGAACAGGGCGTCGGGCAGGCGGCTCAGATTCTTGATGCCGGCCAGGTTGGCCTGCAGGTGCTTGCGCTCACGCTCAAGCTTCACAACTTCCTTCTTCGGCAGCAGCTCGTACCGGCCATCGGTGGCCATGTCGTCGAGTTCCTTCAGCCGCTTCACCGACTTCTGGACGGTGACCCAGTTGGTCAGCAGTCCACCCAGCCAGCGCTGGTTGATGTAGAACTGGCTGCAGCGCGTCGCCTCTTCCGCGATCGCGTCCTGCGCCTGGCGCTTCGTGCCCACGAAGAGAATCAGCTTCCCGTCGGACGCCAGTTCCTGCACGAACTTCGACGCTTCCTTGAACATCTTCAGCGTCTTCTGCAGGTCAATGATGTAAATCCCGTTGCGCTCGCCAAAGATGTATTCCTTCATCTTCGGGTTCCAGCGCTTGGTCTGATGCCCGAAGTGAACACCGGCTTCGAGCAACTCCTTCATCGTGATGTTAGCCACTTAACCCCCTAATTGGTTTGCATCCCTCACCGCCAGGCCGATGGCCCGCGACGGGTGCGCGCTGGGCGCTCCGAAGGCGGGCCTGCGGCCCGCGACGGCTCAGGATTCATTCCCGTGCCCGCCCCGATCTGAACCGAAACGGGTGCGAGAAGCATTAAGTCCCGGGTGCCACTGCGCCCGCCAGCGCCGCCGGAACTAAACAGCGCGCGGACGAACTTGAATAGTGCGGCGCGACGACCGGTGTCGCCGCGATCAACCAAAGCCCAAAACCCCGAACAGCACAAAGCTCCGAGCCGGTGCAGGCTCGGAGCCTCGATGAAACTAGCGCTTGCTGAACTGGAAGCGCTTACGGGCGCCCTTCTGGCCGTACTTCTTGCGCTCCTTCTGGCGCGCATCGCGGCTCAGGAAGCCCTCGGCCTTCATCTTGGCGCGCAACTCAGGGTTGAACTCCTGGAGAGCGCGGGCAAGGCCCATGCGGACTGCGCCCGACTGCGCGGTGACGCCGCCGCCAACACAGGTGGCGACCACGTCGAAGTTGTTCGACGTCTCGGTCAGCACCAGCGCCTGCTTCGCGACGATGCGCTGCGCGTCGGTTACGAAATACGTGTCATACGGCTTGCCGTTGACCGTGAAGTTGCCCGAGCCCGGGCGAAGGAACACGCGGGCCACGCTCGATTTGCGACGCCCCGTACCGTAATACTGAACCAGATCAGCCATGAGTATCTAAATCCTTAAACTTACTTGGTGGCCGCGGCAGCCGCTTCCGGCTTCTGCGCCACGTGCGGGTGCTTGTCGTCGCGGTAAACCTTGAGCTTCTTCGCCATCGACTTGCCCAGCTTGCTCTTCGGCAACATGCCCTCGATCGCTTCCTGCACGACCAGTTCGGGCTTGCGCTCCATGCGCTTGACGAACTCTTCTTCTCTCAAGCCGCCCGGGAAACCGGTGTAGTGGCGGTAGACCTTGGACTGCGACTTCAGCCCGGTCAGCTTCACCTTGCCGGCATTGATCACCACGACGTGATCGCCGGTGTCGAGGAACGGCGTGTAACGGGGGTTGTCCTTGCCGCTGAGGATGCGCGCCACGCGCGAAGCCAGACGGCCAAGCGTCTGCCCGTCGGCATCCACCACATACCACTTGCGCGCAATCTCCCCCTTAGGGAAATACGTAGACATTCCAAACTCTCCCTGAATGTAAAAACCGCTGAGAAGACCGCTCGGTCCATCCCACCCGGCATGTGCCAGGCAAGCACTCATCAAGCTTAGGCTTCGATGAGACCCCATCGGCCCCCAGGACTTTGATCCGGGACCTATCACTCTCCGAGTGAGGGGTTACGCCCGTCAGCAGAACCAGCTTCAAACTTGGTCACGACGGGGACCGTCAGGCGGGCTACCGCAGGACAGCCGAAAGACCAAAGGTTAGCGTAAGCCAGAGCTGCATGTCAATGCAGCAAAGACACACACCAGCCCTCTCCGAGCTTTGGCTCACTGCCATTGTAACGCAGTTGTGCTACTTTGCTCCAGATTTAGCTCACGGGAGGACAGTTTGCGCCGATTCGCACGATCTGTTGTGCAGCAACTGCTGATTGCATGCGCCGTAGCGGCACTCTGCACAGCTCAATCGCAAGCACCCAACGATCAGGAGCTTCAGGCGGCGCTGAACGAAGCCCTGGCAAAGAAGTTGGTCTTCCTGAAACACCCTTGCCCCGGTCCTCGCATCTACTTCGACGCAAAGGGACAGTGCGTCCGCTCCGTCAAAGAGACTTCTTGGACGACGGATGGCGTAATTGAAATCGACAAAGTCACAGTCACTTCAAGTGCGATCGAACTCACCGGCTCTCAAGTCGTCGTTACGTTTCGGGTAGCCGGCGCTAAGATGGAGCAGAAGTTCACGCGGGGACAGCCTGTTCGTATCGTCATCGACCGGGACGACTCCGACTGGCCCGTCATCGTCCAACGCATGTTCGTGACGGCCTCTGAGGTGCTCTCTGATCACGTGCCCGAGTATTGGAAGGGGTTCCTCAACTACTGGGAACAGTCGGGAGCGAAGGATTGGGACGAGAAAGCCGTTTCTTCGTATCTGGAATCCGTAATCCCCTTCGAACAACAGATTGCCAACGCCGATGGCACCGTAAGGCCGCCGAAGCCCATTTCAACACCGGATCCCAGCTATGACGCGTACGCAAAACGCGCGAAGTATCAGGGGAGCAGTGTGCTTCGCGTGATCCTCGATAAAGAAGGAAGTCCGAGAGATATCCAGATCCTGAGACCACTTGGGTTCGGACTAGATGAAAAGGCAATCGCGGCGGTGAAACGCTGGCGCTTCAAACCTGCTACCCGAAACGGCGAGCCGGTTGCTGTTCGAGTCAGCGTGGAAGTGAATTTCCGGCTGTATTGACACACAGGGTTATAGCGTCAGTTCCATTCCAACCCTGACCAGCGCGGGGACCGGCTTGCCTTCCTTCTCGGCAGGTTTGAACTTCCACCTGCGGAGTGCGTCGATCGCCGCGGAAACAAACTGGTCGTCGTTGGCCTGCAGCACTACCGTATCGGTGATTGCCCCTTCCGCCGACACGCGGACTGCAAACACCGCACCCATCATCCCCTTCCGCCTCTTCCACAGCCCCACGGGTTCGGCCTTCTCGATTGCCTGCGCCTCAACGACGCTCTTGCCATCTGGAATCCAGCCCGTCCCGCCGGTCGGCATGCATCCAAGCTGCGCCTCGGGATTTGCGGACTCGACAGTGCCCGGCGGCTTCGGCGTAGCGACTCCTGTTCTCCAGGCGTCAAACTCTTCGGGAGCGCACGCCGGCTGCGCCGAGGGCCTCTGCTCGGCGAACACCTGCGCCATGATCTTCATGAATTCCGGAAAGTTGGAGGGCTGCGTGGCGAACGTAATCGCCACCTTAACCGGCTGGTTAAGCACTCCGAAGCTCGGCCCCGGTTCACCGGGCTTCGACTCGACGTACATTCGCACCGCTCGATGTCCGTTGATGACGATGTACGTTCCGGCCCAGAGAATGTCATCCACCCTGAAGCTGTCGTCCACTCCCGCGATTCCGCGCGAACCGTTCAGGGCCGCGCCATCGCTCGCAAACTCCAGATTCCGGCCAAGTGTGGGGCGCTTCAATGTCAGGAGCTGGCCGCGCAGGTTGCGTCGGATGGTATCTTCCAACGTCTGCGCCGACAGCACGGCAGAAACGGCGAGGACGAAGACAGCAATCGCAAGCCGGCGTACCATGCATGCCATTGTAGTGATCGCGCTGGCGATCGGGGAGGCGGGATGATCCTCACTCACGTCAGGAACTTCGTGCAGGGATTCTTATCGGGCATTTTAGGTGTGCTCGCCGTGACCACCCTGGCGTACATCGTGGCGTATGCCTGGTTTGCATGGATCACCGCCCCTGCCGGCTCACAGGTTGGCATAGACATCGTCAGCTTCTTCGTCTTTTACAGTAGAGCGCCAACGGTTTGGCTGATGCTTCTTCTGGTGTTCGCCATGGGGTTCTATCTCTCACTCAAGCGCAAACTTGCCAGGTAGCAAAAGGCAGGCCCCTCGGCCTGCCTTCTGTGCTCCTGTCTCAATTACGCGATCTTCCGTTTCAACATGTCGATCATGCCTTCCGTCTGTTCGCGCTGCGCATAGCCGCGCGCCGGAGCTGGCGCGAGCTTGGGTTCATCGCCCATCGGTTCGATCTTCCTGCGATGGAACGTCCCTTTGCCGTCCAGGCTCGGACCCTCGGTGAAACGTCCGACGGCCTGCGAGTCGCCATTGACGCGCGTCGATACGAACGCGTAGCTGAACTCGGTATTCTCCTGCGACTGGTCGAAGCTGTTCGGGATCGGCATCACTTCCTGCAATCCGCCCAGCTCCTCGATCACTGCCATCCACTGCTGCTGGTGCATGGTGTCGCGCGCGATGAGGAAGCGCCACATGTCGCGCATGCCGGGATCGTCGGTCGCGTCGAAGAGCCGGCAGGCGAGCACGCGGCCGCTTGCCTCGGCCGTGACGTTGGCCAGCATGTCGGCCGCGATGTTTCCGCTGGCGTAAACGTGCGAGCAGTTGAATGGCACTCCGTTGCTGTTCTCCGGCGTGGCCGCCAGTCCGGTGGAGAGAATGTGCCGGGGATTCATGCCGCCGAGCACGGCAGAGACCATCTTGTCCTTGGCCGCCTCGTCCTGCTGGTCGATCGGAGCGCCCTCCAGGTTCAGCGCTACGGCTGTTGCGAGCATCTCAATGTGGCCGATTTCTTCCGTGGCCGTCTCCAGCAGCATGTCGCGATACTTCTTGGGACCGCGGCTGCCCCAGGCCTGGAAGAAGTACTGGAGGCAGACGCGAATCTCGCCTTCCACGCCGCCGATGGCCTGCTGGAGCATCCTGGCGTACATCGGATTGGGGTTATTTACGCGGACGGGGAACTGTAACCGGGAATCGTGGAAATACATCGAAGCGGCTCCTTGCGAAGAGTTTGTCTGAAGTGAGCAGAGACGTGATCGGCGATCACGCGATCATGGCTGACGGGAGTTTTTGTTCCGGTGCGCTTGGGGCTTCGATGCGCGTGCGCACGACGGGTTCGCCACTGAGGATGGAAAAGCAGTTCTGCGACATGATCGCCGACGAAACGCCCAAGATCAGAGGCGACCGAGCTTCAATTCCGATATGAGTTGCCGCGCGGCAGCCTTGTCGCTGGGCCGGACCTTGCGCCAGTCCACATCCTCGATCGCGCCGATCAGGGCAGTAGCAGCGTTCAGGTTTGCGCGTTCGGGATAGGCCTGCACCCATCGCACCATAACCTCTTCCCACCCGAGTTCCACGATCTGCTCAAGCGAGTGAATGCCGATGGTGGCGAATTCCGCGGCGCACACCGGCCCAAGGTTCCGCGCTTTTTCGATGGGAGTCACGCGAGGATTCTAAACACAAACGAGAGAGGCAGGCCCGAAGGCCTGCCTCGATTGTGCGGAGAACACTCGAGCAGCGATCACCCGATGCGGGCGCACACTGCCTTGGTCTCCGTATAGAGTTCCAGGGCCTCGTGACCCATCTCGCGTCCCCAGCCGCTCTGCTTGTATCCGCCGAACGGCAGGGCCGCGTCGAAGATGTTGTAGCAGTTGATCCACACGGTTCCGGCGCGCAACTCGCTCGCCACCGCGTGCGCCTTGCTGATATCGCGGGTCCAGATGCCGGCGGCGAGTCCGTACACCGTATCGTTCGCGTGCGTCATCAGTTCCGAAGGATCCTTGAACGGGATTGCCGCGACCACCGGCCCGAAGATCTCTTCCTGCACGCAGGTCATCGTGTGCTTCGTATCCACCAGCACCGTCGGCTCGACGAAGTATCCCTTGTCGCCGAGCTTCTTGCCGCCGGTAAGCGCCTTGGCGCCCTCTTTGAAGCCGGCGTCGATGTAGCCCGTAACGCGCTTCAACTGTTCCTCGGAAACCAGCGGCCCGAGCTGCGTGTCGGAGTTGAGTCCCGGGCCGACCTTGATTTTCTTGGCCTCGCTGGCGACACCCTCGACGACCTTGTCGTAGATCGACTGCTCCACGTACAGGCGCGAACCCGCACAGCAGCACTGTCCGTGGTTGAAGAAGATGGCGCTGGCCGCGCCGGGGATCGCGATGTCCAGATCGGCATCCTTCAATACAACGTTCGGCGACTTTCCGCCGAGTTCGAGCGTGACCTTCTTGAGGTTGCCGGTCGCGGCCTGCGCGATGAGCTTGCCAACCTCGGTCGATCCCGTGAAGGCGATCTTGTCCACGTCGGGATGCGCCGATAGCGCGGCTCCGGCGGTTTCGCCATAGCCCGGAACGATGTTCACCACGCCCTCGGGGAAGCCGGCTTCCATGATCAGCTCGCCCAGCCGCAGCGCGGAGAGCGGCGTCTGCTCCGCCGGCTTTAGCACGACCGTGCAGCCGGTCGCCAGCGCCGGCCCAAGCTTCCATGCCGCCATCAGCAGCGGGAAGTTCCACGGGATGATCTGCCCTACAACGCCGATAGGCTCGCGGACGGTGTACGCGTGGTAGCGCGCGCCGGGCGTGTACGGAACCGAGAGCGGGATCGTGTTGCCCTCGATCTTGGTGGCCCAACCGGCCATGTAGCGGAAGAGGTCGGCGGCGAGCGGCACATCGGCGGCCCGCGCCACGGTCAGCGGCTTGCCGTTGTCGAGCGTCTCCAACTCGGCGAACTCTTCGAGATGCTGCTCGATCAGGTCGGCGAGCTTCCACATCAGGCGTCCGCGCTGCGACGGAGTCATGCGGCGCCAGGGTCCTTTTTCGAAGGCGGCGCGAGCGGCTTTCACCGCCAGGTCGATGTCGGCCTTGTCACCCTCGGCGACCTGCGCGAGAACTTCGCCGGTTGCGGGGTTGTAGGTCGGGAAGGTCTTGCCCGAGACGGCTTCGACCCACTTGCCATTGATCAGCATCTTGCGGCGCTGCGCGACAAACTCGGCGACGTTGCGGTCCAACTGCATTGCGGCGGTACTCATAGCTACTCTCCTCAGCCGTGCAGGCGGGGACACGGCGCGTTCGGATGTGTGATTTACGACATGAACAAAGCAGGAGAGAGGCCCCACGCCACTCTCCGAAGAGCGGCGGAAGTTGTATCACAAGGGTTGGCTGAAGTGGAAGGGCGGGGAGAGTGTGAAGTGAGAAGGGTGAAGCGAAGTCTGGAGGGTGAAGTGTGAAGCGAGTTGCTGCATAGCTAGACGAATACGGCCCGTGAATGTCTTTCGAACCGTCCGAGCGGAGCGAGGCCGGGCTTGTATTTAGCCCAGGCCGGGGTCCCCAGGCGAAGCGCCCGAGGCCTGTTCCGTCTAAAGAAAGAAAAAGGGGCGGCAACGCCGCCCCTCAGTTCACACTTCACCCTTCAAAACTTCGCACTTTCCTTACTCGTACGCCAAAGCGTCGATCGGGTCCTTCTGTGCGGCCTTCAGCGCCGGGTACACGGCTCCAAGCAGTGCGCCCACGATGGCGATCATGGCGGCTTTGAAGATCCAGTAGCCGGTCATCATCACCCGCATCAGCGGGAACTTCTGAAGGATGCCTTCGCGGGCCAGCATGCTGAACAGAATGCCGACGACGATGCCGGCTATGGCCAGCACCAGCGTCTCGCGAAGGATGACGTTGACGATATAAAACTTGCTGGCGCCCAGCGACTTCAGGATGCCGATCTCGCGCGTGCGCTCCATGACCGCCGTGTACATCGACTGGAAGATCACGATGAAGCCGATGATGATCGCCACTCCGATCACGATGTTGATGAACGTGCCGAAGCCCGGCATGTTCTCCACGGTCATCAGCGACAGATACTCGGCCAGCGAGCGGACGGAGTACTTCTCCATGCCGGGGATCTGCCTGACGGACGTGACCACCGCGTCGGCATTGCCCGGGTTGTCGAGCTTCACGTAGAACATGCTGGCCTTGCCCTGTCCGCCGATCAGTTCCTGGAGTGTGTTGATCGGCAGGAATTTGCGCGCGCCCTTGCCGTGCTCCACGATTCCGGCGACGCGGAAGGTGTGGTTCAGCAGCTCGACCCGGTCGTTGACCTTGATGTTCTTCTGCGAGGCGAAGTAGTCGTCTACGAGGATGTCGTCGGGTCCCTGGAACGGGCCACCCGCAAGGAACCGGAACGGGTTGCCGATGGCGTTGAAGTTGTTCGGGGAATTCGGATCGAGATCGACGCCGTAGATGATCTCGACGTTTCCGGCCGTGTTCAACTGCATGACGACCGGCGCAACGGCCGTGACGTGCTCCAGCTTGCGGAGGCGGTCGGCCACCTTGATGGAGACCGGGGCCCCGGTGATTCCGCTGATGAACGACGAACCCGGCGGCGAGACCATCACGTCCGCGCCAATGCCCTTCTGCCGCTCAGCCGAGTCGTTCATGATGCCGATCGACAGACCCACGATCAGCAGGATCAGCGTGACCTCTACCGCGATTGCAACAATGCTGATCGCCGACCGCAGTGGCCGGTGCACCAGGTTGGAAAAAACCATCTTGTTCATCGGTTCGAGGATACCAGCTTCGAGCCGCGGGTTCGAAGCCGCCGGCTACTTCCCGGATGCCGCCTCGGAGCCTGGCCCGTTCAGCACCCTGAGCTCCGCCCCGGCCGGTTGCGTCAGTTCAAACTGCTCGGGCTTGAGCGGCGTGTTGAGCTTGAGCGATACCATCTCGAGGCGGATGGTGTACTCCTCCTGCGGACGCTGGATGATGATGTCCTTGGGGAACATCAGGCCGCCGAAGTCCCGCCGCTCGCCGTAGTAAGCATCGGTGGCGACGTTCCCGGTGCGGTCGTAGATCACCTGCCGGTAGGGGAGCAGGTTTACGCGATCGAAGTAGATCTTGCGGGAGAGGAACCAGTCGCCCTTCGTGTCCCGCCGGATGACGTCGAGGATATAGTTGGCCTGGTCGGTTTCCTTGTTCGTTTTCGGGTCGGTCACGACCTGGGTCGCGCCTTCGACCACCGCCACTTCGCTCTCGGGATCGATTTCGCGCAACAGCAGCGCGTCATAGATCACTTGCGGGCGCAGGTTTTCGAGCGGGTTGGACGAAACCTTCGTGACCTCATTCCTGCCGACGATGAACCGGTTCCTCGGGGGAATCCACAGCTTGAACTCCTGCCCGTTGCTCACCATGTCGAACGCGCGGTTCCGAACAATCGGGAAGAGCCCGATCATGCGCAGCATGGCCGGCTTCTCGGCCAGGATGTAGCCGCGGATCTCCTGGTACTCCGTGACCTTGCCTTTTTTTTGTCCGCCGATCTCGGTGCCGATGTCCACGGTTGCGTTCATCGTCCGGATGCGCGCAGCTTCGGTGTTGATGTAGTCGATGAGTTGCTGCTGGGTGGCCGTGATGAGGGTCGCCGTCGAGAGCCGGGACTCCACTCTGCGGGAGCGGAACAGGCACCCGGTCGAGCCCAGCATCATGAGACAGAGCAGCGCGATCAGGAATCGAGTGCGGATCATGCAGGAGGACCAGTTAGATGACCATACCGAGTATAGCGATTGAACCGTCGGCAACCGAAGCCGCGGGACTCTCAATCCGGCTCCGGTTGATGATTTGACCACTCGGCGAGGCAAACGTGAGCCCATCATTGGGCTCCGGCGACAGCTCTGCGGTAGGCGAGCACGTTGCGCTCGTGTTCGCCGTAGGTTGCACTGAAACGATGACGGCCGCTGCCGTCTCCAACGGCAACGAAGTAGAGGAAATTCGTCTGCGCCGGGTTCATCACGGCCGCGAGCGACGCGCGCCCGGGGTTCGCGATCGGGCCCGGCGGAAGCCCGGCGTGCCGGTAGGTGTTGTACGGCGACTCGGCCTGGAGATCGCTCACGTAGATCGTTCCCCGGTATCGCCCCTCGAGCAGCGCGGCATACACAACGGTCGGGTCCGCGGCCAGTCCCATGCCTCGCGCCAGGCGGTTGTAGTAAACGCTCGCGACCTCCGGACGCTCCTCCGGAGACGCCGTCTCCTTCTCCACGATGGAGGCCAGTGTCACGAGCCGATGCACGTCGCCGGAGATGCCCAGCGTCTTCGCCTCTCGCTCAAAGCGTCGCACCATGGCCGTAACGATGTCGCGCATGTTCTGCGTGCGGGTGAAGTGGTAGGTGTCCGGGAACAGGTATCCCTCGAGAGATTGCGCCTGCGGAGCCCACTGCTGGACCAGCGTCATCTCCGTGCGCGCCACCTTCAGGAAATCCTCTGCGCTGCCAAGGCCGGCTTCTTCGACGGCCTTGGCAATATCGAACATGTTGAAGCCTTCCGGCACGACGACCGTTCGCGCGTAAACGTCTCCGCGGGCGAGGCGATCGAAGACCTCGAGGGCGGTGGCTTCGCGGTCAAACTTGTACTCCCCGGCTTTCAACTTTCGTCCCGGCTGGAGGAACCGCAGGGCAAGAAACGCCTGGGCGTTGCGGATGACGCCTCGGGACTTCAAATCGTCTGCAATGCGGCCGGTCGAGGAGCCAGGGGGGAACAGCAGGATTTCGGTCTGTTGCGGCTTGACCGGCAGCAGCAGCGCCCAGCCAAGGAATGCGGCGGCGGCAACAACGAATAGAATGACGAGTCGGACCAGAGCACGAAACATTGCTGGACAGTTTAGAACAGTGCTGCGGAAGGTATGGCCCGCCGAACAGCCGGACTCTTCTTCCGAACCGTCTGTTTAGATGACCGCGAGTGTCTCGACGACGGCCGTCCGGGCCGCCGCAGGGACCAAAGATACGGAACGGCATCCAAGAAACCAGCTTCGCCGTTCTCCTTCGCACACGAAACGATGCATATCCGTTTGGTACTTGCCCTGCTTCTGCTTCTCTCGACCGCGGCTTCGGCGGCCGATAACCAACGGTGGCGTCCCGGCACCTTCCGCGGACTCACGGTTGGAAAGTCGAATTTCACCGAGGCCCAGCGCGTTCTCGGTCCCGCCGAAGGCGAGCCCAAACCCTCGTCCGACACCGCCGCCGTTGTTTACACCTACGCGAACAAGAGCGAGCTGGGAGGCGACATCGAGGTGACGGTTCGGAAGAGCGATAAGGTCGTCACCCAGATCGCGGAACGCCTGAGCGTAGCCCTGCCTCGCACGCCGGCCTACAAGCGGTTCGGCACCGACTACCGCTTCGCGCACTATTCCCGCGCCGATTGCGCCGCGCCGAAAGGCGGTGTCGCTCCGGTTTACCGTGACAAGAACGGCCACATCGAGACCATCGAGTATCCGTCCAAGGGGATCGTCCTGAGCCTCGATCAGCTGGGGTATGACATTGCCAGCGTGCTGTACGTGGACAAAGCGCCGGGACTGCGTAGCCCGCCACCGTGTGTGAAGAGAACGAAAAGATGAGCTACTAAGCTGCTGAGCTACTGAGCTGCTGAGACAGGGGACGTAAGATTCGGTGCCCCACGTCCGCCCTCGGTTGTCGAACGTGGGAGATGGGTTCACCCACATTTGCTCGCTTCGCGATCAGATGTGGGGCACCAGCTTAGCGACTTAGCAGCTCAGTAGCTCAGCAGCTCAGAAGCTCAGAAGCTCTCCCGCGATTTCTTCGCTTCCATGAAGTTCTGAAGGATGAGCACGGCGGCGAGCTGATCCACGACTGCGGCGCGCTTTCGGATGGACATTTCCGACTCGCGCAGGACCCGGTTGGCCTCGACCGAGGTCAGGCGCTCATCCCACAGATGGACGGGCAGCTCGAAGTGTTCGCGCACCATTTCCGCAAATTCGCGGGCTTTTCCGGACTGGCGGCCTTCGTCTCCGCTCATGCGCAGCGGCAAGCCGATCACCAGTTCGCGGACGTTGTAGCGCCGGATTACGTCTTCGAGGGCGGCCAGGTCCGTGCGCTTGTTCTTGCGGCGGATGGTGTCGATGCCCTGGGCGGTGATGCCGAGGGGGTCCGTCACCGCGAGTCCGATGGTCTTAGAACCAACGTCAAGGGCCATGATGCGCGCGGGCTGGTTTTCCGTTTCTTCGTGGGGCACGCGCAAAGTATAGTCCGAGCAGAGGCAACAACTTGCCTCGCCGCAGCCACTCTCGCGTGAAAGCCTGATGCGAGCGCGTGGAAGCGGCATCCAACTCAGCAGGATCGAGGCGATGGATCGAGAACGTGACAGCCAGGGGATCGTCGAGGAGCTCTCGAACTCCGTGAGCGCGGCAAACTCCGCCCCGGAACGGCTGCCGGAAGTCATCGTCCATCGCAATACGCCGGTGGAAATCGAGCGGCGTCGCAACTCGCGCATCCAGACGTTTTCTCTCGCCACCCTGGCGGTTGGCGCCGCCTTGACGCTGATGTATTTCGCGCAACTGGTGCTGATCGTGCTGATGGTCTCGGTGCTGATCGCGTTCGTGCTTGCGCCGATCGTGGAGTTCTGCGAGCGCCGTTTCCGCATGCCCAAGTCGGTCGGCGCGGGCATCGCCGTCACATTGCTCGTGATCGTTCTGTACGGCGTCACGTGGGTTTCGTACAACCGCGCCATTGATTTCCTCCAGCAGCTTCCGAAGTATTCGGAGGAGGTGCGCGGCATCGCGATGCGCTTCCGGCATCGCGCCGAGCAGATTCAGAAGACGACGGAAAGCGTGCTGCCCGCCACGAGGGAAGACCGGGAGGCCGTCAAGGTCAGACAGACCCCCGATTGGACGGACTGGCTTTCCCGGACGGCGGCGAACCTGACCGAGATTGTCCTGCTCGCCAGCTTCGTGCCGTTCCTCGTGTACTTCATGTTGAGCTGGCAGGAGCACGTGCGCTCGCAGACCGTGATGCTCTTCAAGTTCGAGCACCGGAACACCGCCTACGTGACGCTTGGGATGATCTCGTCGATGATCCGCGGATTCATCGTCGGCAACGTCATCGTTGGGCTGTTTGTGAGCGTTCTGAGCACCCTCGCGTTCGGGTGGATGGGGCTCCCGTATCCCTATTTCATCGGCTTCATCAGCGGATTTCTAACGCTGGTGCCGTACCTCGGCGTAGTCCTCGCACTCTTGCCGCCCGTGGTGTCGGGCATCGGGCAGGCTGACGCGGAAATCTTCTTCGCGATCTTCGCCGTCGTCCTCGGGCTGCACCTGTTCGCGCTCAATGTGCTTTACCCGAAGATCCTCGGCAAACGGCTTCAGCTCAATCCGCTGGCGATCACGATCGCTTTGCTGTTCTGGGGATGGTTGTGGGGAGCGATGGGGCTGATCCTCGCCGTCCCGATCACGGCCGCCATGAAGATCGTTTTCGACCACGTTGACGTGCTCCGGCCCTACGGAGCCTGGCTGGGGGAATAAGCCAAAGGTTTGAACTCTTGGAGGATTGAACGGCCGTTCCGGAGGGTTCACTCTAGAAACCTCCGGAACCTCCGGGCCTTCTCTTTAGAAGTCGCTGGGCGCTTCCATCATCCCGTTGGCAATGGCCTCGTTGTCGCTCAAAGAGATGTCGTCCACTGTGGCGCTGCCTGTGGACATCTGGTGCCACACTCCATCGACTACCTTCGGCTCCAAACCGACACCGACGAGGAGGAAGTCGCGGAGGGCGTGTTCGCCGTCGATGACCTTGGCGAAGCTCCGGCCGCCAAACGTGTAGTTGACCTGGAAGACCGGCGCCCCGTTCACCACGTTCCGGCGAAAGATGTGAAGGGTTCCGTACATGCACGGCTTAGACGCCTAATGCACAACGGCAGGTTTGAACCCGAGTTTCAACACCGTACACCACAGAGAGAGCACAGAGGCTGTAACGATCCTGCGTTCCCGGTGCTGAGAGTTCTTGGAGTGCTGGCGGAATCCTCTACTCAGGTACTCAGGCTTCGAGGCTTGCCACTTCGGGGAAGCGTAACTTGCTCTTGTGGAGCGCCTTGCGCAACTCGTCTTCTATGTCGGTTTCCGGACAGTTGCGGGCCATCGCCAGCTCCGTAACCAGCAGGAACCGTGCGCGTTCCAGCATCTTCTTCTCACGGAAGCTGAGCGGCTTTTCCTGGCCGAGCTTAAGCAGGCCCTTGAGGACGATCGCTACCTCCATCAGAGAACCGGTCCGCATCTTGTCGGAGTTCTCTTTGAACCGGTACTTCCAGTCCCCGTGGCTCTCGCATTTCCCGTCCATGAGGAACTCCATGATCTTCTGGATTTCCCCGTTCTTGACCACCTTCCGCAGTCCGACGCTCTCCACGTTGTGGAAGGGCACCATGACCTTCAGGCTGCTGGACTTGATACGAAGCAGGTAGAATTTTTCGACCGTAGCCCCGATCGTGCGGCTGCTGATCTGCTCGATCACGCCGACGCCGTGATTGGGGTAAACAACTTTATCGCCGATGCTGAATGATGGATTACTCATGCGGATCCCGCTCGCAAGCGGGGAAGAAGGGAACTAAGCAATTATAGATTTGCACTTCAGTAAGCGTCAATCACGTGTTAACGGATTGTGCACTCGGTGACCCCGGTCACACATGCTAAATCCCTGCTCAAAAAGGCAGTTGCAGGAGCCACGCTCGCGCGCCCCGAAGCAGGATGGGCGGCTCCTTGGTTATAATCTGTTGATGTTGGCCATTCTTTTTTTCGGCACTGATGCCGTAGCCGCAGGTAGGTCTGTTCATGACAGAACACGTAAAACGGAAGCTCCAGGAAGAGATCGACGCGCTCGAACACGAGCTGAATCACGAGCTTCCCAAGGAATTGAAAAAGGCCGTAGCCCTCGGCGATCTCAGTGAAAACGCCGAGTACCACATGGCCAAGCAGCGGCAGGAGTTCGTCCGGGCCCGCCTCGGGCAGCTCAAGAAGCGCATGGGCGACCTGTCGTTGATCAACCTGTCGAACATCCCGAAGGACCGGGCGGCCCTGGGTTCCACCGTGGTCGTTTACGACAACACGAAGGAAGAAGAGATCGAGTACCGGCTGGTGACCAGCGAAGAGTCGGATGTCACCAAGGGACTCATCTCGACGACCTCTCCGATTGGCCGCGCCCTGATGGGCAAGAAGGTCGGCGACACGACCACGGTCGTGACTCCGAACGGGGACCGCGAGCTGGAGGTCTTGAAGCTCCGGACGATCCACGACGAAGTTCCGTCCGGCCAGGAAGGTTCCGAGAAGCGATGACCTGGACCAGCGCAGTTGGGCGCGCCTCCGCGGTTCTGCTCTACAAGATCGTGCATGGGCTTGCGCTGACGCGCATCTCGCCCAACGTGCTGACCTTCATCGGACTGGTCATCAACATCATCGCCGCATGTTTCTTCGGATTTGCCAGCGCCGACAACGACCAGCCCCGCATGTTTCTCTACGCCGGGCTGGTCATCATCGGCGCCGGCATCTTTGACATGGTGGACGGCCGCGTCGCCCGCGCCACCAACCAGGTTACGGATTTCGGGGGGTTCTTCGATTCCGTCATCGACCGCTACAGCGACGTTGCCCTGTTTTTTGGACTGCTCGTCTACTACGCACGCGCGAACCGCTTCTTCTACGTCGTGCTGGTCGCCTTTGTGATGACCAGTTCGGTGATGGTCAGCTACACCCGCGCGCGCGCCGAAAGCCTGATCGAGAAGTGCAAGGTCGGCTTCATGGAGCGCCCGGAGCGCATCGTGCTGGTCATCATTGGAGCGTTGTTCAACAGCATGGCCCCCGTGCTCTGGGTCATCGCCGTTCTCTCGACGATCACGGTCATACACCGTATTCGTTATACCTACGAGCAGACGACCCTGAAGGACCGGGCGGAGCGGGAGTTAGCGCTACAGAACTCGCGGTAAGAACATGAGCACTCGCCGGCCTCTCCTTGCTTTCGTGCTGCTGCTCGCGACCGTGGCGCCCGCCGCAGCGCAATGGGTGTCGTTCCGCATACCGCGGAACGGCGCTTGTTTCTTCACCAACCCTGAGTTCAAGGGCGACCGCTTCTGCATTGGAGTCGCCGAGAACCTGCCCACCCTCTCGGCAGTCTTCAGCCGCAAGATATCTTCCGTTCGGCTGTATGGGAAAGCGGAAGTGCAGGCCTTTTCGGCGGCGAGGTACGCGGGACAGCAGGTACTCATCTCCACCAGCGTCAGCGACCTGCGCAGGCCCGCCGAACAGCAGGACGCGGTGGGGTGGAACGATCGCATCCTCTCCCTGAAGGTAATCGACAATCCCACGCGCCAGCCGCACGCACGTCGCGCCCGTGCCGTAACCGACCGGGACCCGCCCGAGAACGGCGCGTGCTTATTCGAGGCGGCTCGCTACCGGGGAGCGTCCTTCTGCCTGGAAGCCGGAAAGCGAGAGGCTTTGCCCGAAAACATGGCGAAGCGCGTCTCTTCCGTTCGCGTTTACGGCAGGGCGCACCTGAAAGTCTTCGACGGCGCCGGGTTCGATGGCTACGACCTGGAGATATGGTCGAGCGTCCGCGACCTGCGCGAGATCGCCAGCCGCGGCGATATCTACCAGAACTGGAACGACCGCATCGCCTCGGTTGAGGTTTTGGGCGAGTAGCCCTTATTTCCACGTAAATCTTTGCTTTGACCGCAACCGTGAGACCCGCCGGGCAACTCAGAACCCGGTTTGGCATGTCCCACTCGGAGTGATGGGTTCTCTGGGACGAAAACGTAAGTGTGCAACGGGTCTGGCAGCCTTGGGCCTGCTCATTTGGAGTCTTGCCGTCGGATGCGGTCAGGGTACGTCCAACGAGTCCGACGATCCAAACCAAAATCCCTCCACCGGGGCTGGCGGCCTGCAAGGCGTGTTGATGTGGAAGGGCGACACCTCGGGCGCAGGGCTGTACGGCTCCGAGACGAAGCTGACGCCGCAGAACGTGAATCCGCAACAGTTCGGGTTGCGGGCGCGCTTCGAAGTGGACGGCTATGTCGTGGCGCAGCCTCTCTATGTGTCGCAACTGAACATGGGCGACAAGGGCGTGCACGACGTGGTTCTCGTCGCGACCGAGCACAACTCGATTTACGCGTTCGACGCGAACGGCGGCCCGTCGGCGCTGCTCTGGCAGCGCACCTACAACGAGAACAACTCCACTCCGGCGCCTGACAATTACGGCGGGCGCACCACGCTTGGCGGCGAGATTGGCATCACCGGCACTCCGGTAATCGACCGCAGTACCGGCGCGATGTATTTCGTCACCATGATTCAACGCGCCGGAGTCATCGAGCAGTGGCTTCGCGCGGTGGACATCAAGACGGGCGCCGACTTCGGTCCCGGCAGCATGAAGATCGAGGCCAGCGTGCCGGGCGACGGCCGCGGCTCGGTCAACGGCCAGATCCCGTTCGACCCGGTGCTCCAGAACCAGCGTCCCGGTCTTGTCCTGTTGAACGGCAAGGTTCTCATCGCCTGGGGTTCGTTCTCGGACTGGGGCCTGTATCACGGCTGGCTCATGGCGTACGACGCGGCATCGCTCCAGCGGGTGGCGGTGTTCAATCCCACCCCGCAGCACCAGGCCGTTGACGACGTGTTCGGTCCCGCCGATCACGGCGGCGGAGGCGCGTTCTGGCAGGGCGGCGCGCCCCCCACGATCGACGCACAAGGGAACATCTACATCGTCGCGTCCGACGGCAGCTTCAATGCGGACCAGGGCGGCAGCAACTATTCCGATACCGTTCTGCGCCTGCAACTGACCAACTCCGGCTTCCAGGTCATGGATTGGTTCACGCCGGCCAACGAGCGGTGCGTGAACATGGCTGACCTCGAAATCGGCTCGGGCGGCGTGGTGCTGTTGCCGAGTTCGGCGGGCGGAGGCCGGAGGGCCGTGGTCATCAACAAGGAAGGCCGTCTCTACGTCCTCAACCCGGATAACCTTGGCAAGTTCAACCCGGCCGGCGACTCGCAGATTCCGCAGCAGTTCATGGTTGGCGCGCAGCAATGTTTCGAGGGCATGGGCGAGGGTCACGCCGAAGGAGCCGACTGGAACCGGCTGTACGGAAATCCGGCTTACTGGGCCGGGAACCTGTACGTCGCACCTTCCAACACCACGCTGCGGCAGTACGCTGTACAGAACGGCACGGTGCAGATCGCCCCGTTGGCGCAGAGCGGAGTCGCTTTCGGATTCCGGGGCGGAGGCGTGGTCGTCTCCGCAAACGGCAACTCGAACGGCATCGTGTGGGTGCTGCAAAAGGAACCGTCCGTGGGGGCCGCGGTGCTGCACGCATTCGACGCCACCAGCGTTTCGCGCGAGCTGTGGAACAGCAGCATGAACGCACCGCGCGATGCCATGAACACCGGAACCAGTTTCGGAGTCCCGGTCGTGGCCGACGGGCGCGTGATCGCCGCGGGGAAACGGCAAGTCAGCGTGTACGGGCTGTTGCAGTAGGCAGGATCTCAGTCCAGCATGGGCCGGCGAGAGCCGGCCCGAACTCTTTGCGTCAACATCCTGTTCTGCTGCGCAATGCTAGACTATGCAGTTTCTCTCACCCCGAATCGAAGGAACCTACTTGGCACCTTTTCCGGTAGTCCTCGTGCACGGTGGCGCATGGGCCATTCCCGACGACATGGTGGAATCTCACCTGCGCGGCGTCCGCGCCGCCAGTGAAGCCGGTTGGCTGGCGCTGGAGAAGGGCGGCTCGGCACTGGACGCAGTCGAGGAGGCCGTTGCCGTCCTCGAGAACGATGAGACATTCGACGCCGGGCGAGGCTCATTCCTCAATCGCGACGGACGCGTGCAACTCGACGCGCTCCTCATGGACGGTGCAACCCTGCGCGCCGGTGGCGTGGGCTGCGTCGAGCGGATCAGGAATCCCGTGCGTGCGGCCAGGGCCGTTCTTGAAAAAAGCCCGCATGTCTATTTCGTCGGAGAAGGCGCGGAGCGCTTCGCAGCCGAGAGCGGCGTCGAGCTTTGTGACAACGCGGATCTGGTCGTTCAGCGTGAGATTGACCGTCTTGCCTGTGCAAAGGAACAGCAATACCTGACCGTCCCCGGAGAGTTCTGCGGGCCTGCTTCGTCTCACGACACCGTGGGAGCCGTCGCTCTCGACCGCCACGGCAACATCGCGGCCGCGACCTCGACCGGGGGGACGCTCAACAAGGCGCCCGGAAGGGTAGGGGACTCCTCCCTGATCGGCTGCGGATGCTATGCCGACAACGAAACGGCGGCGGCCTCGACCACCGGATGGGGCGAGCCGATGATGAAACTTGTCCTCGCCAAGTGGGCTACCGACCGGGTCACCGCCGACCGCGATCCGGCGAAAGCCGCGTCCGAAGCCATCTCTTACCTGCAACGCCGTCTGAACGGGCACGGCGGAATCATTCTCATCGACCGGCTGGGCCGGATCGGCATTTCGTACAACACCCCGCGGATGGCATGGGGATGCCGGACGCAGTGGGGCACACAGTCAGGGACTGAAATCTCGAAGTAAGTATTTATGCAGCCTGATCCTACTCGCCTACTTGCTTTGTAAGTACATCCTGTTATAGAACTTGCCGACACGATTGGAACCGAAGGGATGGCTCGGACCAATGCGCGAGGTATTGGCTCGCGTTCGTGAAGGGAATCGTCAAACAACACCGCCTATTGAGGCTTCTGAGGATCAACAAAAATGATCAGGATCTTTCGGCTGTTTGCAGTGGCCGCCGTGCTGGCATTGCTTGCAGCCAGCGCCGTTGCACAGGTCGCCACAGCGGAACTCCACGTACAAGTGAAGGACGCGAACGGCGCCGTGCTCAAGAACGCGACCGTGTCCGTGCGCAATTACGCCACGAACATCGAGCGCACCCAGACGGCCAACATCGAAGGTGAGTATCCCTTCCGCGCCTTGCCGCCAGGCCGCTACGAAGTGACGATCGACGCTCCCGGATTCGCAAAATCCGTGGCCAAAGATGTTGTCGTGACCGTCGGCCAGATCGCCGAGTTCCCGGTCACGATGCGGGTCGCCAGCGTGACCGAAGTGGTGAACGTGACGTCGGAAGCGGAACTGGTCGAGACCCAGCGCACGACGACCGGCACCACGATCGAGCAGACGCGTATCGACAACCTGCCGACGAACGGACGCAACTACATCAACTTCGCGCTGACGGATTCGCGGCTTGCCCGCGACACGGCTCCCAGCATCGGCGCGGCGCCAACGTCGGGCCTCAACGTGGGCGGCCAGCGCGCTCGCAACAACCAGGTCAACGTCGATGGCATGGATGCCGTCGATAACTCGACCAACGGCATCCGTTCGACCGTGTCGCAGGAGGCGGTGCAGGAGTTCCAACTGCTGACCAACGGTTACAACGCCGAGTACGGCCGCGCCTCCGGCGGCATCGTCAACATCATCACCAAGAGCGGCGGCAACCAGTACCACGGCAGCGGCTACGGATACCTCCGCAACCGCAAGATCCAGGCCACGAACCCCTTCAGCACCATCGAAGACCCGGCGTACACGCGCGTGCAGAGCGGCTTGACGTTCGGCGGACCGATCCTCCGCGACCGCACGTTCTTCTTCCTGTCGTACGAGAACACGCGGCGTCACGAGAGCGGCTACAGCAGCATCGGCCAGGACAACTTCGGCCTCACCACTCCCGCCGACGTGTCGCGCTTCTTCGGCCTGCCGGCCGGAGCCCTCGTGCTGCCGGTCACCGCGCAGCAGGCGGCGATCCTCGGCGCGCTGCCGGTGAATGCCGCAACGCAGCAGTACGCGATGGCCACGGCCGTCGCCGGCAACGTCGCGCTGAACGGCCTCAACCCGGTCTTCGCCGCGCTGGTTCCGGCCACGCAGGGCCGCGCGTTCGCCAACGTCAACTCGACGAACGGCGCGCCCATCGTGCTGCCGGCGTCGTACGTTCCGTTGAACTCGCTGCGAGGCAACTTCCCGATCTTCGAGGGAACCAGCGTTTACAGCGCCCGCATTGACCACAAGCTCAACAACAACCAGCAGATGCTGCTGCGCGCGGCGGTGAGCCCGAGCACGGCCGACGGCATCCAGGTGCAGGCGCAGGGACCGCAGAACTTCGGTCAGAACGCGTGGTCGCGCACTTCGGAACAGCAGTTCCGCGATTTCTCGATCACCGGCCAGCACACCTGGACGATCGGCACCAACAAGGTCAACGAGTTCCGTTACCAGTTTGCCCGCCGCGGCTTGCTGTACAGCTACTCGCGCCAGGCTCCGGGCGGGTCGCAGGTGGCGGTCAACATCCCCGGCGTGGCCTTCTTCGGCCGCGAGCCGTTCAGCTACGTGAACCGCAAGGAGCTTCGCAACCAGTGGACTGACAGCTTCACGTGGACGCTGGGTTCGCACACGCTGAAGTTCGGCGCTGACGTGAACTATCTGCCGCTCGAAGCCGACTTCACCGTGAACTTCGGCGGCATCTACAACTTCGGCGATGCCGGCGTTCCTTCGGGCTTCACCGCCGCGCAGTGCCAGGCCTTCGGACTGGGCAGCAATGCCAACTGCGCCCTGCCGATCACGGCGGTGCAGACCTACGGCGCTGGAGTGCCGCAGAACTTCATCCAGGGTGTCGGCAACCCGCACGACGAGTTCAGCAACAAGACGCTCGGCTTCTTCGTGCAGGACACGTGGCGCGTGGCGCGCAACGTGACGATCAACTACGGCGTGCGTTACGACGTGGAGTACACGCCGACGTTCGCCGCCAGCACGGCTCTCGCGCAGGAAGCGCAGAACAGGCTCGGCATCACGCAGGGCATTCCCCGCGACTACAACAACATCGCACCCCGCATCGGCATCGCGTGGGACCCGTGGAGCGACGGCAAGACCGTCATCCGCGCCTCCTTCGGCATGTTCTACGACCACCCGCTGCTGGCGCTCGCGTTCAACTCCGACGTGGCTGACGCCTCGCAGGCGCCGCAGATCGTTCTCTTCGGAAGCCCGCGGATTGGCGGTTGCGGCCTGAACGCGGCCAACACCTTCACCGGCGTGTACGGCGCGTGTCCGCTGGCCGGACCCGCGGCCCTGAACTATCTCGCGGCTGAGCAGCGTTTCGATCCGACGCCCAACGCGCCCTCGCTCTGGCGCGACCAGGCGTACCTGACGGCGGGGCCGGGCGGCACTCCGATCGGCGTTACCATGCAGCCGTTCGGGTTCCCGACCGCGCGGGACTTCGTGTACCCGTACTCGAACCAGGTGAACTTCACTCTCGAGCACGATTTCGGACACAACATCGCCGCCAGCCTGCAGTACAACTTCAACGGCGGCCGCCACCTCAATCGTCCGATCAACGCCAACGCTGCGCGTACCGACCTCGAAGTGCAGAACTGGCAGATCGCTATGAACGATCCGGCGTGGAACGGCAGCGCGGCTCTTCAGGCGGCGCGGGCCGGCTTCGCCAACGATCCTCGCCAGGTGACGACTCCGACTGGACTGCCGATCTCGCAGTACACGGTCGGCGGCCAGACGTTCACCTACGTGATCCCGGCGACGGTCAGCTTCTTCCGTCCCTCGGGCGTCAACATCGGGCTGATCCCGTTCAACACCACGGCGAGCCCGACGAACCCGTACTTCCTGCTGCGCAGCTACCTCGATGCTGTCGGTCTGCCTGACATGGGACCGATCCCGTTCAGCGACATGCCGACGAACTACTCCAACGGCAGCTCCGTGTACCACGGACTGACGTTCAACCTGCGCAAGCGCTTCTCGAGCAACTACGAGTTCCTTGGCTCGTACACGTGGTCGCACGCCATTGACGACTCGACCGACTTGCAGTCGCCGCTCTCGCCGCAGGACAACTACCACCCTGAGCGCGAGCGCTCCAACTCGCTGTTCGACCAGCGTCACCGCTTCGTCTTCAGCGCGGTGTACCAGAGCGGCCGGCCGTTCGGCGGCAACGGAGTTCTGAGCACCATCCTCGGCAACTGGACTGTGGCTCCGATCATCGAGGTCGCGTCGGGACGTCCCTTCAACATCATCACCGGGATCGACCAGAACTTCGATTTCGGCACGACCACCGATCGTCCGGTCATCGCTGCCGGGCCGGGAACCGACTCGTGCGGCTTCCAGGCGGCGCCATCGGAGTTCTCGCCGAGCGGATGGCTGAAGCCCGCATGCTTCAAGGACGGGGAGTTCACCGGCAACCTTGGACGCAACGTGGGCCGCAGACCGATGAACGTCTTCACCGACCTGCGCATCTCGCGCCGCATCAGCTTCACCGAGCGGTGGAAGCTGGACGCCATGATGGACGTCTTCAACCTGATCAACAAGAACAACGTCGCCGACGTCAACCCGCTCTACAACCGCGCGGGCGAGCCGACGGCAGCGTTCGACCCTCGCCAGTTCCAGTTCGGACTGCGCCTGTCGTTCTAAACCCTGTAAGGACCAGGAGCCCCGGCGCAAGCCGGGGCTTTTGTTTGGATCGTGTTCGTGTCGGCCCAGCCGCCATCGGCCGGGGCGAGTGTGCGAAGCGCGCCGGTACTCCAATCAGGCAGCGACTGCATCATTTCCTGGCTGGACACCACGGTTTTCCGTCCGAGCGAAGCGAGGCCGGGCTTGCTGTTAGCCCAGAGCGTCGGGCGCAGCCCGAAAGCTCTGGGATGCGGGCTGTGGTGTACGACCGTGCGTCGCGGTTGTGAGGAGAGGCCTCGGCCGGACGGTCGGAAATTCCGCTGCTCGTGTAGGCCCAGCCGCCCTCGGCTGGGCGGGCGTGCGAAGCGCGCCTGATCTCATCCTAACTAAATCCTAGATAGAAACTCCGGGTCGGCCGTCCACAACCATGGATAATCCCTCGGATGCTTTACAATGCCACGCCGCACGGGATTGTTGACGACGTACACAAGCTTCTCGTTCAGATTCTCACCGCTTCGCAGAACGTGGTCGAAGGTTTCCTCCTGCCACACCGGCCCGGAGCGACGCAATTCCTTGTTCACGGCGTGTGCCGAGGCGCTCTTGATCCCACCCAATATCTCAGACAGGTGCCAAATTCTGTTCTTCGCCTCGTCCAGCATAGGGGCAAAAATCAAGTGAACGTGGTCTGGCATCACCACGACCGCGGATATGAAGGCGCGCCGGTCATGCTCGTGTTGGCAGCTCTGCAGAACCAGTCCACGAACGCACTCTGGCAAAATCCAGCGGTTGTATGTACAGAACGTAGCAAACTGAAAGCGTCGACCCGCGTGTATATGCGGAAGATTGCGACGGTAATACGGCTTCAGATCTTGCATGAGAGGATTCTAGAAGGCCAGTCTTCGACTGGCCCGCCCAGCCGAGGGCGGCTGGGCCTACATACTCACTCCTGTTACCCTGTCATCCGATGAAACGCTCTCCTCGCGCCGATTCCACACGCTGTGTTCACGCCGGTGAAGACCGGCATGGCAAGAACGGGCCCCTGACCACCGAGATTGCGCAGACCGCCGTATTCGCGCTCAAGAGCACCGACGAACTCCGCCGCTATGCCGCCGGCGCGAAGGACCTGTTCCTGTATTCGCGCTATGGCAATCCCACGGTACGCGCGGCGGAGGAGAAGATTGCCGCGCTCGAAGGCGCCGAGGACTGCGTGCTGACCTCCAGCGGAATGTCGGCCGAGATGGCGACTGCGCTCACGGTCTGCAAGTCGGGCGACGAGATCGTCAGCATGCTCGACATCTACGGCGGCACCACCAAGCTGTTCGCGAACGTGCTGCCGCGCTGCGGTATCAAGACGACATTTGTTCCATTCGACGACCTCGCCCGCATCTCGCGTTACTTCACCCGTCGCACGAAGATGCTGTTCCTCGAGACCCCGACGAACCCAACGCTCCGCTGCGCGAGCATCGAGGAACTCGCCGCCCAGGCACGCAAGCGCGGCATCACCGTGGTGGTGGACAACACGTTCGCCACGCCGATTCTCCAGAAGCCGCTCCGGCACGGAGCCGACATCGTCATACACTCGGCCACCAAGTACCTCGGCGGGCACAGCGACCTGACCGCCGGGGCCGCTGTTGGTGCGCGCAAGTGGATCGACGCGATCCGGGCGACGATGGTCCAGACGGGCGCGAACTCCGATGCGCTGATCGCCTACCTGCTGCTTCGCGGCCTCAAGACCCTGGAAGTCCGTGTCGCGCGCGCGTGTGTCAACGCCTTCCATGTGGCGGAATTTCTATCGGGGCACTCGAAGGTCGGGCGCGTGTTCTATCCCGGCACCCCCGGCAGCGAGACGCAGCAGGTTGCTCTAAGGCAAATGCAAGATTTCGGCATGATGGTCTCGTTCGACATCAAGGGAGGGGGCCGGGCCGCCGAGTGCTTCATCGATGCGCTTCGATTGTGGTACCTGGCGCCGAGCCTCGGGGGCGTGGAATCGACCGTCTCGTACCCGGTGCTGACCTCGCATATCGACCTCACGGCAAGGGAGTTAAAGCTGCTGGGAGTGTCTCCGGCAACGGTTCGTCTCTCCGTCGGCATCGAAGATTCGGCAGACCTGCTGGCCGACCTCGAACAGGCGCTCGCCAAGGCCTGAGCCTCTGTTGGCCACGCACGAAGGCCCGTGGGCTAATGCTTCCGGCACCCCCGGCTTTCGTCGGATTGCCTGTTCCGGCAACGGTGGGTAAAGTTTCAACAGGACAGTTCCACAAAGGTCGCGCATGAGTCGGACTTTCGTCCGCCTTGGGCACCCTGGAACTGCTCTTGGGTGTTGCGGTAGCGCCCATTGTCCCCCGCGTAGCGGGGCATTCTTCTATGAGGGATATGCGGATCAAGAAGATTCTCCTCCCGCTTCCACTCCTGGGCGCGGCTCTGCTGTGCACATCCTGCGAGTCGAAGGACAAGCGCTCGAGTGCTCCGCCTCCCCAGGCGACGGCGCCGACGATTTCCCAGCAGGCCGTCGCAGTCCAACCCGAAAAGAAGATTCAGGAAACGGTCGCCCCCAGGCAGGACGCGGTTGACGCGCTGATCGCGCAGGCCGAGGCCGAGTACCGGCGGGGCCAGGCGAATTACCAGGCAGGCCATCTCGAGGCGGCAAAAGACAGCTTCGATCGCGCGTTCAACGTGCTGTTGCAAGGGCCGGTCGAGATCCACGCGGATGAGCGCCTCGAACGCGAGTTCGACAAGATCGTCGAGGCCGTCAATCAACTGGAAATGATCGCGCTCAAGGAGGGAGACGGCTTCACCGAGCAGCGCGCCGAGCCCGCCCCGATCGACGAAGCGAGCGACGTCACCTTCCCGGTCGATCCCGAGGTGAGGGCCAAGGCCGAGGCCGAACTGCGGCAGACGCGTTCCGACCTCCCGCTGGTCATGAACGACCAGGTTGCCAGCTTCATCAACTACTTCTCGTCCCGCGGACGCGGAACCATAGAGCGCGCGCTGTCGCGCTCGGGCCGTTACCGCGAAATGATCGAGCGCATCCTCAAGGAAGAGGGCGTCCCGCAGGACTTGATTTACCTGGCGCAAGCCGAGTCCGGCTTCCATCCGCTGGCGCTGTCGCGCGCCGGAGCCCGCGGCATGTGGCAGTTCATGGCCAGCCGTGCAAGCGGTTACGGTCTCCAGCGCAACTGGTGGATCGACGAGCGGCAGGACCCGGAGAAAGCCACACGGGCGGCCGCACGCCACCTCAAGGATCTCTACAACCAGTTTGGCGACTGGTATCTGGCGATGGCCGCGTATAACTCCGGCCCCGGCAACGTGCAGCGGGCGGTGCAGCGCACGGGCTACGCCGACTTTTGGGAGCTCTATCGCAGGAACGTGCTGCCGATGGAGACGCGCAACTACGTTCCGATCATCGTGGCCGTGACCATCATGGCCAAGAACCCGGAGCAGTACGGCCTTCAGCACATCCGGCCGGAAGTCCCGATCCCCTCCGAGACCGTCACTATCAACTACCCGATCGATCTTCGCCTCGTGGCCGAAGTGGTCGATAGCTCCGTTGCGACCCTGCAGGAACTGAACCCGGCCCTGCTGCGCATGACCACGCCCAAGGATGGCGAGTTCGAGCTGCGCGTTCCGGCCGGAACCGCCGAACGCTTCGAGCGGGAGATCGCTGCGATTCCGCGCGACAAGCGCGTAGTGTGGCGGTATCACCGCGTGAAGAGCGGCGAAACGCTCGCGGAAGTCGCCCGCCGTTATCGTTCGTCGGCAGCGGCGATCGCCGAGGTCAACAATATCGCCGAGGCCGACGAGCTCAAGCAGGACGCAAGACTGATCATCCCGTTGCAGGCCGGACGTCAGCAGCGCGACACCGACTCCGTGTCGTACTCGAAGCGCGCCGTGCGTTACAAAATCCGCAAGGGAGACACAGTGCTCTCGGTGGCCGACGATTACGGCGTGCCGGCTGAGCGCCTGCGCAAGTGGAACCGGTTGCGCGGCAACGCGCTGCGGCCGGGACGCACGCTGACCATCTATCGCCCGCTCGCCTCCGAGTCCAGCCCGGAGATGGCAAGCACGCGCGCCAGTGGCAAGCGCAGCGCCTCCAAGACAACTCCCAAGTCCAATAACAGCAAGGAATTAGCGTCGGCGCCCAAGAAGGGGAAAACGCACAAGGTTCGGCGAGGAGAGACCCTGAGCAGCATCGCCATCGAATACGGCACCACGGTCGAAGCCCTTCGCCGCGACAACCGCAAGGTTGCTCGGAATCTCAAGGCCGGCCAGGTGCTGGTTATCAAGTAATCATCCGAAGCGGTCGAGAGGAGAGCGCAGCCGACGGGGTGCGCTTTCCTGTTTCGGCGCATTGCGGAGCGTTCCGAGTACGGTTGCGTGTGCTGTGCCGCGGCGCAAGTTTGCATCCGAACCTGTACGCGTGTATGTTGTGCGGGATATAATCCCGCGGCTTGCAGGAGATGTGAGCGGCGACATTCGCGCGTTGCTTCGAGCAGTCGTGTTGTACCCCTTGTTCTTGTAGCGCGGCAAAAGACATCAGGAGGAAGCATGACGTATTTCGACGAGACCCTGTACGGACGTGATGACGATATGGACGATTACGGCGAAGGCGGCGGCTCCTACGACGACCTCGAGGAAGAAGAAGAGGAATACGACGAGGAAGACGAGGAAGAGGAAGAAGCCGGCGACGATGCCCGCCGACCCACGTCTGAAGACGATACGGGCGATGTCGAGGTGACGGACGAAGATACCGGCGACCAGGAGGAGACTCCGTCCGAAAAGCCCGCACCAGCCGCGAGACGCAGGCCGGCGAAGAAGGCCGTTAAGAAGACCGCGAAGAAATCGGCGCGCGCGGGTGGCGGCGCCAAGAAAGCGGTGAAGAAGACGGCGAAGAAAGCCGTGAAGAAAACCGCCAAAAAGACGGCCAAGAAAGCCGCGAAGAAATCGGCGAAGAAGTCGGCCAAGAAAACCGCGCGCGGCGGAGCCAGGAAGTCGGCGCGGGGCGGAGCGAAAAAGACCGCCAAGAAGGCCGCACGCAAGGGCGGCGCAAAAAGGACGGCGAAGAAGACGGCTCGTGGCGGCCGTCGCCGGTAATCCAGGTCAGAAACGGCAAAGCCGCGGAGCGATCCGCGGCTTTCGCTTTTTTCCCCGCTTGCGTTAGACGGTGACTGCGCTCGCCACCGATTGGGCATCGAGCGCAACGGCCACCCCGTGCACGACCGAAGCGATGCGCACGGCCTGCAGGATGACCTCTTCGGTCACGCCTTTTTCCGCCAGCACCTTCTCGTGCGCGGTCACGCACTTTCCGCAGCCGTTGATGGCCGAAGCGACAATCGACCACAACTCGAAGTCCACGGGGTCGGCCCCGTGCGTGCGCATGATGTTCATGCGGAGGCGCGGCGGCATGGTCGCAAACTTCTCGTTTCCGCACAGGTGCTGGAACCGGTAATAGATGTTGTTCATGCCCATGATCGCAGCGGCGCCCTTGGCTGCATGGATCGTCTCGGGCGCAACGGCCTTGCTGGCTTCGGCTTCGACGGCCGCCAGCAGTTCGGGGTTTCGAGAGACGAACGCGGCAGCGACGAACGAGCCCCACTTCTGCGAGTCCGTCAGTTCTCCCTGCGAGAGCAGGCTGGTCCAGTTCAGGCGGAGGTCTTTCGCGTAATCGGGAAGCAGATCAAGAATTTGTTCGACGTTCATACGATGAGTTCCTTGCGGCGCATTCGTGAGAAACCGGGCCGGCTGCCGCGCTGGTTGGCGTCGATAGCCGGCCGTGTACGACAAGACCTACAAGACTTAGACGTGGAGCGTTTCTTCGCCCTTCTGCCAGCCGCAGGGGCAGAGTTCATCCGTCTGGAGAGCGTCGAGCACGCGGAGCACTTCCTTCGGCTCACGGCCGACCGACAGGTCGGTGACATACACGAAGCGGATGATGTTGTCCGGATCGACGATGAAGGTCGCCCGCTGCGATACGCCGGCCGCCGGATCGAGGATGCCGAGCTGTTCCGAGACGTCGCGCTTGATGTCCGACAGCATGGGGAACGGCAGGTCCTTCAGGTCGGCGTGGTTGTTCCGCCATGCGAGGTGCACGAACTCGGAGTCGATGCTCGCGCCCAGGATCTGAGCGTCGCGGTCGAGGAATTCCTTGTTCAGCTTGCCAAAGGCAGCGATTTCGGTGGGGCAGACGAACGTGAAGTCCTTCGGCCAGAAGAAGTAAACCTTCCACTTGCCCTGGTAGTCCTGGTCGGTGATCGTCTTGAAAGCGTTGTCCTTGTTGGTGCTGACCACGGCGGTCAACGAGTACGCGGGAAACTTTTCTCCTACACCTAGCATGTTCGAGTCTCTCCTTGATTTCGAGTGAATGAAATTAGCGTTTCTTACTGCACTCTCCGCACACGCCGTGAACCTCTATCGAGTAACGCTGCACATGGAAGCCCTTGGGCAGCGGGCCGCGATAGGCGAGTCCATCGAGCTTTTCGTCGTCGATGTCCTCGATGCTGCGGCACTCGGTACAGACCAGGTGATGGTGCGGACGGGAATTCGGGTCAATGCGAAGGGACCGGTGATGCAGACTGACCTCATGCACAATCCCAGCGGCGATGAACGCGTTGAGCGTCTTGTAAACCGTCGCGAGCGACATCGAGGGAATCTGCCGATGCACGCGCTCGTAGATCTGCTCGGGGCTCGGATGCCCATGCATGGACATCACCGCCTGGTAGATCACGGCGCGCTGGTGAGTCGCCGCCAACCCGTGCTTGTGACACAGCTCGCGGAAGTCAACGTCCTGCCGGATTGCGGCACGCGCCGCGCCCGGCGCATTGGCCTGTTGCTTCCGTGCTCGTGGTTGGGCGGTCACACTGGAATAGATGAGCGGAATTGGAAAAGGATTCGAGTTTAATAATTATTATCCGTCCCGTTTCGGGATGGGAGAGCCCGCGGCAGAACGGCGGCCGTGGCCGGCAAGCGTTCGATCCGTGGCCTGCACCGTGTGCGCTACACTCTGCGCTACACTGGGGCGCATGGCTCGCAAGAAGAGGACGCAGGTGTTCAGCAAGACGAAGGCCGTGAAATCGGCTGCGCGCCAGGCGGTCGGCACGCCTCCGCCGACACGCGAGATTCCGGACGCGAAGTCGCGCCAGCGACGCCGCGCGGCCAAGCACAAACCCACCATGGGTGATCTAATTTCGGGCGAGTGACCGGCGGCAGCTTACTTCGGGACGTACCGCGAGTATCCCCAGCCGACGCGCATGTGGTGGTGCACATCTTCCGGAACCGCGACGGCGAAGGCGAGTCCCAGGATGACGTGCGCCACCGCCAGCAGGTACACGTTGCGATAGCGCGCGAAGGCCAGCGTGAAGAGGATGCCCGCCGCGAGGGTGGCAATCGTCAGCACGGGATTCGGCAGGTGCGCGAAGCCGAAGAGTCCTGCACACGCGAGCACGGCAATGCGCGTTCCCAGCGCTCGCTCCACGCCCACAAACAGGAAGGATTGCAACATGAACTGCTGCTCCAGGGCCCAGACCAGATAGAGCGATGTGCGCAGCAGAACGGTCGTGTTGGACGCGAGCGGCTGGAGCGTTCCGAAGGCCGCTGAGAGCATCACCATGCCTGTCGCGACACAGGCGGCGGCAACCACGATCCACGCGCCGCGGCGGAACGCGCCGAGGTCCAACCCAAGCTGCCGCATCGGCAGCCGGCGCAGGAAGGTCACCACGACCATGCTGAGCAGGGCGACCGCACCGACCACGATTTGCCGCCGAGGAGGACTCCAGATCGCCCACAGCAGCAGGACATAGCAGCCGGCCACGAGCAGTCCTTCGCGCAGCCGAACGCGAGAGGGAAGCGCAGCATGCGCCTCGTGCACAGAGAAGAAGGGAGTCGTCAGGCTCACGCAAACTTCGATGCGGAGCCAGAGTAGCCAACGAAAAGGGCGACCCGAAGGTCGCCCCGGAAAATACAGCGGCTCACATCCAGCCTTCTACGGAAAAACCGCCTGCCTATGGCGACGGCCGCACCGTCATCGTAACCACCCCGGTAGCCACCTGCGCCGGAGTAGCCGCGTCGGTTACCTGGACGGTGAACGAATACGTCCCGGCAGTCGTAGGCCTGCCGGTGAGTGCGCCATCACTGCGTAATTCCAGCCCAGGAGGCAGAGACCCTGCGATGGCGGCCCACCGGAACCTCGGCGTGCTGGAGGACGGCGTGCCGCCCTTCGCCTTTAGCTCTGTAATGTAGTCCCATCCAACATACGCGTCGGAGACTGTCGAGGTCGCAACGGACAACGGACCTGCGGAGACTGCCAGGCTGTATTGCCGACTCGTGCTGGACAAACCGTCCCACACGCTCACGGAGAAATCGAACGTGCCTGTCTGCTCCGGCACGCCCGAGATCGTTGCCGTCCCATTGTTGATTAATAGACCTCGTGGCACGGAGCCGTAGATCACCCACGTCCGATGCGCACGCCCGCCTTCGCTTGCGAATGTTACCGAGTAAGGATCTCCGGTGACCGCTGAAGGGATGGACTCCGTGATGATCTTGAACGGAGCAACCACCTGAATGGACGATCCGATCGTGGTTGTTTGCGGCGGGTTCGCCGAGTCTGAGGCTTGAATCTCAAACTGGTACGTTCCAACCGTGGTGGGCACGCCAGTCACCTGCCCGCCCGCCGTCATAGTCAACCCCGGCGGCAGCGTGCCGGAGTGGACGTTCAACGTTGGGGTGCCGGTACCTCCGCCGACCATGATCTGGCCGGTGTAGTTCTTCCCGGTGACTGCGCCCCCGAGATTCGAGTACAGATAGAGCCTCGGCACAAGCCCTTCGCTGCTGATCTCGTAGTGCATGTCGGGACGTGCGTCACCGCGGAAGTCGAGCACGTGTGCGTAGAACGTGGTCTGCGTGCCCGGCGTCCCGGGTACCTTGAACTCCAGGCGGGAGGATATGTCTTCCCCGAGCTGGATGTCGTCGTTCATGCACGTGTCGTCATACGCCTGTGGTGTCGTGTCCTTGGCGATAAGGTCGGTGGGCGGCGTGTCATCTCCTGGGTCTATGCACGTCTTGTAGAGAACGCCGCTCGCATCCAGAACCTCCAGGACAGAATCAAGGTTGCCGTGTGCACGGACGTGGAGCTTCACGATGGCGCCGGCATCGGCGACCAACCTGTAGTAGTCGGTGTCTGGATTGGGTGTGTACACCGGGTCGGCATAAGGCGAGACGCTGAGGCTCGACAACAGGGCCATGTTGTCGGCGGGAGTTGCCGTCGCAATCGTGTCGTTGCGGCGGAGGGGATGGCTCTCCACTCGAATCGCCAGTGCCGCCGTATGTGACTGAGCAGGACTCGCCGAATCGGTGACCGTAAACCTTGGACGGAATACGCCGGCGGTCTGCGGGGTTCCCGCGATCTTCCCGGTGGCGGTTACCGACAACCCGGGCGGGAGTCCGGCGTCCACAGACCATCGATACGGCGGAGTCCCACTGCGACCGAACAGCTGCGCTGCGTACGGGCTGCCCAGACCTGCATTAGGCAGGGATTCCGTTCCGACGAAGACCGGGCGGGGCAGGACCGTCAAACTGTACAACTGCCTCCAGACTTGCGGAGGCGTCGCGGAGTCCTGTAGTTCCACGCCGAAGTTGTAAGTCCCCTGCGCTGTCGGAATGCCAAAGATCCCATTCGATTGGATCTGTAGCCCTGGGGGAAGTGTGCCGCTGAGCAACCGGCTGTTCAGTTTGACAGCTCCCCCGATCGCGCGCAGGCTCTGAGAGTGGTACTCGTTGTACCGCGCATCCTCCAGAGTAGCGTTCTCGACGCGCAAGACATCGTAGATGTTCAGGTATTTGACGGTGTTCAACACCGCGGGTGGCACGCTCGAGTCCCGTATCACGACAGGCGAATACCCGGCCCAGGGCTCCAGCGCGGTTCCGGACACGATCCCTGTTCCGGTATCCAACGACAGTCCCCGCGGAAGCCGGCTCGTGTCTATCTCCCAGGTGATCGGTGGAGTCCCGTTCGCCACCGGTATCCCGCTGCTGTACGGGCGTCCGACGACGCCGAAGTCCGATGGTGGGGGAAGAAGGGCGAACTTCGTATCCACAACCACCGGCACGTCCACCACGGCGCTCTGGCTCGGTATGAGACTGTCTTCGACCGTGATCCGGAGAGGGTATGTGCCGGCAGTCGTTGGCGTGCCTTGGAGCACCGCGGTCCAATCCGAGTTCTTAAGCATCATGCCCGGAACAGTGCCTTCAATCTTGAACTTGTAAGGTGCCTTGCCCGCATTCGGTTGCGCTAGAAAGGTGTAATCGTATGGAACCGAGCGGGTCACAGTCACACTCGGACTCGCCTGCAAGGTCAGTAGGTCAAAGACTCTCAACTCAAACGAACGGCCGAAAGTCTGGGGCGGACTGTCCGAGTCCTTGACGCGAACATCGATTGCAAAGTGGCCCGAGGCGGTCGGCGTGCCCGAGATCGTGCCGTTCGCACTGAGAGTGAGGCCGGGGGGCATGCTCTCGGCGGACCAGGTCAGCGCACCAACACCTCCCGTCGCCGTCAGAGTGGTCGAGTAGCTTCTGCCGGTGACCCCCTCAGGGATGCTCGTTTGCGAGATGCTTAGTGTCGGATTCGGCGGAGGCGTGACCGTCCCGCCTGGCGAGCTTCCACCGCCGCCGCAACCTGTCAGGGAAACTGATGCCAGCAACAACAGGGCTGACGCAAACCTTAGGCAAGGACGGGAGATCATGCGCGCCTCCCGTCTGCGTCGCCGAGTCCCGCAGGTCCGTTCTGTGACGTCTGCTCGAAGCGGTCGAACCGCTGAGACGGAATGTTGAAGATAATATCGACATCCGTCACTTCCTGTCCTGGAGCAACCGTGACGGTGCCCTTAACCATCCGGTCTTCCAGGCCAGATTCCCCGTCATCCCAGAACTCCGGATTGACGCCTGAGATGGGAGGCCGAATCGGCCCAATGTCGAACCCCAAATGGATCGCCTCGATCTCCACCGTATATGTCCCCGGTGTGACCGTCAGTTCGTAATACCCGATCAGAGCTGGATTGCGCGATCCCGTCGCATCGCCGCCCACGTTGTTGCTGAAAAACCCGTCAACGCACAAGGGCGATGGTCCTGTGCAGGGCAGGTAGTTCGCCGTGAAGCTTTGTCCGGGGTTCCCCGTGAACCGGAAGCCCGACACGCTCGAAACCGCAATGCGTTTCGACTCGTTCGCCGCGGTAGCCGGATCGTCAACCCTGCGGGCGATCACGTTGACGCCCTGGGCTTGCGTGACGCCGTCATAGAACAGCACGCGGCCGGTGATCTTCCCGTAGGAGGTGCCGAACGCCGGGCCGGGATACAACTTCGAGATCCACGCCACGTCATCGGACGCCAGCATGGGGAGCCCGATCTTCGAGCGCGCCTCGCAGGTCACGTACGGGTACATCAGCGGCAAACCGCCCAGTTCATCCGGCGTGCACCATGAGGCAGCATTGTGGTTGATTTGCGAGTGGCCGAGGCCCAGCAGGTGCCCAATCTCATGCGTGATCGCCTCATCGAACGAGGCACTTGGAAGCTCCCAGTTGGTTTGGGTGTTCACCCCGTCTTGCATCTTGCCGTTCATGACCACCATTGCCGCGTTGATGTGGCCGGCGTCGTCCATCACGCAAGGCCCGGCGAATCCGATCACGCTCTGGTCCATGCCGAGTTCTATCGTGAGAGATCCGTCCGCATCGAACACGACCGGTGACTGCGTCCCCACGTCGCACGATCCCGACACGTCATTGAACTGCGCCATCGTCGCGACGTCCGCTCCCTCGACATAGCTTCCTGCGGCCACGATCGTTCCGGCATAGTTGAAGGAGATCTTCGCGGTCGAAACGCTGGACCAAACGGAGAACATCGAGGCCACCCTCGTCCGTCCAGCGCTATTCGTGATAACTGCCGCCTTCGTCGTCGGATTCACGCTGAGCGGCCCGGGATCTACGCGGTACTGAATCGGCATCGCCGCGGGATTCCATACGACGGCTTCGCCTTCCTTGCCGAAGTTGGGCCCACCGACGACCAGGGGTTCACCTGCAAAACTCGAGGCTGCGAAGATCAGTACGGAGGCAAACGCTGCTGCGGTGCGCCAGAGGTTCATTGCTGACCTCCGGCCAACTGCCGAATCACTTCCTCGAGTTGTTCGATCGGAACCGGACCGGCCTCATGCCCCGACACGGTTCGTGCAGTGGACATCGACAGCCGCGTTCTGGTCTTGCTGTCACGTTTCAAAGCCGTGAAGAGACCGCCGTTGTTCTCTCCGTTGACGGCGAGCTTCTTGCCCTGTTGGTCGGTGATGATCCGGAAGCGTCCCTGGGTGAGCCCGACCGGACTGGTGAGCCCGTTCGCGTTGACCTTGTTCATGATCAGGAGCACTTCGTGCCCCTTGCGGTAGCCGGCGGCGTCCCGGCGATCGCGCGGATCCCAGATGAATTGCCGGAACGTGTAAGTCCGCCCTGTCTTGCCTTTCAAAACACTTTCGGCCGAGACCGTCACTACGATCGTGTCCAGGTTGGGATATCGCGGATGGGGCTCGGCAAAGGCGCTGATAACGTGCCCACGCACCACAACTTCGGATGGAGCCACCAGGTCGTTGAGGCTGCGGTTCTGCGTCAACGCGCCGCGCTGCGCCGCGGCCGCAGTTGCTAAGGCGATTGCGACGATGAGGAAAGATGCAGTCCTGCGAAACATGCCGGATACAGTACTGCAGCGAGCAGCAGCTCTCAACAGGTACTTACATCTTGTTCCGAATTCGGATCGGAATTTCGAATGTAGATACGAAGGTGTGCAGATGCAGAGCGGAAACTGGAGGAATTCATCCAGAATGAATTCTCGTTTGGAGCCGCCGGAAGAGGTGTGTTGGCGGAAGCGTGTGCGAGTCGAACACACACCCGTGGAGCGTAATGCTGTGGCCGGAAGAGGTGTGTTGGCGGAAGCGTGTGTGAGTCGAACACACACCCGTGGAGCGGCACGCTGTGTAACGAGAGGTGTTCTTGGCGGAAGCGTGTGTGAGTCGAACACACCCACGACAGGGCGAACCTGCCGTGCGCCGGTTTTGAAGACC
>DASPLH010000120.1:0-4003 GCA_035627675.1 Clostridia bacterium
GGCTGACCACGCGCGCGCTGTCGCACCCGACGAACGCGGCTCGATCCGCATGCGCTGCACGCCTTCCGACCCTCGGGCCATGCTGCGCGACTGTGCTAAATTAAGAACTGCGCGGGTCCGTAGCTCAGTTGGTAGAGCATCGCACTTTTAATGCGAGGGTCGCAGGTTCGAGCCCTGCCGGACTCACCATTCCGATCCCGTAAGACCAGACGACGAAAAGCAGCCCCCTCGGGCTGCTTTCGTGTTTTCCGCCAGAAGTTACCTTCTGAAGCCGCCTCTAAAAGCGGAACTGCGGACCTGCGGTGACCCTCAGGTTGTGGTTCGCTCCGTCGTCGAAGTAGATCTCGTCGCCAATGTCCACGCGCAGGCCGATCGGGCCGGCGAACATCTCGATTCCCCCGCCGGGATAGAACACGCCATTGGTGTCGCCGTTCGGAATGCCTGAGAACTGGCCGGCGAGTTCGCGGCGCGTCGAGAAGTTCAGGAAACCGCCCTTGGCCGTGACAAACGCGCGGAAAGCCCCAGTGCCCACCTGGAACTTCGGCCCGAAGAGGCCATGGATCATGCGCAGCGGTGAACGCTGCGTCTCGAACACTCCGCCGCCGAGGTCAACCTGGTTGTCGAAGTTCCGTTCGAAGTCGTAGGCCATTTCTGCTTCGAGCTGCACGTTCGGATGTATGTTGGCCCCAAAACGCCCGCCGATGCCGAAGAAGTTGGCATCCGCGTGCTTCAGCCGCGTGTAGTTGAAGAACACGCCAAATTCGCCCCGGTTCAATTCGTCATCCTGGGCAAACAGGCCTGGCGCTGCCAGCAGCGCAAACAGTAGCAACAATGCGAGCCGTTTCATCTTTCCACTTTCCCCTTTTACTCGAAAAGCCGCAGAAAGCCCGATGTCCCGAACGGGACGGGCGAGCACTACCCTGCAACTTGTCGGTGCATAGGGTGATTAAGATGTGAGAGCCGTTAGCGGGGTGGGCCGCCAGTTCGCGGCCGCAGGGCCAAACGTCCTCTGGACAGAAAACAAACCGCCGCAGCGTACCCGATTAGCGCTCGATGAGAGACTCCATCGTCGGGTAGAACTCCGGAAACGACACCGCTACGGCATCCGCCCCGTTCATCTGGGACTCACCTTCGGCGCCGAGAGCAGCCACGCTGAAAGCCATGGCGACGCGGTGGTCGCCGTAGCTCTCCAACTCAGCGCCGTGCAGTCTTTGCTGCCCGGCTACCCGCAGTCCGTCCTCGAATTCCTCGACCCTGGCTCCCATCCGGCGCAGGTTCTCGGAAACGGCGGCGATGCGGTCGCTCTCCTTGACTCGAAGCTCTCGCGCATCGCGGATCTCGATTCCCGTCTCGGTATACGGCGCGAGCGCCGCAAGCGCAGGCAGCTCGTCGATCAGCGCAGCCGTCGCAGCGCCGCTGATGCGAGTTCCGCGTACGGGCGACGACTCAACCTGGATTGTTCCAATCAGCTCTCCGTGCTGCTCTTCCACACGCAGGAACGAAATCTGCAATCCCATGCCGGCCATGATGTCGAGAATCAGCGCGCGCGTGGGATTCAGCAGCACGTTGTCGAAGATCAGCCTTGATCCGGGAAAGATGGAGGCAGCGCATAGGAAGAACGTGGCGGTCGAGATGTCGCCGGGAACATAGGCCTCCAACCCCGTCAGCGACTGGCCTCCGCGAATCGACACGCGGTTTTGCCGCCGCTCGACCTCGACACCGAACGCACGCAGCGCAATTTCCGTGTGGTCGCGCGTGCGCACCGGCTCCGTGACCGAGGTTTCCCCTTCTGCATGGAGCCCGGCCAGCAGCACGCAGCTCTTCACCTGCGCGCTGGCAATGGGCGTGCTGTAGTCGATGGCGTGGAGCTTCGAACCCGTGATGCGAAGCGGCGGGCGGTCGCCCGCGCCAGCCTCGACTCTCGCTCCCATTTGCAGCAGTGGCTCGACGATGCGGCGCATGGGACGGCGGCTGAGCGATTCATCGCCGATCATCTCCGACGCAAACGGCTGTGCCGCCAGCACTCCGGCCAGCATCCGCATGGTCGAACCGGAGTTGCCGCAATCCAGCGGCGACGACGGCTGCACCAGCGCGCCAGCGCGTCCATCGATCACAATCGATCCTCCGTCGCGGCGCACTCCGCATCCCAACTGCTCCACGCACCTCAGCGTGCTGGCGCAATCCGCGGCCGTGGAGTAGTTCTCCATCCTGGTTGTTCCCCGCGCCAATGCGGCAAGTATCGCGTAGCGATGTGAAATGGATTTGTCTCCCGGCAGGCGGACGCTGCCGTTCATACCTGTGGCGGGACGAATGGTCTGAGTGGAATCGTTCATGTCGCGATTCGAGGAATCCTGTGGCGAGTTGTCCCTCGCCCGAAAAATAAACCTGCCACGGACACTTGCCAGAAGGCCACCTTTTTACCCGACCTACTCGTCTGAGTCTCCAACGCGGCTGGAAACAGCAGCGGGCGAGCGGTACCACCAGGTTTCCAAGGCCCCCGTCTTTGAGCCCGGCGACCCTCGACTGACCGTCGCAGGAAGTAAGACCATGGCACTCCGGGCAACGTCGCTCATCGCGGCCTTCGCTGTACTCGCAAGCCTTTGCGCCATCGCCCAGGTCGATAATATCCGCGGACACTCTTCGGCGAGAACCAACAGCGTTTCCGGTCAACTTCGCAGCTTCGATGATAAGCCGATCGGCGATGCGCGTGTCGAGTTGCGCAGCGTGGAGTCGTCCGAGATGATCGGCTTCACGTACACCTCCGGCAGTGGCGCCTTCGAATTTGACAAGGTGCCGAAAGGCAAATATGAACTGATCGCCTCGCTAGGAGTCATCGAAACGCGCGAGCAGATCACGGTAGCCGAGTTCGACGTGCAACATACTCTCCGTCTCAACGCGACCACCAACAGCCCCGAAGCCACCGTCTCGGTGGCGACACTGAAGGTACCTGAAAAGGCCCGAAAGGAATACGAGCGCGGACAGTCGGCCCTCGACAAGCAGGAACTGGAGAAGGCCTGGACTCATGCCGAGAAGGCGCTGGCCATCGCTCCGAACTACGCCGAGGCGCTGACCTTGCGCGCCATTCTGAAGCTTTCGCAGGACAAGGCCGAGGAAGGCATGGCCGATCTCCAGGCCGCCATCGACGCCAACCCGAACTATGCGATGTCTTACCTCGTGATGGGCGCCGCGCATAATCGCGCGTCGAAGTTCCAGGAAGCCGTCCGCGTGCTGAACCGCGGCCTTGCGCTCCAGCCGACAGCCTGGCAGGGATTCTTCGAACTGGCCAAGGCCAGCCTGGGCCAGGGCGACTATGACGCCGCGTTGAAGTATGTGGACCGTGCCGTCGGCCTCAATGCCAAGTACCCGCCCATCCAGCTGGTGAGGGCACATGCACTGCTGGGGTTGCGGCAGTACAACGAGGCGGTAAGTTCGCTGGAACTTTACCTGACGCGTGAACCGTCAGGACCTAACTCGGCACGCGCTCGCCGCGTCTTGAGCCAGGCAAAGGCGTTCGTCGCCTCGGGGGGCAAGTAGGCCCGAACTCGAGACGAGAATCGGCGCCTGATACTCCCGAGGCCCGCGTTCAAGGCGTGGCGAGATACTCTCGCGGAACTTCACGAATTTCTACGCCGAATACAAACCGCGGAGTCAGATACCCTCGTCCCCAGCGATTCACGTCCCAATGGGCGCGGAGGAACCGCACATCCGCCGTTCGGGAGAGATCCAGCAGCACGGGCACACTTCCCGGATAGAACACCTGGGGAGCCGTCATCAGCGGCTTCTGCGGCCAGGTCTGGCCATCGGCGGAACCGAAGATCGATACCTGCAACGACTCCTGTTCCACGACTGCGGTAACACTGACCGTGATGAGAAAGACTCGTGTTTGCGCGGCGGCGGAGATGTCGAGCGCAGTGCCTATTCCGTTGGACTGCGCGACAGTCTCAGGGTCAACCAGATGAGCTTCGAGCATCGGCGGCAATAGTACGCTATCGCGGCAGAGTGT
>DASPLH010000121.1:0-5293 GCA_035627675.1 Clostridia bacterium
GCTGTACGACAAGGTGCGTTCCGTGGGCCCGGACCCAACGCGGGCGGAGTCGCTGTTCACGGTGCGGGACTACGCGGACTTGCAGGTACTGTCGCAAGTAGCCTGGTTTGACGAGTTCTTCTTGGCCGACGCCGACGTGCAGGGGCTGATCGCGAAGGGCGAGAACTTCGGTCCGGAAGACCAGCGCGCCATGCTGCGCAAGCAGCACCAGATCATCAATTCGGTGCTGCCGGCCTACGCGACGGCGGCAAAGCGCGGCTCCGTCGAGTTGAGTGTTACGCCGTTCTATCACCCCATCCTGCCGCTGATTTGCGACAGCAACGCCGGGGCGGAGTCCTCCCCGGGACTGCCGCTGCCGCGAACGCGCTTCCAGCACCCGGAGGACGCCGACGAGCAGATACGGCGCGCCGTGGAGCACCATGAGATGACGTTTGGAACGCGCCCGCTCGGAATGTGGCCGAGCGAGGGAAGCGTTTCCGACGAGGCGATCGCCGTGGCGGCCGCCAACGGCATCGAGTGGATGGCCACGGATGAAGGCGTGCTCGGCCGAACGCTCGGGACGGGTTTCGACCGTGACGATAACGGAGTGTTGCGTCCCAATGCGGCGACTCAGCTTTACAACATCTACCGCTACGAGCAGAACGGCACGCAGATGCATCTGCTCTTCCGCGATCATCGCCTTTCAGATCTCATCGGGTTCGTTTATGCAGGCATGCCGGCGCGGGATGCAGCGGCGCACCTGATCGGCAGCATCAAGGCCCAGGCTGAGCCGGTGGTGCGGAGCGGCCGCGACGCGGTCGTCCCAATCATCCTCGACGGCGAGAATGCGTGGGAGACGTTTGAGGCTTCGGGACGAGAGTTCCTGCGGCGGTTCTACGACCATCTTCAGAGCGATCCGGAACTGGAGTCCGTCACCATCGCAGAGGCCGTCCGGCGGCACCGCAGCGAGGGCTTCGGGCGGCTGGGCCGGATCGTGCCGGGATCGTGGATCAACGCGAACTTCAACGTCTGGATCGGGGCTCCGGAAGACAACCGCGCGTGGGACTACCTGGCCGAGGCGCGCGATTTCTACGACGAGCAGGCATCGAAGGTGAAACCCGAGAACCGGCAGCTTGCGTACGAAGAGCTGCTGATTGCCGAGGGGTCCGACTGGTGCTGGTGGTACGGGCCGGAACACCATTCGGCCAACGACCGCGACTTCGACGAGCTCTACCGCAAGCATCTCTCGAATGCCTACCAGGCGCTGGGAGCGATGCCTCCCGAGCACCTGGCCCGTCCCATCGCGGGCGGCGTGGCCAAGCCGACACTCGTGCCGCAGACGGCGTATGTGCGACCGGCGATCGATGGCCGGGGAACTTCGTATTTCGGCTGGATGGGATCGGCCATGTATTCGAGCGACCGGCGCACGGGTTCGATGCACGGCAAGCAGTTCCTGCTGGAAGCGATCTATGCCGGCGTTGACGAGGCGAACCTCTACGGGCGGTTGGATTTTGCGACCAGCTTGCCGGCGGAGGACTGGACCATCGTCGTGCAATGCGCCGTAGGACACAACGGTACGCAGCGCGACCTGTACAGACTTGAGGCCGAGGTGCGCGGCGGCAAGATGGTCGAGTGGTCCCTGACACCGGAGGGACAGCGCCGCATCCTGGCCGGAAGCGGCAAGAACGGTGCAGGGTCAACGGTTGCGTTCGGACGCGTGTTCGAGTTCAGGCTGCCGCTGTCGATCATCGAGGCCGCCGAAGGCGCAGAGTTGAAACTGCGTTTCTCCATTCTCAGGGGAAATCTGCCGCTGGACGCACTGCCGCTCGAAGGCTCCCTGGATCTTCGGGTTGAGCCAGAGGAAGTGTTGGAGGAGAACGCGTATCCGGAAGTAGTGAGGTAGAGTTTCGAGTTTCAAGTTTCAAGTTTCGGGTTTCAAGTTTCGAGAGAAAGTCCAGCGTCGCAGCTCTGGGCTAGAGGTTGACCCGGCCTCGTCTCGAAGACTTCGAAAACAGGATCAAAAAGTAAACCCAGCGCTCTCAACGCTGGGCTTCTTCTCGAAACTCGAAACTCGAAACTGCCGTTCAGTTTCCCTCTTGCGGCAGCGGGTCTGACGGCGCAGGACCGCTGATTTCGACGATAATCTCCGTTCCGGCCGGCAGTGTCATCGAATGACGTTTCGTGAGCCAGTGTCCCGTGCTCACGGTTGCTCCGGCGAGCGCTCCCCAGAGCGTGCCCTTGCCGCCGCCGATCACGGCTCCGGCGACCGCGCCCACGCCGGTGCCAGCCGCCAACTCCACATTGTCCATCTTCTCGCGGCCGGGTCCCTTGATGCGGCCTTCGTCGTCCACGTCCAACGTTTCCGGGTCGTTCGTATCCACGACGAACGCGGCTATGGGCATGGTCTGGCCATCGGGGAAGATGACCGACTCCGGCCGCAGATCGATCGACGGACGTCCCGCGATGCGTCGAGGCTCGGAGACGCGGACGATGTGTCCGGTGACGGTTGCGCCTTGCGGAATGACCGTTCGGCCATCCACCACTACGGCTTCGCTCATGCGTCCGCTGAAGGTGTCTCCCTGGCTATTGCCGCGGGTCGAGACCGCCTCTTCCAGTTTCAACCGGATGGCGGTGCCCGCCGGCAGCGCCACAAAGGAGTTCGCCCGCGTCGTCAGCCTCGGTGCAGATTGCTGGCCGGAGGTGATTGGCCCGTCGCTTTCGCGAACGACCTGCGGGCTTGGCTTCTGCGGGCTGCCCTGCGCCTCGGCGGGCGCGGCAATGGCCATGGCAAATGCGATTGCAATGCAACTCTTCAGCGCTTTGGTCATCTTTCCTCCACTGCGAACTTCGAGGTCCCGGCTAGACGTTCTGAGCGACGGCCCGGAGCACCTGGTCGATCGGCACTCGATCCACCTGTGATTGGCCGACGTACAGGAACCTGATCTTGCGGTCCGCTCCGACCACGAACGTGGCCGGACGCGCGATGTTGATTGCGTCCACACCCAACCGTTGATACACGCCGTAAGCTTTGGTCACGGCACGGTCTTCGTCCAGAAGGAACGGGAAGCTCAGCGAGTGTGTCTCGAAGAACTTTTCCGGGCTCCAGATGCCGCGCCGCTTCTCGGCTGCAATGAACCAGACTTTCGCCTTCTGCTGGTCGAACTCCGCTTTGAGTGGCTCAAACTGAGCCATGCGCTTGACGCAGTTCGGTCACCAGGTGCCGCGCAGGAACTCCAATACGATCGGCCTCGGATCTTCCTTAAGCGCGAGGCTCAACTGATACGCGAGCGCAACGTTCGCCGCTGTCAGAAGGAAATCCGGCGCAATGTCGCCCACACGCAGCGTTTCGCTGTCACGTCCCATGAAGGGAATGTAGAACACCAGGGAAGACCGGACAATGACGGGAACCTAGTTAGGCAGTAGCGCTTCGTCAGTGGCCGGTCGGTGGCCGTCGGCTTTAATCTTCCGGGTCTTTCGAGGACTGGTAAGCGCGATGCCTGACCGGAGTACCGGCGGCTGACCACAGGCGAGCGGTGCCCACCCTATATAATCGTCTGTCTTTGGAACGGCCCTCGTCAGCTGTTCTGTGCCGCTCCTCGTACTCATCCCACTGGCTCCGGCCAGCAATCAATATCCAAGGAAGCTGAAATGACCGAGATCGAACTGGTACACGCACGCGAAGTTCTTGACTCCCGCGGTAACCCCACGGTTGAAGCCGAAGTCATTCTTTCGAGCGGCGTGAAGGGCCGCGCCATCGTTCCCAGCGGAGCCTCCACGGGCGAGCATGAGGCTGTCGAGCTGCGCGACGGCGACAAGTCGCGTTATCTCGGCAAGGGCGTGTTGAAGGCCGTAGCCAACGTCAACGACGTGATCGCTCCCGCGCTGATGGATATGGACGCGTCCCGCCAGGCCGAGATCGACGCCAAGATGATCGAGCTGGACGGCACCGACAACAAAGGACAGCTTGGCGCCAACGCCATCCTGGCCGTCAGCATGGCAGCCGCGCGCGCCGTCTCCGAGTACTACGAGATGCCGCTGTACCGCTACCTAGGGGGCGTGAATGCCACGATCCTGCCATGCCCGATGATGAACATCATCAATGGCGGCGCGCACGCCGATTCCAACGTGGACTTCCAGGAATTCATGGTCATGCCCGTGGGCGCGCCTTCGTTCTCGGAAGCGCTGCGCTGGGGCGCCGAGACCTTCCACACGCTGAAGAGCGTCCTGAAGAAGAGGGGCTACAACACGGCCGTGGGCGACGAGGGCGGCTTCGCCCCTTCGCTGAAGGCCAACGTGGAAGCCATCGAAGTCATCCTCGAAGCGATCACGCAGGCGGGCTACAAGCCGGGCGAGCAGATCGCCATCGCGCTCGATCCGGCGACGAGCGAGCTGTGGGACAACGGCAAGTACGTATTCAAGAAGAGCGACAAGTCGGCGAAGACGAGCGAGGAGATGGTGAAGTTCTGGGCCGACTGGGCGCGGCAGTATCCGATCGTCTCCATCGAAGACGGTCTTGCCGAAAACGACTGGGATGGTTGGCGCTTGCTGACCGACGAGATCGGCAAGAAGGTTCAGCTCGTCGGCGACGATCTCTTCGTGACCAACACGGCACGGCTCGCGCGCGGTATCGACAGCGGTGTCGCCAATTCGATCCTGATCAAGGTGAACCAGATCGGCTCGGTAACGGAAACGCTCGAGGCCATCGAAATGGCGCGCCGCAACGGCTACACGGCGGTGATGTCGCACCGCTCGGGCGAGAGCGAAGACACGTTCATCGCCGATCTTGCCGTTGGAACCGGCACGGGACAGATCAAAACCGGTTCGGCTTCGCGCACCGACCGCATCGCCAAGTATAACCAGTTGCTCCGCATCGAAGAGGAACTGGGAGCGGCCGCGAACTTCCTGGGACTGGCCGCCATCAACTACAACGGCGAGTTGATGGAAAAAGCCGGCGCGTAAGACTTACGAGGGCAACCACACTGGTTGCCCTTTTCTGTAGAACTTTAATGGGTGAGGAAGGAATCCGATGCGCACTGTTCGGATGGTGTTTTGTGCTGTGTTGCTCTGCTCATTGCCTTGTCTTGGCCAGGAACAGCCGAGGGCCGACAGGGTCACGACTGAAAAGCGAGAGAAAATCGTCGAGTTAATCAAGGCCACCGGCATGGTTGACGCCATGTTCGAAGTCGTCCGCGATCAGATCGCCATGGCCAAGAGAACACTGCCGTTTCCCACGAAAGCTCAGGACGACTTCGAAGCCGAGTTTCTAGCAGCACTCAACCCTGACGATCTGGCAAACCTTATCGTTCCTGTGTAC
>DASPLH010000122.1:0-15848 GCA_035627675.1 Clostridia bacterium
CGCCAGCGACATGATCGTCCGCACGATCTCGCGGCTTTCGCCGTCGCTGTCGAGGGCTTTTACGAAGCTGCGATCGATCTTGAGAGTGTCGATCGGGAAACGGCGCAGATAGCTCAGCGAAGAATAGCCCGTGCCGAAATCGTCGATGCTGATGCGCACGCCGAGCGCGCGGAGCTGGTTGAGCACCGAGATGACGCGTTCGATGTCGCCCATCGTCGCGCTCTCGGTGATTTCCAGCCGCAGCGACTGCGGCGAAAGGCCTGTCTCGGCCAACACGCGCCTGACGTTTTCGACCACATCTGGCTGGCCGAACTCCTTGGCCGAAAGGTTCACGCTCACGCTGTTCAGCGAGGCCTGCGGCAGCGCCAGTTGCAGTTCGCGGAACTTGCGGCACGCTTCGCGCAACACCCACTTGCCGATGGGCACGATCAGTCCGGTGTCCTCGGCAACGGAGATGAACTCCGCCGGGGATACGTAACCGCGCTCGGGATGCTTCCAGCGGATCAGCGCCTCTGCCCCGACGATCCGGCTGTCTTCCAGGAGGACGATAGGCTGGAAGAAGACCTCGAACTCCTGCCGCTCATAGGCGCGGCGGAGATCCGTCTCGAGCTTCAGGCGGTTGACGGCGCCCACGTACATCGTGGCGTCGAACACCTCGATGCGCGAACCGCCGGCGCCCTTCGCCCTGTACATCGCGAGATCGGAACTGCGCAGCACGTCGTCGGCCGAGACATACGTCGGAGCACTGAGCGCGATGCCGATGCTGGCGGTCGTGAACAGTTCAACGCCATTGACCGTGAACGCCGTTTGCAGACGCGCGAGGATGCGCTCGGCGACGCGAATCGCGTCCGAGGCGTCCCGCAGCTCCTCGAGGAGAACGGTGAACTCATCGCCCCCGAGACGAGCGAGCGTATCGTCACCGGCCGGACAGCGCTCGGCTACGGTCTGGCGGATGCAGTTCAGCAGCCGGTCGGAGACTTCGCAGATCAGACGGTCTCCGGCTGTGTGACCGAGACTGTCGTTGACTACCTTGAATCGATCCAGATCAATAAATAGCACGCCAAACTTGTAGTCCGGGTCGCGGCGCACGCGGTTCACTGCGCGCTGCAAGCGGTCCGTGAATAGCGCCCGGTTGGGAAGTCCCGTGAGCGGATCGTGGAATGCGTCGTGCGTGAGTTTCTGCTCGACGAGCTTGCGCTCCGAGATGTCGCGCGCATTCACCACGATTCCGGAGAGCTGGTCGAATTCGCGGCGCGCGTTCACTTCGAGCCAGCGCCAGGAGCCGTCCGAATGACGGAAACGCGCTTCCAGCGTGATCACCTGCTCGCTGCCGGCGGCGAGCGACTGAAGAACGCCCCTGAGGCGATCAGCGTCTTCTTCGTGCGCGAGCGCGATCAGGTCTCTGACGGCGGGGTCGTCCTTGTCGTATCCCAGCACTCCGCGGATCGAGTTGCTGATGTAGTTGAGGGTTCCCTCGGCGTCGCTGATGACGATCAGGTCGGACGATCCTTCGGTCAACGCCCGGAAACGCTGCTCGCTGACCTCAAGCACGCGCTGCTCGGCCTCGGCCAGTTCGGACATGCGCCTCGCCTTTCCAAAGCGCCATAGGATGCCGGCCAGCGCCACGATGAACGCCAGCAGGCCTAGGGTCGCTTCGAGATCGGCGCGCAGGATGGCCGATTGTGCGGCCTCGTCGTACGCGGAACTGGTCTGTCGCAGGGAACGAACGATGTGTTCGCGAAGCCTGAGGCGGTCGGCAGCGCTGCTCTTCGGGTTCGAAGGGTCGCTGATCAGGACGTACTCGTGGAGGTCGTCGCCGAGAATCTGGAGGCGGATATCGCTGGAGGAACTCTGGAGCCCGGCCGAGGCCTGCTTCAGCGACATGCGGGCATGCGCCGTTTCGTCCACGCCGTCGACGGTCCTTCTGCCGGCCGCCGGAGTATCGAGCGCGGCAAGTTCATGAACCGTGCCCTCCACTCTCGCCAGCAGGATTTGCGTCTGACGATATTCGTCCGCCTGCTTGCGGAACTGTGCGATAGCAATCGCCGACGCGGTCGCGGCCACGACGGTCAGAAGGAGCATTGCCCAGTTTTTCCAAGAAATCTTGCTCGTCACGCGAGCCTCCCCCCAGAGCTGCGACCCCCAGCACTGCGTTGACTAGGACAGTACGTAATAAGAAGGAGGGTGAAAACGGTACTTTCGTACCGGGACTGACCTTCGTAACATGGGAGGAAGGGATGGAGGCCCTGGGCAGAGTCGAACTGCCGACCAACGGTTTAGGAAACCGCTGCTCTATCCACTGAGCTACAGGGCCGTGCCGCGGAACACGCAGTCAGTTTACAACAATCCCGCGTCGAGGCCGCAGTGGAGTTCAGGGCGCGAAATCCCGTCGGGCGGCATCAATCCGCCCCTGGGGACGACGTGTAAAGCTCAGAGGCTCACAAGCTCGGGCGTGGGAGAGGCAGCGGACTGCTTCCGCAATGACTCGGCGGTGCCGATGCCGAAGTGAACGTAAACGTCGGGCACGTTGTTCAAAGGCATCCAGTACCCCAGCACTTTGCTCCCATCCGCCATCACTTCTTCCGAGCACATCGTTTGCGCCGCGCGCAGGGCGGCGTTCCCTTTGCATTGCCGGCAGTGCTCATCCGGCTTGTTCGTGGGATTCAAGGAGTAGCACTTGATCCCCGTAGTGATGCCAAGCGACCTCGACAGATCGTTGACCGCCAGAACCGTGCGGTTCTTATGAATGAGCATCACGGGTTCGGGGAATGGACCCCACATCAATTGAAAAGCATCGAGTACAGATTGGTTGATCATGGAAGAGAGCTACTCCTGTAAGGAATGCGAACTGATTCTGTTTCTGTTTCTGAGACGTGTAGAACGCTTGTTTACTGCAACGTATCTGGAAATTATCGAGGCAGAAATTCTGCGCAGACCAACAGCCTGTTGATCGCGGCTGGACCGATGACGAAGATCACGAAACCGGATATCACGGCCAGAACAACACCACGTGTCAATGGGCGCAGCGGAGACGTAACGTACTCGTGGGTCTTTGTTCCCATCATATTCCGCTCCGGTCCGCCTGGGGGTTGTTGCTGAACTCACGAAACGAATGCTGGCCGACTTCCCTCCACCATTCGTCATATTGGCGCCACGCCTGGCCGTGCGGGCGTCGCGTGTGGCCGTGTCTGCCGTGGCCCAGCCCTCCGACCAGCACGCGGGTCAGGACCAGCAGGGATACGCTCTGCCAATAAGTGATCTCGCGCGCGGGCAACACTTTGGGCATGACCCCGTTCCAGAGCCACATCACCACGGCACCGAAGATCAGTGCGAGAGAGCCAGCCAGCAGCAGGCCGAAGACGGCATGCGTGACGATGAGATAGGCGCGACTATGGGTCGAGTTCGACGGCTGATGATAAAAGGTCATAGCAAACTCCAGTTACTGACTTCTGTATGCCGAGAGCAATTTGCGTAACGTTGCGGTCGCCCGGCTTTTACGCGACAGCAATGTGCCTATGGGTTCCTCCCACTCGTCGGCGAGGTCCCGGAAGCTGCGGCCGTCGATTTCGGTAGCGATCCATACGGCGCGTTCCTTCGGGTTGAGTTCTCCGAGGGCTCGCCCCAACTGCTCACGAAGCTCGCTGTGCAGCGCCGCGGACTCCGGACCCCGCCCCGACGATGCAAGTTCCATCGCGGCCCCGCCCTCGTCGTTGGGAGCATCCAACGGAACCATGGCGACGGACTGCCGGCGGAGGTCTGTTACGCGGTTCGCAAGCGATCGATAGATATAGGCGGTCAGATTTTCGACTTCTTCGATCACGTCGGCCCGACGCAACAGGTTGTAAGCGACATCGGAGACGATGTCCTCGGCTTCGGCCGTCGAACCGCCGAACAGTTGCCTCTCCACAAACCGGAGAAAGCGCGCCGCCTCAGTTGCGAAGACCTCACCGATTCGTGCTCTGCCCTGTTCCATCGAGTGCGTCGAGCATGGCTCCTGACATTGAGACGCAGGGCGCTCGACGTTATTGCGTATAGATGACAGTTATTTGCAGCGGGAGCGGATGGCCTGAGCGGCCAGCGGTTGCGCACGAGGCCTCGTGCTTAGGCCACGCATCAGAGGATTACAGCTCAAGGCGAACCGCTTACGTGGGGAGGCGTAGCCGAACGCCCTACTTCGGGGCCGTCATCATGTAAACCAGGAAGAACCCAAGCGCGGTCATCCCGGCCATGATCCCGACGAACAGCGCGAAAACGATAGCCGCGACGGACTTTTCCTTTTCAGGCGGAGGCGGGGTGAAACCGATCGTCACGCTCATCGCGCGGAGGAATGCGACCATGAAACCCATTCCTGCATGCTAGAGCATGATGTGTCGCTCCTCAACCACGGCTTCCCCCAGGCGCGCCGGGGCGTCCCGGAACGGACCTCGTCACCGTCTATAATGAAGAGATTCCCACCCCCCGGTATTCCATTCTGTGAGACGTGCGGTCGTTATTCGAGTGGTGGGCCGAAGCCCCTATGGAACTGAAGGTACACAGCGCGTACAAGCCGCAGGGCGATCAGGCGGCAGCCATTCAACAGCTCTCGCGCGGCGTTTCGGAAGGCGAGAAGCACCAGGTGCTGCTGGGCGTTACCGGCTCCGGCAAAACCTTCTCCATGGCCAAGATCATCGAGCAGGTCAACCGTCCCGCTCTGATCCTCGCCCACAACAAGACGCTTGCCGCGCAGCTTTATCACGAGTTCAAGAACTTCTTCCCCAACAACGCGGTCGAATACTTCGTCTCCTACTACGACTACTACCAGCCGGAGGCTTACATTCCGGCATCGGACGTTTACATCGAGAAGGAAGCCACGATCAACGACGAGTTGGACAAGCTTCGCCTCTCGGCCACGAAGTCGCTGTTCGAGCGGCGCGACTGCATCATCGTCGCATCCGTCAGTTGCATCTACGGCCTCGGCTCGCCCGAGGCGTACTACGGCATGTTGCTCTTCCTCGAGAAGGGCCAGAAGATCAAGCGCAAGGACATCCTCGGCAAGCTTGTCGAGATCCTCTACGAGCGCACCGACGGCGAGTTCCGCCGCGGCACGTTCCGCGTTCGCGGAGACGTCATCGAGATCTACCCTACTTACGACGACAATGCCTACCGGATCGAGCTCTTCGGGGATGAGATCGAGTCCCTGTCGCAGATCGACCCGCTCTTCGGGACCGTGAAACAGAAGTACACGCGCCTGCCCATCTATCCGAAGACCCATTACGTCATGAAGCCGGAGACGAAGACGACCGCGGTGCAGTCGATCCTCCAGGAGCTCGCGTGGTGGGAAAAGGAGTTGGAGAACCAGGGCCGCATCGTGGAGGCGCAACGCATACACCAGCGCACGCGCTTCGATCTCGAGATGATCAAGGAGATGGGCTACTGTCACGGCATCGAGAACTATTCGCGTCACTTCACCGGACGCCTGCCCGGCGAACCGCCTCCGACGCTGCTGGACTACGTGCCGCGAGACTACCTGCTCTTCATCGACGAGTCGCACCAGACCGTGCCCCAGATTCATGGCATGTGGCACGGCGACCGCTCGCGCAAGGAAAACCTGATCAATTTCGGCTTCCGGCTGCCGAGCGCGCTCGACAACCGTCCGCTCACGTTCGAGGAGTTCGAGAACCGCGTCAACCAGGCCGTGTACGTCTCGGCGACTCCAGGCCCTTACGAACTGACGCGCTCGGCCGGAGTGGTCGTGGAGCAGATTATCCGGCCGACAGGCCTGATCGATCCCGAGGTCGAGGTGCGGCCGGTCAAAGGACAGATCGACGATCTGCTGCATGAGATTCGCGCGCGCGCCTCCAAGGGCCAGCGCGTGCTCGTCACGACGCTCACCAAGCGCATGGCCGAGGACCTTGCCGAGTATTACAGCGAGGTCGGCGTCCGCTGCCGCTACATGCATTCGGAGATCGAGACGCTGGAGCGCATCAAGATCCTCCGCGACCTCCGAAAGGGCGAGTTCGACGTATTGATCGGCATCAATCTGCTTCGCGAGGGCCTCGATCTTCCGGAAGTCTCGCTGGTCGCGATTCTCGACGCCGACAAGGAAGGGTTCCTGCGCTCGGCTGGGTCACTGATCCAGACCGTAGGGCGCGCCGCCCGCAATATCGAGGGGCGTGCCATCCTCTACGCGGACCGCATGACGGACTCGATGCGCAAGGCGATGGGCGAAACCGACCGCCGTCGCGCCATCCAGCAGGCCTATAACGAGGAGCACGGAATCACTCCGCAATCGATCGTTCGGCCGGTGGATATGTCGCTGGCCCGGATTATCGACGCCGACTATGCGGAGCTGGCGACTTCCAACGACGGCATCCCGGACTTCCAGTCGCAGGCCGAACTCGACGCCTACATAGCCAAGCTGGAAGGCGATATGCGCGAAGCTGCGAAGCGTTTCGAGTTCGAGGCCGCAGCCAAGCTGCGCGACACCATTCGCGAGCTCCGCACAAAGGAGTTCCTGTTCACCTGAAGCGCGGAAGGCCGTCGCGAGGCCGGGCGCTGTGGCCCCGGCCGGCGCGCAGGTCCTTGACGGTTGGCGAGCCGCACGGGACTTCTCCGCTGCACGGCTTTGCCGTACTCTTCTCCTGTGACTCGCAGATCGAATGCGCCGCCGGTTGTGCTCAGCATCGCGGGCTACGACCCGTCGTCCGGGGCCGGCGTAACGGCCGACGTGAAGACAGCCGCGGCTCACGGATGTTTCGCTGCCACGTGCATTACCGCCTTGACCGTGCAGTCCACTCGCGGAGTGCTGCGTGTGGAACCCGTCAACGCCGAGACGGTTCGGCAGACGCTCGATGAACTCGCGAAGGACTTTTCCATCGCGGCAGTTCGTATCGGGATGCTCGCCACCGGAGCCATCGCCGGGGTCGTGGCGGATTTCCTCAGCCGGACACACCTTCCGAACGTCGTGCTCGATCCGATCATCGTCTCGTCATCGGGCGCCGCACTGGTGGACGATGCCGGTCTCCGTGTCATACGGGAACGCCTGATTCCCGCTTCCGCCGTCGTCACTCCCAACGCGGCCGAGGCCGCCGCCCTCACTGGAATCGACGTGCTCGACCGCGAGAGCCAGGTCCGTGCCGCTCGAGCCTTGCTGCGAATGGGAGCCAGGGCTGCGGTCGTCACCGGCGGGCATCTTGAGGAAGCCGCGGACCTGCTGGCGTGGAGCGATGGCGAACGGGCGTTCGTCGCTCCGAAAATACAGTCGAAGAGCACGCACGGCACCGGCTGCGCGTTCGCCACATCGATTGCGTGCTCGCTCGCGCTCGGGAGCGACACGGCCGAAGCTGTCGAGTTCGCGAAGAGCTACGTGCGGGGCGCGATTGCGGCGGCACAGCCCATGGGCCACGGAACAGGGCCGATGGAGCACCTCTGGAACCTGCGGTAGTGGCGTCGTCCCTGCTAACCACTGCTATCCGAAACCTTGAGGTCTTTCGACTCGAACTCGCATCCGCGCCTTGCGGCGCGTTCTGTTGCGAGTTCTCGCTCAAGATGACGGAGTATGTTCTGCCCGAAGAACAATCGCCCAAAGAACAACCCCACGTTAGCTTCGCGAACGTGGGGCACCTTCGCTACTCAACTTGCTAGTTCTGTGGCGGTTGTTGTGCCGGCGGGGGCTGCTGATCTTCCGGGATAGGCATCAGCAGGCCGCCGTCGTCCTGACCCTGCGATGGGGCAGACTCTTCGGGCGGTGCAGGCGGCGTTGACGTCGGCTCCTGCCCGCGCTGCTGCGGAGGAAGGGGCGGACTCGACAGCGGCTCCTGCTGCCCGGCAGCAGGGGGCTGTGTGCCGGGCTGGGAAGTGCCCGGTTGCGCCTCGGGTGGGGTCGGCTGCGATGTCGGCTGATTGCCTGCCGGAAGCACGATGTTCCCTTCTTCTTCCGCGCCCGGCGCTGTGTCTTCACCGACCGGGATCCGGACCTCGGATTCATCCGCGCGGCGTGGCGCCATGATTACCGTCGGAGTGCCGCCGGCTTCGTGTACAGGCGTGTTGTCACGCTTGCGTAGAACGACCGCGCCGCCTTCGCGCCGCCTCGCTTCGAGCGCGGCCTGCTGCGCCTGGTCAACCGCCGTGTTGTTCGTGGCAGCAATCGCGTCGAGCCTCATCCCTTCGGCGTCCCGGCGGCTGGCGAGGGCGATGGGTGCGTTGCTCCGGCGCCCGGTCTTCGCCTTCTCGTAGAAGAACGTCGCAGTCTCGCGGTCCCCGTCCAGCTCGGCGACGTAACCCATGTTGTTCATGGTGAACGCATTGTTCGGATCGAGCTTGTAGGCCTGGTTGAAGTATTCGCGCGCGAGCCTGCGGTTGTTGCGATTCAGGGCCGACACGCCGCGCAGGTTCAGCCGGGCAACGCGGGAGTCCACGTCAGCCGAGCGGTCCAGTATCTTCCGGGCGGCCTTGGCGTTCTGCGCCGCAACTTCGCTGATCGGCTTTCCGCGCCAGTCCCTGCGGACGGTCACAACGACGCGCTCCTCCGAACGCGTGTTCGCGGCCTCCTGGTAGTAACGCAGAGCCTGCTCGAGTTCGCCTTCCTTCTCCTTGGCCAGCCCCATATTGTTCAACGTGAACGGATTCTTGGCGTCGATCGCCAGCGCTTTCTGCAACACGATGTCGGCCTCGGGAGCGCGATCTTTCATCAGCAGCCCCATGGCTTCCACGTTCAGGCGATTGACTTGCATGTTGCGGTCCACGGCGTTGCCGGCAATCTGCGAGACCGCTTTGCCTTCCACCTCGCGCTCGCTGGCGACATCGATCGTGGCGTCGGACGTGTTCTCCGTCGCCAGGGCGTAGTAGCGCTGGGCGCGCTCGATCTCGCCTTCCATCTCGGCCATGTAACCAAGATTGTTGAGTGTAAATGGATCGTTGGGATCGATGAGGTAGGCCTGGTAGAAGAGCCGCTTCGCCCGCTCGTAGTCGTGCTTCTGAACCGCCTTCACGCCGTCCTGGTTGAGCTTCTGCACCGGAGTGGGCTTGGAGCGCTTGGGCAGCCTCAACCGCAGCTGGGCATCTTCGGCAACGGCCGTCGCACCCGTGGCCAGCACGAGTCCGAAAACCGTCCAGCGCAGTCCGCGCCGCAAATCGGGGAACGAGTACATCCGACCTCCATCGACCGCAGGAACTCTGGCTTCGGAGAGAAACCTGCTTGTCTGCTTTGGATGGGAATTCCGTGCTGTGCGTTGTGCCGCGCTGCGGGCAGGCCGAGACCACGCCAGCACTGCTGGATGCATCCAACCTGGCGAACGGAGCACCATAATCCGGCGTCCCACGCCGCGTGAGCGTCGTTCGAGGAACCCGATGAATCGATTCTCTGCACTTGTTCTGACGGCCGCCCTTGCTGCCGGCCTGACTGCGGCAGCACAGACCGCGCGGCCGGGGCCCGAGTCCACGAACACGAACCGGAACGAGCCCCAACTCAAGACCGATGCTTCGCCCGAGGCGCGGCCTCCGGCGGCAACAACGAGGCAAGATGTCGCCCCTGAGCCGAAGGAGCCTTCCGGCCCGGCCGCTGGTCAGGGCTCGGCGGCCGGGGCTGCGCCGACCGCGACCGGGCAGCCGAAGGCTGAAGGCCCGGACCGGGAAGACAGCCGGCCCGGCGAGCCGAAGACGCCGCGAGCCGAGATGTTCGGAACGCCGAGTACAGGGCCGGCTTCGGCCGATCCGCTCCTGGAGCCGCCTCCCGTGCCTCCGGGAAAGACCACCTTGATTGGAGGTCTGGCGCACAAGATCGATCGTGTTCGCAACCGCCTCGAAGTGCAGCCCTTCGGCGCCCGGAAGCGCATTCGGATGACCTACGACGAGCGCTCGCACTTCTACCGCGATGGCCGGGAGACAACCGTGCTCGCCATTCGCGAGGGAGACCGCATCTACGCCGACACCACGCTGGACGGCGCGAAAATCTTCGCCAAGAACGTCCGCGTCATCACGGCCGGCGGGCCAGCCGAAGCACAGGGGCAAATCGTCGCGTTCGACAGCCGCCGGCAGACCGTCCGCATGCTCGACAACCTCACCAGACAGCAGGTAGTCTTCACCCTCACCCCCGACACCAGGTTCACCGCGAAATCCGGAGCAGCCCGCCGCGAGGACATCCGCCCCGGAAGCCTCATCAACGTGCTGTTCGCGCCGGGACGGAAAGGCGGTCAGGCTCGCGAAGTGCTGGTGCTGGCGACTCCGGGGAGCACGTACCTGTTCGCCGGACGCATCACCAACATCGATCTGCGCAGCGGGGTCGTAAACATCGAAAACCAGAGCGATGGCCGCAACTACGAACTCCAGTTCGACCCCTCAGCGGTGGACAACCGCGAGGAACTGATTGTGGGAACCGAAGTGGCTGCGAATTCGACGTTCGACGGACGGACCTATAAGACGCAGAACCTGTCGATTATTCGTGGCGCCGCCGAGGCCCAGGAACCGGCCGAACAGTAACGAGGGCCGCCTTCGGGCGGTCCGGAGTTCCTCGGCGTACCGGATTTCGTGCCTGAGCAAAGAGCCCCGCCAGTTCGGCGGGGCTCTTTGCTCGGGGGAGAGCTGAAATTAAGCTTGCGTTCGCGGCGTGTCCTTGAACAGGATGGCTGCGACCAGCGCAACCAGCGCGGCCATCATCCACTCCATTCTCCAGGTCTGCACTGCCTGCCACTCCACCAGCGTGTTGGCGCTGTAAACGACTCCGGTGAGTACCGTTGCGAGCACACAGGCAGCCGCGACGATCAGCAGCACCAGCGATGTCGTGCTCATCCCGAGGCGCTCGCGGATGCGGCCGAAGTCGAGAGCCTCGCTGATCCGGTTCACACGGCTGGTGTGAAATTCGGATTCCCGGTTGCCACCGCAAACGTGGCAGAAGCGCGCGCCGGGCGCGAACTGCGTTCCACAGTTGTCGCAGTGCGGCTCGGTCACGACCGCCGCGTATTCCGCGCGAGGCGGCTGCGCTGGCCGCCAGTATTCATGTGTGATCTCCCTTGCTGTGTCCGGCATGGACTCCTCCCTGCACCGTTGCTCTCGCAAGGAGAAGACCAAATCACGCATTCCTGTGATGTATAGGAAATTTCGGCACTTACGCTGTGCGGAGCCGCCGGGGATGGCGGCTGGCACTGGTCAGAAATTACTCGATGGCGAAAGATCGCCAGAGAAGATTACCGGCTCGCGATCGGTACGACCTTCTGCTGGAGCGGGATGACCCGCTGTTGCAGGAAGTACTGGAGCACCAGGAGATCCGAGAGCATCAGTTCCATGTTCGCGGGCCGCTGGGTTCCATCGTTAAAAATGTAGCGATCCAACAATCTGTGCAGTGCGGGGACCGTGATACCGAGCGAACTTGCGGCGTCCTGTTCGGAGTAGTACTGCTTAGTGGCGTGCTTCACGTGCGTTTATGCCTTTCCGGCGGGGGACCAGATTGTTTGTACCTGCTCGAGGGCGACGCGGATATCGGGTAAACTTCTAAGTAGAACATTGTCATGACACCTTACCGAACCATGGCCCAAGTCGTTGGCGTGGTAGTACTTTGCCTCGGTTTGGCCGTGGTGGCGGATGCCCAGGCTCCCCGAACCCAGCCGGCCGCGGCGGCCTCCGCGTTCGTCCACCCGAACACGAACCCGGCCGCCAGGCGCGCTTTCGACCACTTCTACAACACGGAATACGACAAGGCCATTCAGCTCTTCGAAGGCCTTGCGAAGCAGCACCCGAACGACCCCTTCGCCAACAATTACCTGCTCTGCGCGGTGCTCTTCCGCGAGCTCTACAGGGTGGGCGCGCTCGACGCCGAGACTTACGCCGATGACGACTTCCTCGACCGCAAGGCCAAGCGGCCGCTCGACCCGGCCACCCAGCAGCGCATCAAGGACCTGATCGCGCGCACGGAGGCCCTGACCGGCGAACGCCTCAAGGTCAACGACCGCGACGTGGAAGCGCTCTACGCGCGGGGCGTGGCCCGAGCCATGCGTTCTACCTTCATGGGCATGGGTGAGAAGGCTTGGCTGGCCGCCGTTCGGAGCGCCATGGCCGCACGCCGGGATCACGAGCGGGTACTGGAACTCAATCCGAACTATGTGGACGCGAAGATGAGCGTCGGGGTCCACAACTACATCATCGGCAGCCTCAACTGGGCCGCCCGGACCATGGTGGCCCTTGTAGGCGTCCGCGGAAACCGTAAAAAGGGGCTGGACTACCTGCGCGAGGTCGCACGCGCCAATTCCCTCGCCAGCATGGACGCGAAGATCGCGTTGGCGCTCTTCCTGCGTCGTGAAGAAAAGTACGAGGAGGCGCTGGAACTCGTAAGGAACATGACGCGCGAGTATCCCAGGAGTTTCCTGACGGCGTTGGAATACGCCAACTTGCTCAATGCAGCAGGTCACGGCCGCGAAGCCATCAAGCAGTACGAGCACATCCTGGCGAACTACAAAGCGAGAAAGTATCCGGTAGCGGAGCCGGAGGTCGCAGCCTGGGGCCTGGGAGTTTCGCTGCGCGGCCAGCGGGAGTTTCTCCTTGCCGCCCAGGCATTCGACAGCGTGTCCTCATTTCCCAACGCCGACGCGGACCTCGTGCGGCGCGCCACCCTGGCCGCCGGGGAGATGTACGACACGCTGAAGCGTCGCGACGTCGCCGTGAAGCGCTACGAGCAGGTCATCACCCAGAACTCCGGCGATGGCAACGCCGAGCTGGCGAGACGGCACATGCGACAGCCGTACCAATACAGATAGAACCCAATCCCGTCCCTCCGAAGGACCTGTCGCCGGAAGCATCGCCGGCCGGCTGCGGTTGACGAATTCCGGCTTCGTACGTCTATCCCGGACGCATCCGTATGTCTCATGAGGCGATCTCCCGGAAGTTCAGAAGGTGCTATGAAGCGAAATCTGCTGGTGTCGTTCCTTTGCCTTGTGGCGAGCGTGGCTTCCTTTGGCCAACGGCTTCCTGAAACGGCCATTCCGACCCACTACAACCTGACGTTCGAGCCGGACTTTGCTACCGATACCTACAAGGGTACGGACGTCATCAGCGTGCGCGTCCCGACGCCGACGAAGACCATCGTCTTGAATGCGGTGGATATCCGGTTCGAAGACGTCGTCATCGAGGCAGCGGGCAAGCGCCAGCCCGCGGAAGTCACGCTCGATCCGGCGAAGGAGTTCGCGACCCTTACGACCGGACAGCCGATCCCGGCAGGCGCCGCGACCATCAGCATCAAATTCACCGGCACGCTGAACGACAAGTTGCGCGGACTCTACCTCACGAGAACGAAGCAGCGAAAGTACGCCTCCACACAGTTCGAGTCCACGGACGCGCGACGGGCCTTCCCTTCCTTCGACGAGCCGCGCTACAAGGCGACATTCGACCTGACGGTGATCGCCGACAAGGGTGACACGGCCATTTCCAACGGCCGCATCGTCTCCGACACGCCCGGCCCCGGCGACAAGCACACGTTGAAGTTCTCCACCACGCCAAAGATGTCCACTTACCTGGTGGCGCTCATGGTTGGCGACTGGAAGTGCATCAGTGACGAGCAGGACGGCGTTCCGCTGCGCGTCTGCGCGGTGCCGGGAAAGGAGCATCTGGGCAGTTACGCTCTCGAGTCCACGAAGCACATCCTGAAGTTCTTCAACCAGTACTACGGGATCAAGTACCCGTTCGGAAAGCTCGACCAGATAGCCGTCCCCGACTTCGAGGCAGGCGCGATGGAGAACACCGGCGCCATCACCTACCGCGAGACGCTGCTGCTTGCCGATGACAAGACCACGACCGAAAACCAGAAGCGATTGATCTTCGCCGTGATCGCGCACGAGATCGCTCACCAGTGGTTCGGAAACCTGGTCACGATGAAGTGGTGGGACGACATCTGGCTCAACGAAGGTTTCGCCACCTGGATGGCGCAGAAGCCGATGATCGCCGTGCATCCCGAGTGGAACATCGACGTTGAAGACGTGCAGGAGTCCAGCACGTCGATGATCACCGATTCCGTGGCCGCGCAGCGCCCCATCCGCCAAACGGCAGAGACACGCGGAGAGATCAACGAACTCTTCGACGGCATCGCCTACGGCAAGACCGCGGCAGTGCTGCGGATGCTCGAGGCCTACGTCGGGCCTGAGGCCTTCCGCAAAGGCGTAAACAGCTACCTGAAGAAACATGCGTACGGAAACGCTTCGGCCGAGGACTTCTGGACGGAGATGGCGCGCGTTACAGGGAAGCCCTTCGACAAAGTCCTGCCGACGTTTATCAACCAGGCCGGCGTGCCGTTCCTCGACGTGAAGTCCTCCTGCGCCGGCGGCAAAACAACGGTTACCGTTTCGCAAAAGCGCTACTACCAGGATCCCGCGCTCTTCCAGAAATCGGCGGCGCATACCTGGAGCGTCCCCGTTTGCGTCAAGGGAGTCGGAGCGAACGGCGCCTCCCAGCAGCACTGCGAGATGATCACGCAACCGGCGCAGTCGTTCACCATCGCGGGCTGTCCGGCCTCGGTCTTCCCCAACGCGGGTGCACACGGCTATTACCGCTATAACTACGATCCGGCGATGCTCCGCCAGATCAAGGTGGACAAAGACCTCACGGCAGGCGAACGCCTCTCGCTGGTCGCCAACGAATGGTCGCTGGTGCGCGTCGGCCAGCATGCCGTCGCGGACTACCTGGGGTTGATGCAGGCGATGAAGAGCGAGCGTTCGCGGCCGATCCTGAAGGAGTTCTCGGACCGCATCTACGCGATCCGCCGTTCGGCGGTCTCCGACGACGGCCGTCCGGCCTTCGACTCGTTTGTGCGGAGCTTCTACGGCCCGATCATGCAGGAGTTGGGATACGCGGGCCGACCGAACGACACGCCCGAACAGAAGCAGATCCGTGCCATCGCATTCTCCGCACTGGGGTACAGCAACGATCCCGGAGCGGTCGAGATGGCTCGCAAGCTTACCCGGGAGGACTTGGAACAGCCCGGCACGGTGGAACCCTCGATCGCGACCGTAGCCGTGAACGTGGCTGCGTGGCACGGCGAGGCGAAGTTGTACGACGAGTACCGGCAGAAGATCGCCAGGGCCGCCACGCCTGACGAGTACTACCGCTACTTCGGGGCGCTCGCGGAGTTCCGTGACCCGGCGCTGCTGACGCGCACGCTCGAGTTCCTGTTGAGCCCGGAGGTTCGGAACCAGGACCTCTGGTTGATGGCGAGCGTCGTGGAAAACCCTGTAGGCACAAAGCCCGGCTGGGAGTTCGTCAAGACGAACTACGATGCATTGATGAAGCGCCTTAGCGTCGGAAACAAGTCGGCGGTGGTCGCACTGGGTGACAGCTTCTGCTCGCAGGATATGAAGGAGGATTTTGCGAACTTCATCAAGGCGCACCCTACGCCAGGATCGGAGAGACGATTCAAGATCGCGACGGAACGCATCGATGCCTGCATCGATATGCGCCAGCGCGAGTCGCGAAGGCTGGCCGAGTGGCTACAGAAGCCGAAATCGGCGCAGGCCGGCGCGCACTGAAGCTGGCGTGAATTGCACGCGAGGAGCGGAGCGAAATGCTCCGCTCCTTCTGTCTGCGTGTGGTGCTCGTGCGTTTGCCAAATCCGACGTAGCTGCTATAATCCAACTGTTCCAAGCACTGCAGTGGCTCATCCTTCCTAGCACGCAATCAGTGCAGCGATCCGGAATGGCCAGGTAGCTCAGCTGGTAGAGCAGCGGACTGAAAATCCGCGTGTCGGCGGTTCGATTCCGTCCCTGGCCACCATCTCATCCTCCGAAATCGATCTACGACGACAATAGATGTCGCTTCTCGGCATTCCCAACTCTTTGTTACTAAAGTTTCTTGTCTCTTCGATTCGACATTGAAACTGCTCCGAGTCGGACGCTAGT
>DASPLH010000123.1:0-15339 GCA_035627675.1 Clostridia bacterium
GCGACGCCATGCGGCGGGCGCAAGGACAGTCCATTGCCGTGAAGGTCGCTTACCAGCCAACCCATACCGCGAGATTGCCCGCATGGATATCCGCTGCCTGAACTCCGCATCCGGCCCGAACTGGCAAGCAATCAATGGCGATTGCGTGGACGTACTGCGCCAGATGCCGGACGGCTGCGTTGATTTCAGTGTCTACTCGCCGCCGTTCGGGTCGCTGTTCGTGTATTCGGAAAGCGCGGCCGACATGGGCAATTCGACCGACGATGAGTTCGCGGATCACTATGCGTTCATGGTCCGCGAAAAGCTCCGGGTCACCAAGCCAGGCAGGCTCACGGCTGTCCATTGCTCCGACCTGCCAATGACGAAGTGGCGAGACGGAGCGATCGGCATCAAGGACTTCTCCGGCCAGATCATCCAGATCCACCAAGATGCTGGGTGGATACTCCATTCACGCCGAACCATCTGGAAGTGCCCGGTCACCGAGATGACCCGCACCAAGCATGTCGGCCTGCTCTACAAGCAGCTTCGCAAGGACAGCGCCAAATCGCGCGGCGGAATGCCTGACTACCTCCTGACCTTCGTCAAGCCCGGCGACAATGCAGAGCCGATTGAACACACGCCCGATGAGTTCCCGCTAGACCAATGGCAGGAATGGGCATCTCCGATCTGGATGAGCGTCGATCAAAGCAATGTCCTCAACGTCCAGATGGCGAAGGACAATCAGGATGAGCGTCACCTTTGCCCGTTGCAACTAGACGTGATCGAGCGCGCGCTCATCATGTGGAGCAACAGGGGCGATGTGGTTCTGTCGCCATTTATGGGCATCGGGTCTGAGGGTGTCGTTTCCCTCAAGTTAGGTCGTAAGTTCGTCGGCACAGAGTTGAAGGAAAGCTACTGGCGCCACGCCTGCCGTCATCTGGATGCAGAGGACCGTCAAGGTGACCTACTGCGGGGTGCCGCATGACAGTCCTCTCCAGGGAAGAAGGGAAGGCTGCGCTCGGGAAGAAGCGGGGCAACAAGTTCGGCGCGAAGAAAACCGTGCTGGACGGCATCACCTTCGATTCCAGGCGGGAAGCGGCTTACTACGCCGAGCTGAAGCTTCTGGAGAAGGCAGGCGAGGTCTGCGAGGTCGAGCTTCAGAAGCCGTTCGCGCTGACGATCAACGGCCAGCTCATCGGCACGTACCGCTGCGACTTCGCGTTCTACGACAACACCCGCCGCTGCTACCGGGTCGTGGACGTGAAGGGCGTCTTGACCCGCGAGTTCCAGCGCACACGGCGTCTCATGCGCGCGCTGCATGGCATTGAGATCGAGGTGGTCAAGTGAGCCGCTGGTTCCGCCACTACGCCGGGATGATGCGCGACGAAAAGCTCGTCCGCGTGGCCGTGCGGTCTAAGCAGCCGGTGGAGCGGGTTGTGTGGGTGTGGGGCGCTATCCTCGAAAGTGCAGCGGAGATTAATGATGGCGGACGATATGAATTTGATTCTGGCGAAGCCGCTTACTTTCTCCGATGCGAGGATCATGAGCTGGCTGGCATTGTCAGCGAGCTTGAGAATCACGGCCGCATTGATGGCTCAATGGTGGTTCGGTGGTCAGATCGTCAGTTCGACAGCGATAGCGCAAAAGAGCGCCAGAGGCGATATCGAGAGCGTCAAAAAGCTCGAAGTGACGTTCAACAACCTAACCATAACGTGGGAAAAACGTCGCGTGACGTAACGCCGCCGTCACGTGACGGCCATGTGACGCCCCAAGATACAGATACAGATACAGATACAGATACAGATACAGAAGAAGATGTAGGGGCTAACGCCCCTACTAGCCCGGAGCCGGACAAGTCCGCTCCGGTCGCCGTCATCGGATTGCCTACGGTTTCCGAAGGTGACTACCCGGTGTTCGAGGCTGACATCGCGGAATGGTTTGCAGCCTTCCCGGCTGTTGACGTGATGCAACAGCTCGCCGCCGCGCGGTCGTGGCTCACGGCCAACCCGAAACGGCGCAAGACGAAGCGCGGGATGCGCCGGTTCATCGTGTCGTGGCTGGACCGCCGCCAAAACAGCGGCGTTGCGCCCATTCCCCGCGCCACCGCCCCTCCGCCACGCCAGCAGTCCATCGGCGAAATGTTCCGCGAAGAAGCGAGACAGAACGGAATCCTCCATGACGAACCTCCCGACATTGCAGCAAGACGTGTGGACCCCGGCGACAGAGGCCGACAAGCTGGCGGCGCTGGCGGCCCTCGGCTCTTTGCCATCTCGGGCGACCTCCTCGGCAAAATTGGATAAAGCCGGATACTTCGTCGCGCTGGACAGCGTGACCCGGTACGGCCTCTCGACAGCCGTCCGGTCGATCCTCCAGGGGGCGCTCAATCACGGGTTCTTCCCCAGCCCGCCCGAGCTGCGCAAGCAATGCGACGCGGCTATGGAGCATCACGAGCGGATGGCCGAGAAGGTTCGCCGCCGGGAGCGCGAGAACGCCGAGTTCAACCGCATCCACGGCGGTCCATTCCCGGAGCGGACGGAAGATGGCCGGCGCCGAGTTCAGGAAGCCTATCGCGCATATCTGGACAGTCACCAGTCTGCTTCGGAATCCGAAATGGAAGCGGCGCGTGCGGAAATCCGCGCTCGCTACGGGATGACCGAGGAAGTTCTGGCCGGGATCAAGGATCGTCCGACCGCGAGGCAGGGTGCATGAGCGCGCATCCTGAAACCATTCTGAGGATGTTCCGCGAGGGCATGGACACGTTCGCGATTGCCAAGGAACTGAACCTCTCCGAGGCGACAGTATCCCGGCATCTGTGGGTAGCCCGCTGCCGGGAGAAGGGCTTGCCGGCGCGGTTCCTGAGCCGTGGCGTGGTGAAGCAGATCGCCGATCAGGAAGCGGCGTGACCAGGTGGATTGATCCAAGCGGCGATTGGGGCGCTTGGGAACAACGAGAAGCATTGCATCATCTGAGGGAGCGTACCAGTGGCACGTCCGAGACTGTTGAACCCGATGGCGCGGGCATCGATCGCCAAGAGCTATCTGGCCGGGGTTCCGGTGAGCGAGATCGCCCACAAGTGGGGGGTGTCCATGTCGAACGTCATCAATTGGGCGAAGGAATACGAGGTCGAGATGATGTCTCGCCGCCTCCGCTCGATGGAGGCTCGGGCGAGGAAGACCATCGTGCCGCCGCCGATTCAACCGCCTGATCCGGGCGAGGATCACTTCACCGTCTGCATGGCAGAGGACGGCACGAAGGTTTCCCGGTTGCGGAAGCGGTACATGAAGCTTTGCCGGTCTGGAATCCTGATGAAGGAACTGGATGTCTCCCTGCCATACGTCTCAATCCAGCATGGGGGAAGCAAGTGAGCGAGACAATCCCGGACGACGTGATGAAGCGGGCGCGGCGCGTATACGACGCTCTTGGTCGCGGCTCGATATCGGACAGCGAGCAGATCGCCCGCGCTCTCATGGCAGCCGAACGGGCAGGAGCGGAGAGGGAACGGGAACGGTGCGCGAAGGTGGCGGAAGAGCCGGTGGCAAGGCCATTCGGTGAGCCTCCAGTCTATCGCAGCCACCGGCAAATCGCCGACGCCATCCGTGCAGGTGAAGGGAGGGGAGGGTGAGCGAAATACTTGCGCTGTATGTCTCCAGCTTTTGGGCTTGGCTCGGTATCACAATTGGGCTGGGGATCGTCGTCAAGGGGCTGTGGGTGTTTGCGCTGCTTCTGAAGGGTGAACGCTCCTAACCATCCATCAACGAGGGCAACAGATATGGAACTCTCACGCAGATCATTCCTTCGCGGCACGCTGTCCCTGACGGTGCTTGCGGCGACCGGCCTCCCTGTCGGGGCGGGTATACCGACGATCTATGGCAATGGCGTGGATGACGACACGGACGGGCTTCAGGCGCTGTTCGACGGCAAGCCAGTCCACGTCGAAAGGGAGACTGTGGTTGCCACGGACGGGTATCTGAGCGGCGGGTCGTTTGTGGTCTCTCGCACGCTGACACTTGCGGGAAAGAGGTTCCAGTTCGGCGATATATCCATTCTCAGCCGCGTCACCAGCGGGCCGGTTTTCTTACTCACAGGAGAGACATTCCTTTACGCGCGGTCCATCACAATCCACGGGCCGGTCGTTCCTGAAATCATCTAATCGAGGGCAACAGATTGGCGAAGGCAAGGAAGATGCGGGCTGAACTTGAGGCAGCTATCAGGGTGGATGGGGCAAGGCGGGTTGATCTCAAGGTGATGTCAGAGAAGAGGGCGGCGGCGCGGCGTGCCCGCGAGACAGCACCACCGATTGAGGATACTCGGGTCACCGATGCATGGGATCGGGATGAGGCGCGCGCCCTAGCCGCTAAGCAGGCCGCGATGGAAAAGAAGCGCATGAAGGCGATGGGAGACGGCGGAGCAGAGGGTGCGGTCCTCATCGACGCGACTGTTCGGATCAGCCAGACCAGATCGGAGGCGCGATCCATCCGATGCCGGCCCGGAACGTTCGAGCACGAGTACGGCGCCAAGAAGACCGCCAGTGCGCTGTACCATGCAGGGATGCACTTCTCCGGCCTGTGGGAGCGCGCGCATATCTCGGTGCCCTCTCCTGACCTTCGCCGCTCCGGCTCGACGCAATGGCGCGGCCTGCCGGACAGCAGGGCCGATGCGCTGAGCGAGATCAAGGCTGTGCCGATCGGCACAGACCAAAGATCGCGGCTCATCGACTTCTGCATCTTCGGCAATACATCGGCAGAGATCGGCGCGAAGTGGGGCATGGATCGCCGGCAGATGGCGAGCGTGCTCAAGAGCGATCTCATGTCGGTCGCAAGGCACTTCCGGTTCGTCGGTTGACATCGGTAACTTGACATCGTGCCACGCTCCCTGTATCAACTTCGCATGGCTGGAAATGCGCCTTCGCGCTTCCGGCCTTTTTCATTTCATCCTCCGGAGCCTGCCAGATGCTCAGATCGCCTCTGCGCAGCCCCTTGCGTCCGTCGCTCAGAAGCCCGCTTCGTGGCTTCATCCCGGCAGACCTAGGCTCGGACCTCATCGCCCATTGGAGTGCTGACGACACAAGCCTGATCACGCTGTCCACGGCAAACGTGACATCGTGGAAGGATCGCGTCTCAGGACTCGACCTTGCGCAATCGACAGATGCCGCGCGTCCTGTCTGGTCCGCCACGAGTTTCAACGGCAACCCCGGCGTGACGTTCGACGGCACGGATGACGTTCTGTCCGCCGCCAGCGTCGGCAATCTCCCGACAGGTTCCAGCCCGGCCGAGATATGGGCGGTTGTCGATCAGGCCGCGCTTGTCGCCGACACCACGACGCGCATCATATTCGCCTACGGCGGCACGAGCGGCAACACGTCGCGCGCCATTCGCAGGACCGTAGTGTCTAGCCAGAACCGTGCCAGTGTGATCACCGGCACGGGTGCAGCCACGGGCAGCGCAGCTCTGGCCGCAGACTTTTCGGGCCGCCATGCGGTCGGCGGCATTTTCACTGCATCTGGCGTCACGGCCATCATGGACGGTGTGGCCACTGCGGAGACTGCGGTCGTTTCCGGCACGACCACGACCCGCACTGTCATGGGGGCGAGCACGTCGCTCGGGGCAAGCTTCTGGAACGGCGTTGTCCGCGACATCCTCGTGACTCGTCCTACGGGCGCCGCCAAGCGCCATCTCCTCACGTCCTGGCTGGCTTCCCGCCGCGCCGCATAAGGGATCAACGTCATGGCATCTGGCACATTCACCGGAACTGGCACGAGCACGCCCGTCGCCGGGATGAAGTTCAAGCTCGTGCTGGATTTCGCCGGCACGGCTTCGGTCGATCTCGAGGAGCAGCTTCCCGATGGATCGGCCTGGATCAAGGTCGCGACCGGCATCACGGCCGACTATTCGCAGAACTACGAGACCTCTCACATGACCACGCTGCGCTGGAACTGCACCGCGCACACGAACAACGTCGTGTGGTTCATGGACAGGCTGTGAGCGGCAAAGCCTTTCAAATCGTTAGGGTAATTTAATGGCCGGGCGTCCTCCGAAGGAAAAATCCTTCGCCAACATGCTCAACATCGCCATCAAGGAGGCGCATGACGAGGGCAGGGACAAGCTCCGCGCCGTGGCCGACAAACTGGTCGAACTCGCCATCAACGGCGACATGCAGGCGATCAACGCCATTGCCGATCGGCTCGACGGCAAGCCCGCCCAGGCCATAATCGGCGACTGCGAGGCAGACCCGATCCATCTCGTGACCGAGATCAGGCGCACCATTGTCCGGCCGGGTTCTTGAGCGCAACGTTGCCGAGGCATTCGAACCGCTTCTTGAGCCATCCCGCTACAAGGGTGCTCATGGCGGTCGCGGCTCGGGCAAGTCGCACTTCTTCGCCGAACAGCTCATCGAGGATCACCTGGCGGAGCTGTCGCTTCGATCCGCATGTATCCGCGAAGTTCAGAAGTCGCTCAAGGAATCGGCAAAGCGGCTTCTGGAGGACAAGCTTGCCGAGTTTCGTCTTGGCGAGGCAGACGGCTTCAAGGTCTTTCGCGAGGTGATCGAAACGCCAGGCGACGGCGTGATCATCTTCCAGGGTATGCAGGACCACACGGCGGAATCGATCAAGTCGCTGGAGGGCTTCGGGCGGGCATGGGTGGAAGAGGCTCAAACGCTGTCCTCCCGTTCGCTCTCGCTGCTTCGCCCGACAATCCGCGCGCCCGGCTCGCAACTGTGGTTCTCGTGGAACCCGCGCCGTCGCTCCGACCCGGTGGACATGATGCTGCGACCGGCGAACAAGGACGACCTGCCGACCGGCGCCGTCGTGGTGCAAGCCAACTGGTCGGACAATCCGTGGCTGCCTCCCGAATTGGATCTGGAACGGCAGGACTGCCTTCGCACTGACCCCGACCAGTATCCGCACATCTGGGATGGCGAGTACGCCACCGTTCTCAAGGGCGCATACTACGCGGCCTCGCTCGCGGAGGCAAAGCAGCAGGGCCGCATCGGCAGGGTTGCCCGCGATCCTTTGATGACCGTCCGGGCGATATGGGACATCGGCGGCACCGGGGCGAAGTCGGACGGCACGTCCATCTGGATTGCGCAGTTCATCGGCCGCGAGGTCAGGGTTCTGGACTATTACGAGGCAGTCGGCCAGCCGCTCGCAACGCATATCGCATGGTTGAGGGAGCGCGGCTACGGCAAGGCGCTCTGTGTCCTCCCGCATGACGGCGAGAGCAACGACAAGGTTTACGACGTGTCCTACGATTCCGCGCTGAAGGCAGCCGGGTTCGAAACGGTCGTGGTGCCGAACCAGGGCAAGGGCGCTGCCAAGATGCGCGTCGAGGCGGCGCGGCGCCTGTTCCCGTCCATCTGGTTCAACGATGCGACCACGGAGGCCGGACGGCTCGCCCTCGGCTGGTATCACGAGAAATGGGACGAGGATCGCGGCGTCGGCCTTGGTCCCGAACACGACTGGTCCTCGCACGGTGCGGACGCCTTCGGCCTGATGTGTGTGGTCTATGAGCCGCCGTCAGAGATGAAGGTTCCCAAGCGCAACACGAATTGGGTTGTCTGATGGCCGCACTGGACGACACAAGGCTTGAGGCTATCATCTCAAGCCAAATCCAGCTCGCCAAGTCCTACGACAGCCGCGAGCGAAAGGAAGACCGATCGAAGGCGCTCGACTACTATCTCGGCAGGATGGAGGCCTATGTCCCCTCCGAGACGGGCAAGTCGAAGGTCGTCAGCCGCGATGTGGCCGATACCATAGGCTGGGTGCTGCCGGGCATCATGCGCGTCTACACCGCGTCCGACCGCATGGCGATTGCCGAGCCTGTTGACGAAGACGACATCCAGTTCTCGCAGCAGGCGACGGACGGCCTCAACTACGTGTTCTGGAAGGACAACAAGGGCTACGAGGTCGTCTACAACGCCACCTGGGATTCGCTGCTTGTCGGCAATGGCGTGGTGAAGACCTACTACGACGACACGCCGGTCTATGCCACCTCGTTTCACAGCGGGTTGAGCGAGGACCAGCTTGCGCAGCTTCTGATGCCGGACGATGACGGCGAGGCGCCGGAGGTTCTGGCACAGAGCGAGCAGACCGTGATCGAAGTCGATCCCATGACGGGACAGGGTTTCGAGTCCACGGTGTACGATGTCAAGATCAAGCGCAAGAAGGCCGGCGGCCGGTTTGTCGTGGAGGCGATCCCGCCCGAGAAGTTCCTGATCCACGAGGACGCTATCGTCACCGACGATGCCGCCTTCACGGCGCATTGGGAGCGCAAGACCCGTTCCGAGCTTGTCGAGATGGGCTACGACAAGGCGACGGTGTTCGCGGTCCCCGAGGCGGGGCGCAACGAAACGCCGGAGGAGGCCGCCCGCCGCATGGCATCGCAGCCGACCGATGCGGCTGACAAGTCAACCGAGATGGTGGACTACTACGAGTGTTTCATCCGCATCGACGTGGATGACGACGGCGAGGCCGAACTGGTCCGCGCCTGCTTTGCCGGGTCGGACAGCGGCAAGCTCCTCGATTGGGAGGTATGGGAGGACGAGAATCCGTTCGATGACATCCCCTGCGAGCCGATCCCGCACCGCTGGACGGCGCGCTCCATCGCCGACGAGACGATGGACGTGCAGGACATCAAGACGGTCCTCAACCGCCAGGCGCTCAACAACATCTATGCGACGAACAATCCGCAACGCCATGTCCGGGGCAAGGTCCAGAACCCGGAGGAACTGTTCAGCCCGACCTTCGGCGGCGTGGTGTTCAGCGATGCTGGAACGGAGATCATCCCGCTTGAGGTGCCGTTCGTCGCGAACCATGCATTCGAGGCCATAGCCTATCAGGACGAGGTTGTCGCCCGCCGCACGGGCGTTTCCCGGCAGGGCATGGCGCTCGACCCCGAGACGCTCCAGAACCAGACCGCGACCGCCAACCAGAACCAGCACGACGCGAGCTATTCGCAGGTCGAGCTCATCGCCCGCAACATGGCGGAGTGGGGCTGGAGCAAGGTCTTCCGCAAGCTGATGCGGCTGCTGATCAAGCATCAGGGGCCGCGAACCCTGATGATGAACGGCAAGCCGGTGCCGATCGATCCGCGATTCTGGAACGCGGACATGAACGTCACCATCAACGTAGGGCTTGGCACCGGCTCGCGCGACCGCGACCTTCTGATGCTCCGGCAGGTTCTGGAGACGCAGTTGCTCATGGCCGATCGCTTCATGGCGGCCGGCGCCTTTGACGACGCCATCGACATGCTTCCGAAGATTCTGCGCACGATGGTCAAGATGGCCGAAAGCGCCGGCATCAAGAACCCGGAGGACTTCTATCCCGAGTACACCGCCGAGAAGGTCGAGAAGCTGAAGCAGCTTGCGGCCCAGAAGGCGGAACAGGGCGACCCGAAAATCCAGCTTGAGAAGGAAAAGCTCGCCGTGGACGTGGAGCGTTCCAAGGTCGAGATGCAGATGGACGCTCAGAAGAACGAGCAGGACATCATCCTCCAGCGGGAGAAAATCCAGGGCGAACTTATGCTCAAGCGCGAGCAGATGGCGATGGAAATCCAGTTGAAGCGGGAGCAGCTTGCCGCCGAACTGACGCTGAAGCGCGAACTCTCCATGCAGGAGATGCAGATCAAGCGCGAGCAGGGCTTCTATCAGGCTGACGCTCAGGCGGAGGTCGGCAAGTACAAGGCCGATGCGTCATCGAGCGTGAAGATGGGCGGGAGCGCGGGATGATCGACAAGGACCGCCTCGCCCAGGAAGCCCGCAATCTCGGTGAGAACGAGGCATTCCAGCTTGCGCTTGGCCGGATTCGCATGGACGCCCTCGAAGGGCTTGTGCGCACGCCGGCAACGGACATCGAAGCTATTCGCGACCACCAGGCCCGAGTGCGGGTGGTTGACGATCTGCGTGGCAATCTCGAAGCGTTCATTCGCAACGGGCAGCCCCGCAAGCCCCCTGGGATCGTCTGATCCCACAACCTAGCCAGTCAACCCGCGCGGAACTGGCAAACCCCAAGGACAGGTTATGGAGAACGACGACACCGTGAGTGGTGGCGAAGCGCTGTCTATCGAGCAGGCAGCAAGCGCCTTCGTCAAGGCAACCTCGAATGGAGCTGGAAACAGCCAACCGGAAGAGGACGCGCCGATCGAGGGCGAACAGGCCGACGAATTGCAGGCATCCGAAGAGGGTGAAGGCGAGAGCGAAGGCGAATCCGACGCGGAAGGTCAATCCGAAGAGGGTGAGGAAGGCGAGGAACCCGACAGCGATCTGGGCCGATTTGTTGCCGCGAATGGCAAGGTGCGGCTTCCCGATGGCACGGTGTCAACCGTAGCAGACCTCATCCAGGGAAACCTCCGGGACCGGGATTACCGGCAGAAGACAATGGCAACCGCCGAGGAGAAGCGTGCCCTCGCGGAACAATCTTCTGCCTTCGAGGCGACGAAGCAACAGGTGAACGAGCAGCGCGAGTACATGGCGCAACTGCTCGAATCGATCACGCCAAAGCCTCCAGACCCCGAACTCCTGCAATCCGACCCGATCGGCTACATGCAGCAGAAAGCTCAGCACGAGCAGTTCGCGGCGCATCTCCAGTACATCCAGCACCAGCTTGGCGCCTCCAAGGCTCAGACCGAGGAGCAGGCCAGGAAGGAGCGGGACGAACGGGCGAATGCGGAAATGGAGAAGCTGAAGGGAGCCGTTCCCGAACTCAAGGACGATGCCAGGCTGAGAACCTTCGCGGAGGACATCAAGTCCGCCGGGCTGGCAGCCGGGTACACGCTCAAGGAGATCGCGGAAGCGGTTCCATACGATCACCGCATGGCCCTCGTGCTGCAAAAGGCGGCGCGGTGGGACAGGTTGCAGGCGAGCAAGCCCAAGGCCGTCGAGAAGGTGCAAGGCCGTCCACCCGTCCAGAAGGGCGGCAAGCGGCTCACCCCCGACGCCATCAAGGCGCAGCACGCCAACGAAGCCCTCAACCGTCTGAAGCAAACCGGCACCGTCGAAGATGCGGCGCGTGCCTATCTCGCATCCAGAAGAGGATAGCCAATCATGGCAACCGTAGCCAATACCGTGCTGACCACGGCGGCTGTCGGCAATCGTGAAGAGTTGTCGGACCTCGTCAACATGATCACGCCGACCGATACGCCGATCTACTCAATGGCGGGGAAGGAGAAAGCCTCGTCCAAGCATCCCGAGTGGGAGTTCGAGGAGCTTGACGCGCCGGGCGACAATGCCCAGCCGGAAGGCAACGAATACTCCTACGATCCCGTCACGCCGCCGACCCGCGTCGGCAACTACACCCAGATCTTCACCAAGACGTTCATCTTCTCCGGCACTCAGCAGGCGGTGGACAACGCGGGCAACGCCGAAAAGCGCGCCCATGAGTTGATGAAGAAGGGCAAGGCGCTCCGCAAGGACATCGAGTATTCGATCATCTCGAATACCGCGTCCACCAACACCGACCCGCGACGCTCCGGCGGCCTGCCGACCTGGCTGACCACGAACGTCTCTCGCGGTGGCGGCGGCGGTGCCTCCGGCGGCTTCTCGTCCGGCGTCACCACGGTCGAGACGACCGGAACCCTCCGCGCATGGACGAAGTCGCTCACCGACACGGTGCTGCAATCGATCTACAACGAGGGCGGCGACGTCACGACGGTCGTCTGCTCGTCCTACAACAAGGGCGTGTTCGCGACCTTCATGTCGGACTCCAACGTCGCTGCGTTCCGCTATGCGGCGGGCCGTGGCACCAACACCATCATCGGCACTGCGGACATCTACGAGTCCCCGTGGGGTCCGGTGAAGGTCCAGGCGAACCGCGTCATGAGCGCGGGCGGGGCAGCGACGGCGCGGCGCGTCTTCGCCCTCGATCCGGGCATGGTGAAGTGGATGACCTTGCGCTCCATCCAGGAGGACAAGGTTGCCAAGACCGGCGACGCGGAAAAGGCCGTCCTCATCGGCGAGGGCTGCCTGAAGGTCGTCAACGAGGCCGGCATCGGCGTCATCGCCGACGTGTACGGCATGTCGGCATCAAGCTAAGGAGATCACGAGCATGTCTCTTCGCTTTTCCCCTATCGTGGTCACCGACGCGACAACGTACACCGTCAAGGCGTACAATTCCGGGCTGGTCCACATCTTCCCGGACCTCACGGCGGACATCACCGTCACGATGCCGTCGCCGGCCAAGGGCCTGGACTTCACGTTCTGGTATGGCGGCGCTGCCGCCGATGCCCATGACTGGCTGTTCACCACCGGGACCAACACGAACTACTTCGTCGGCGGCGTTGTCCATGTGGACGAAGATTCCGCCGACGCGGAAGCGGCGTCGGTCTATTCGGACGGCAACAGCAATTCCAAGCTGACCGTGCTCACGCCGGCTGCCGGGACGTGGGTCCGCATGATCTGCGACGGAACGAAGTGGTACGTCAACGGCGCGGTCGTCTCGGCTTCGGCCTCGGCGGCGGCCTTCGCGGACCAGTAATCCTCCGCATCCACGAAAGCATGAAGGGGCGGCCTCCGGGTCGCCCTTTTTCCATCCACCACGAGAGGAAGCCACATGGCTGAAAAGTTCGATTCCCCGATGAAGGTGCTCCAGCAGCAGGCGAAGGTTCTCGGCCTCGCCGTGGATGGGCGCTGGTCGGTGGACACGCTCGCCGAAAAGGTCGCGGAAGCACAGGAGGCCAAGAGGGAGGCCGACGCGGAAGCCATCCGCGAAGCGTCCGACACATGGGTCTATATGATCCGCGACGGCTTTGCCGTGGAAGACGAGAGGCTGCGTGCCGGCGGTACGTTCCAGGTTCCGTCCGAGATCGCCGAGCGCTGGTACGAATGCGGCGTGGCGAGGCCGGGAAAGCCGCGCTGATGGCCGACCATCGCGTTCTGTTCGAGCATGACCCGGAGATCGGCCGCACGGTCTGGCTGATCTTCAACGAGTGGGGCCGCATCGTCGGCGCCCATGTCGAGCAGGAAGTTGACGACATTCTCGATGCCAATGCGCAGGAAGAAGCAGCCACGCATGGCGTCCGGTTCGGCGACTACAACCGCATCGCCTCCGTGCCCGTGACCTTCTTCGAGAAGGCAGGGCTGGGAGAGGCCATCGATGCCGGCGACAGGCGCTATCTCTCCAAGGTTCTCAATGACGCGGACCATCGCCGGTTCCGCACGTCGCGAGGGCGCGTCTGATGACGATCACGACCAGCGGCCCGATCGAGACCGGCTCGACCGCCACCACTTACAGCGAGCTGCAGCAGCAGGTCTCCGACTTCCTCGCGCGCTCCGACCTCGCCGACTTCATCCCGACCTTCATCAACATGGCGGAGGACTGGTTCAACTACGGGACCGACGACATGGCGCCGTTGCGGGTGCGCGAGATGGAAGAGGTCGAGGAGCTGGAGCCGACAAGCGGCGCCTGTGACGTGCCGGACGACTTCCTCCAGCACATCCGCGCCGTCGAGGTCGGTTCGATCCGCCGCGTTTTGAGCTACATCACGCCGGACCAGGCAGAGTTTCGCCATGCGACGCGCGATGGCGGAATCCCGGTGGATTTCACCATCGTCGGCAGCAGCCTCTACATGTTCCCGCTGTCGTCCAACGACATCGAACTGACCTACTACGCCAAGATTCCGCAGCTCGTCACGGCTGAAACCAACTGGCTGCTGCAAAAGGCGCCGACGCTCTATCTCCGGGCGACACTTGCGGTCGCTGCCGACTTCATCAAGGACAACGAGGAAGCGGCCAAGAACCTCATGCTCACCAAGGCGTTGATGGCCGGGCTGAACCGCTCCGACATGATCGGTCGCTATGCGCGGGCGGGATACACCGGGCAGGGCTACTGGCCGTGATCCCGATCGGCAAGTTCGAACCAGACCGCATGAAATACGCGGCGGGCGTCTCCGTCAACGTCGTAAATGCCGTGCCGATCGCGGACGGCTGGGGGCCGATGCCGGACGTGACGCCCTTCACCGATGCTCTGCCTGCCGCATGTCAGGGAGCCTGCTACGTCAGGACATCGACCGGCGCGCACCGCATGTTCGCCGGAACGACCACGAAGCTCTACGAGTACAATTCCAGCACCAACGCATGGGATGACGTTTCGCGGGCCTCCGGTGGCAACTATGCCCTGCCGTCTGCCGACAAATGGTGGTTCGTCGCCTTCGGAACCCGGCTCATTGCCGGCAACCTGGCGGACGATATCCAGTACATCGACATTGACGCGGGAACCGAGTTCGCGGCGCTCGCCGGCTCTCCCCCGAAGGCGCGCTATGGCTGGGTGGCGGGTGCTCAACTCGTGCTCGGGCACCTTGCGACATTCCCCAACCGCATCATGACCTCGGGCATCGGAGACCCGACCTATTGGACTGCCGGACGGCGAGGCTGCGACTTCCAAGACTTCCAGGACGGCGAGGAGGTTGTCGGCGGGGTAGGCTCGCAGGGCGGCTCTGTCATCTTCCAGAAAAGCCGCATCCGGTCAATGAGCCTGCTGTCCGGCGACGTTCCGTTCAGGACGGACATCCTCAATCCGGCAAGGGGCGTGGCAGCACCGCTTTCCATCGCCAACATCGGGCCGGGGCAGTTCGTCTATCTGTCGGCGGACGGGTTCTTCATGAACGTGGAGGGCCGCGCCATCGGCCTCGAGCGGGTGGACAGGTGGTTTGCCCAGCAGATCGACCGCTCGAAGATCGCAGAGGTGAGGGCGCTTGTCGATCCCTACGCGAAAATCGTCTGGTTCAAGGCTGAACGGCCTTCCGGGTCGAAGTTCCTTCTCGGCTACTGCTGGCCGCTGGATCGCTGGTGCTATTCCGACGCCAACGTTCAGGAAATGGCCTCGATGGTGACGGTCGGCATGACCATCGACGGCATGGCCGACTACTGGTCCACGATAGACGAGATTTCCGAGACTTACGACAGCCAGTTGTTCACGGGCGGCGTGCCGTCCTTCGCGGTGTTCAACTCGGATAACGAGATGTGCTATGTGTCGGGGTCCCCCCGCGCCGCGACACTGGTGACGCCGGACACGCAACTGACGCCGGGTGCGCGGACGTGGCTTTCCAAGGCGCGATTGGTAACCGACGCACCAACGTTCACCATGCGGGCGATCACCTCCGCCTATCATGGCGACACGCGCACCGAGGGTAGTGCGGTTTCCCCCTATTCGGCAACGGGCATCTGCCATTTCCGGTCATCCGGGCTGATGCACGCTTTCAAGGCGGAGATTCCGGCCGGCACGTCATGGACGCATGTGACGGGGGTGGATTTCCCGGACGGCGGGTTCAGGAAGGAAGGACAGCGCTGATATGGCGATTGTTCCGCACCCCATGACCTTCGACAAAGAGCCATCCAAAGGCGCCAATGAACCGCTCATAGGTGAACCGCGCG
>DASPLH010000124.1:0-2607 GCA_035627675.1 Clostridia bacterium
TTCACCTCGAAGCGACTAGCTCTTGTGCTCGCCGTGGGCTTTGCGGTCGCACATGTTGCCGCCGCAGCACTTGCCCTTTTCGGCCTTGGCTTCGCCGCCGCAGCACTTCGCGTCCTTGCAGCACTCGCCGCCCTTGCACTCACCACCTTCGCAGCACTTCGTCTCGGCGCACTTGCCGTCCTTACAGCAGTCGGCCTTTGCGCCTTCACAACAAGCGGCCTTGGCGTCTGCCTTGGGAGCGGCCGCATCCTGGGAAGCGACAGCCAGCGTGCTCAGCGCGAGCAGGATCAACAGGGCAAAAAGAATGACACGATTCGGTTTCATTATTCGATCTCCGTTATGAATTCGTTGGGAAGCCGTAGCTTCGTTCACCGCGAGCCCGCACCGGCGGGCGTTACGCGCGCAACAGGCACGTCGTGCGGGTTAGATCCGGAGATCGGTTTTCAGCTCGAAGACAGGCTTGACGTAACTGGAGGAGGAACTTGTAAGAGGAGCCGCCGAACTCGGGGACGCGATGGCTCCGGCCGTAACCACGGCAACCGTGGCGGGTGACGGCGTGGGCGCCGCCTGTGGGTCGCGATTGACCGGCACGCTCCTGCTGTCCGCATCGCAACATCGCGGACCGGTGTTCTTCTGCGCCGGCTTCGGACAACAATCTTCGCCGCCCGTCATGGCCTTCATGGGGCACTGCCGCGACTCCATCATCTTCACGCAGCCAAACACCGCGCCATGAAGCAGCAAGACCACCGGCAGAATCAGCACGAGGCTGATCGCTCGGCGCTTGCGGTCGGACTGGAACCCGAAGCTCACGTGATGATTGTAACGCCCGCGGGCAAACTTCAGGCTGTGACGTCAGTCACACACCCGGTTGGCAGTCAAAACGAGGGCCGACCCCGCAGGATCGACCCTTCGCACTTCACACTTCTAACTTCACACTTCCCACTTACTTCGACATCCCGGCCGTCATGCCGCTCTTCTCTTCTGCGGCGGCTTGCGCTGCGGCGAGACGGGCGGTCAGGACGCGGAACGGCGAGCACGAGACGTAGTTCAGTCCCACCTTGTGGCAGAACTTCACCGACTCCGGCTCTCCGCCGTGTTCGCCGCAGATACCGACCTTGAGGTCCTGGCGCGAGCCACGGCCCTTTTCGGTCGCCATCTTCACCAGTTGTCCCACGCCTTCCTGGTCGAGGACGGCGAACGGATCCTGCTTGAAGATGCCTTCCTTCAGGTAGGTCGGCAGGAACTTGTTGATGTCGTCGCGCGAGAAGCCGAACGTCGTCTGCGTCAGGTCGTTGGTGCCGAAGCTGAAGAACTCGGCATCCTGTGCGATCTGGTCCGCAACCAGCGCGGCGCGCGGCAGCTCGATCATCGTTCCGACCAGGTACTCGACCCGGGCGCCCTTCTCCTTGAACACGTCTTCGGCGACGCGGCGCACGATGTCCGTCTGGTTCTTCAGCTCCTTCAAGGTGCCGGCCAGCGGAATCATGATCTCGGGCTTCACGTTGACGCCCTTCTTCTTCACGTCAACGGCGGCCTCGAGGATCGCGCGCGCCTGCATCTCGGTGATCTCCGGGTAGGTGATTCCGAGACGGCAGCCACGGTGTCCGAGCATCGGGTTGAGCTCGTGCAGCTCTTCCACGCGGGCCAGCAGCGTGTGCAGTTCCTTGAGCTTCGGCGAGCGGGGCTTGGTAGCTTCGATCTTTGCGATCTCAACCAGCAGGTCTTCGCGCTTCGGCAGGAACTCGTGCAGCGGCGGGTCCAGCGTGCGGATCGTCACGCCGAAGCCGTCCATCGCCTTGAAAAGGCCGGCGAAGTCGGCGCGCTGCATGGGCAACAGCTTCTTCAGCGCGGCGCGGCGGTCTTTCTCGGTCTGCGCCAGGATCATCGCGCGCATGTGCGGCAGACGGTCCTCGGCGAAGAACATGTGTTCGGTGCGGCACAGTCCGATGCCTTCGGCGCCGAACTCGCGCGCCTGCTTGGCGTCGCGAGGAATGTCGGCGTTGGCGCGCACGCGCAGGCGGCGGTGCGGATCGGCCCAGCCCATGAACTTCACGAGCTGCGGGTCGTCCGGCGAAGCCGGCAGCGTGTTCAGCTTGCCCTTGATCACGCGCCCGGTCGTGCCGTCCAGCGAGATCCAGTCGCCTTCCTTGAAGGTCTGGCCCTTCACGCGCATCTCGCGCTTCTTCTCATCCACGACCACATCGCCGGCGCCCGCAACGCAGCACTTGCCCATGCCGCGCGTCACGACCGCCGCGTGCGACGTCATGCCGCCGCGCGAGGTAAGAATGCCCGACGCGATTTCCATGCCGTGAATGTCTTCCGGAGTTGTCTCGCCGCGGACAAGGATGATCGACTTGATCTTGCCCTTCTGGAGATAGCTCACTGCGTCATCGGCCGTGAACACGATCTGTCCGACGGCAGCGCCCGGCGAAGCCGGCAAGCCGGTGGCGAGCACTTCGATTTTCGCGCCCTTCTCATCGAGGCGCGGAACCAGGAAGTCGTACAGCTGGTTCGGCTCGACCCGGAAGATCGCTTCTTCCTTCGTGATCAGGCCTTCTTCCACCATGTCGATGGCGACCTTCACCGCAGCCAGTCCCGTACGCTTGC
>DASPLH010000125.1:0-4221 GCA_035627675.1 Clostridia bacterium
AGGTGCAGCACCGCTTCGACGCGAGGTTGCGAGGGAGCTGACAACTTCGGCGCCCGCGAGTGCAGCGCATACCAGGCGCCACCCGCGGCCGCCGCAAGCAGCACGAGTGTTCCAACCGCCAGGAATGTTCGGCGGGAGCGAGGCTGAGGATTCTGCTTGATATCGGGAGACCCTGCGTCGGACATGACGCAGAGTTACAAGCAATCGAGTTGCCGCAGAGCTCCGATGGAAGCCGCCGGGCGATTCGCGGACCTAAACCCGCGCATCTGCACGATATCCGCGCATTTCTCCATCGCGGACCGTCGTGCGCACCGGCTCGCATTGGACGCGGCTCATTAAGCGGCCTTCACAATGGCCCGCCGGAAGCATTCGCGCTCGCTCCAGCGGGCCGCCCTGCTACCGCTTCAGGTTGATCGTTTCCTGCGCCAATTCATCGAACGTCGTGATCGCGCGCGCGTTCGCCTGGAATCCCCGCTGCGCCAGGATCATCTGCGCGAACTCCTGTGCAATATCCACGTTCGAGGGTTCAAGCGCTCCCCCGGCGAGCGTGCCGCGCCCGCCCGTCCCCGGAGCACCGATCGACGGTTCGCCGGACGCAAGTGTCGGCGAGAAGCAGTTGCGTCCCATGCGCGTCAGGCCCTGCATGTTCGCGAAGCTCGCGAGCGCCACTTGACCCAGCACCATCCCCTTGCCGTTGCTGAACGCGCCCTGGATGACGCCGTCGTTCCCGATGCTGAAGTCCGACAGCGTGCCGCTTTCGCAACCGTCCTGCTCGGGCAGCGACGCGTTGCTCGGTGAAGCTCGTTGCGTCAGGAAACTCGCTCCGTTGTCGCCGAAGATTCGCCACGTCAGACTCAGGTCTCCGGCCCCGTTCGCCAGGCCGGTGATCGCGATGCCGGTCACGTCCGCCGCCGGAGTCGTCAGCCGGCCGTTGCTGTCGAAGGTCAGCGTCCCCGAAGCCAGCTGCACGGGATTGCCGGTTGCTCCCGTATCTGCCGCCGGAATCAACACGCTGTAGTTCCATTCGTTGGCATCGGTCTTGGTGAACTGGAAGGTCAGCGCGTGCTCCGCGCCCAGCGAGTCGTACACCGTCATGGGCGTGCTGAACTTCTCACCCACCGCAGCGCCTGCGTCGAGGTTCGCCTGCAACTTCATCGTAGTGGTAGCGGACGGCGGACTGACGATGCCTTTCCCGACCTGCAGTGGACCGATCGCCGTTCCGCTGCTCACCGCTCCGTTGCTCGCCGGATACCCCATCACCAGTTGTCCGTCATCGGTCATCAGCCAGCCATCGGGACCGGTCTTGAAGTTCCCCGCCCGGGTGAACTGCCTCGCTCCGTCCTTTTCGACCACAAAGAAGCCATCGCCCATGATGGCCACGTCGGTCGGCACACCGGTAGATTCGACGTTCCCGCCGTAAAACACGGTGGACAGGCTGCCAACCGCCGCGCCCGCCCCAATCTGTATGGGATTGCCCGAACCGCTCGAACCGATCGACTGGTAGAACAGGTCGCGAAAGGTCGCGCGCGTCTGCTTGTAACCCACGGTGTTGAGATTAGCCAGGTTGTTCGCGATCGCCGACAGCGCCGTCGAACTCGCCGTCAATCCGGAGAGCGGAATGGAAAACAGCGGCATTACTTGCCTCCTTCTTCAGTCTTCACCTGTGTTTCGAGAATTTCGCGGATGCTCATGATCTGCCCCAGCGTGTTGAACTGCACCAGTTGGCTCACCATCTCCTTGGGATCCATGGGATTCGTCGGATCCTGCGCCTTCAACTGCGTGACCAGCAGCGTCAGGAACGTCTGCGTTGTGTCGTTCGACGGCAACGTCAACTGGCTTGCGGTTGTGGATGTCGCTGCGTTCACCTGCATTGTTCTTCCTCACGCATGAAGGTCTATTCGCCGGGCAAATTGCACGGCGGGTTCGTCGTAAGCTGCCGGGGCAGCGGGTTCAAGGGAGACCGGCGTGTAGGCCTGCTGCTGCGGGCGCGTGTGCTGCTGGCCCGGCTGGTGTTCACCGCCTCCGGAGTTCATCGCTGCCGAATGTGAGAATGAAAAACTTCCCAGTTGCATGCCTTGCGCCTCCAGCGCACGCCCAAGCTGCGGGACTTCGGCGTTGAGCAGGGGCCCGATTGCCGGATCAGCCACGCGCACATCGGCATGAACCTGGTCGCCTTGCACGCGCGCCGCTACTTCCACGCGGCCAAACAACTCCGTCCGCAATCCGAGTTGCAGCGTCTCTCCGTCCACGCGCTTGATCCAGTGCGTGGATGGCAGCCGAGTCGTGTCCTGCACCTCCGGCGTCGGGTCACCGCCGGAAGAGGCGCTCGGACTCTGCGCCTCCGTTCGCATCGCGTCCGGGTGCGTAGCGTCATCCTGCGGCGCAGCGGTACTGCTCGCAACAAACACCGGCTCTATGGCCCGGTCCGCAGTCTCGTGCTGTCCGCGCGGATCAGGTTGCGCTGCCGCGTGAGCCTCGGTAGAGATCGCGCTGACACCGCTCCCCGCCGAACGCTCGGCTGCGCCGCGGGTTTCGTCGAGGCGGGCTTCGGCCGACTGCGTCGCGGCCTTCGCCACGCGGGGCGCGCGCGAGATCCCGTCCGTCTCGCCGTCTGCAGGTGTAGCGCGGGCGTCCTCGCCCGTGTGCAGGCGTGGCGCCACAGGTGTAGCGCGGGCGTCCTCGCCCGTGTGCAGGTGTGGCTCGAGCGCCGCGGAGTGCCGGAGCGTCACGCTCTCGCCGGCCAAGCCCGGCTGCGGCGCAGAAGCGTTAGGCTTCACCGCAAGTGCCGCCTGACCCGGACCGTCCGCTGTAGCGTCGTTTGCAATCTTCTCTGGCGCACTCTTCGCATGTACCGGGACAGGCGTCGTGAACTCTTGCTCGGACGCGGGGCCGAGTTCCTGCGGCTCATACGACGGCTGCGAGGCGACAACTTCCGCAGCCGGTTCGGCTGCGGCGTCCCCGCCGCCCGCAGGGAAACTTCGTTCTGCCGGATCCTTGGCCACAGCCGCTCTGGCCAGCGCCTCCAGCGCTTGTGCCGCGCCTGCCGCGACCTGTGTCATCAGCATCGGCGAGTTCGACACATCATCAGCACTCGATACCTGGGCAAGGCAGACGCCTGCTAACTCTTCACACCGGGGGACATCCGTCACAGTGGGTATGAGTACCGGTACGGCCGCGACCTGCTCGCGCGCCGTGATCTCCACGGCCTGGTCCTTCTCCCGCTTCGGTTCGTTATCGGCAGGGATGTCGGCCGCGCCCTCTTGATCGACGGCGGCACCGCCCGTTCCACGGCTCGTGACCGCGTGGTCTGCACTGCCGCTCTCAACCGCCTGCTCGCACTGCTTCAGGATGTCGTCGAAGCCACCCGCCGTTGCGGTTGCAGCATCCGCCTGCCCCGTGCACTTCACGCTCTCGCCCTGGATCGCTCCGATCACGACCACGTACTCTGCACTTCCGTCGCCAATGCTGGCGACTCGGCGGCCCGCCGCCTCAACTCAAGCCTTTCTGCAAGTTGCCGATAACACCTTCAGGGACCTGCGCGACACACCCATCCCGATCCGGCAAACCGTGCCGGGCACGCTGGGCAAAGCGTGCCTATTCCGGCCCTTCCGCACCTGCGCCTCGCCCTTTGCGCCGCCGCGCCAGGAACAGATCATCGGCCGCTCTCTGCTCTCTCCGTGACGCTTCGCGGCGATACGCATCGAGATGCCGCTCGCGCAGACGTTCGAGCATCTCGCGCCCCATTCGCGCATGCTTCACACGCTCGAGCTGTTCGTTCCGCTTGCGTTGGAGTTGATCGGCCGCTCGACCGGCCTCGGCCGCGGCCATGTCCAGCGATTGAATCATCTGGGTTTTCAGTGCCAGCTCTGCGCCGCTGATCCCGGCCGAGATTTCATCCTGTATCAGCCGCCGTGCATGCTGGGCGCACGTTCGCGCGCGGTCGGCGCCGTCGCGTGCCGCCCTGAGCTGTCCGTCGATGCCGAGCAGCCGCTGGGACTCGCGCTCCTCAACGTTGCGTCGAAGGCGCAACACAGCCTCGAGCGAGAACAGGAATGTCATCCGATGTTCAGTTGGAGAAGCGAGTCGATCGACTGCTGCAGTCCGGGACGCTCGTCTGCGCCTTGCCGCAGGAACTCCTCGATCCGTGGCACGAGTGCGATAGCCTCGTCCAGCAGGCGATCCGAGCCTTTCTGGTACGCGCCGATGCGAATCAGGTCTTCC
>DASPLH010000126.1:0-16322 GCA_035627675.1 Clostridia bacterium
CGGCGTACTCGTGGGTTGACGGCGAAAAGCTGCGGAAGATGTCGATCATCGAAGAAGGCCACGAGAAGCACATCAACATGGCCACGCTCGCCATCGTCGGCTCGCACGCGGTGAACGGCGTGTCGGCGCTTCACAGCGAACTGATCAAGACCTCGCTGGTGCCCGAGTTCTACAAACTCTGGCCCGCGAAGTTCAGCAACAAGACCAACGGCGTCGCGCCACGGCGTTGGATACTGAAGGCCAACCCTCTGCTCTCGCGCCTGCTGTGCGAGACCATCGGAGACAGCTGGATCACCGGCCTGGAACACCTGCGCGAACTCGAACGGCACGCCGGCGACCCGGAGTTCCAGGCGCAGTTTGCCGGCGTCAAGCAGCAGAACAAGGTCAAGCTTGCGCGCATCATCCAGGAGCAGACGGGCGTGATCGCCGATCCCTCCTCGATGTTCGACGTGCAGATCAAGCGCATCCACGAGTACAAGCGCCAGCTGCTGAACGTGCTGCGCGTGATCTACGACTACCTTGGCGTGGTGGAAGACGGGGAGCCTGTCGCGGTGCCCCGCACGGTGATCTTCGCCGGCAAGGCCGCGCCCGGATACTGGGCCGCGAAACAGATCATCAAGCTGATTCACAACGTGGCCGATGTCGTGAACAAAGACCCGCGCGTGAAGGGTGCGCTGCGCGTCTGCTTCCTGCCCGACTATCGGGTCTCGCTCGCCGAGAGCATCATTCCTGCCGCCGATCTGAGCGAACAGATCTCGACGGCCGGCATGGAAGCCAGCGGTACCGGCAACATGAAGCTGATGATGAACGGGGCCGTCACGGTCGCAACCTACGACGGAGCCAACATCGAAATTCTTGAGCAGGTTGGGGAAGAGAACATCTACATCTTCGGCTTGCGCGCCGAAGACGTCGAGGAGATGAAGCGCAACAACTCGTATAACCCGCGGGAATACTACGAGCGCGATCCGAAGATCAAGCGCGTCTTCGATTGCTTCCTCAACGACCGGTTCTCGCCCAACGAGCCGGGCCTGTTCCGCTGGATTTTCGACGAGTTGATCAACCGCGGAGACCGCTTTTTCCACCTGGCCGATCTTCCGCACTACATCGCGGCGAACCAGGAGATCAATCGCGACTTCCTCGATTTGCCGAAGTGGCGCAGGATGTCGATCCTCAACACGGCGCGCTCGCCGTTCTTCTCCAGCGACCGCACGATTGCCGAATATGCCCGGGACATCTGGCACATCCGCAGCGCTATGCACCCGGAGCGCGCGCGCGTGAGTCCGACCGAGATCGTGACCGACGCTCCGCTGACGGGCAGCGAAGTTCGGCCCAACGAACTCCACGCCGACTAGCATTGCCGACATGAGAACAAGGGGCGCATCCAATGCGCCCCTTGTCTGTGCGGAATAGCGCGAATCAATCGGCTGCCGCCGCCGTTCGCTGCGCTCCGCGTCGCTCCAGCGCGGCGGCCAGAACGCGATATCCAAGCAGGAGTCCCAGCACGACGGCGAAAGTCGCCGGTTCGCTGATGTCTTTCTTCACCAGCCACAGGAAGTGAACAACTCCGGCGGCTGCGCTTGCGTAGATCAGCTTGTGCAAGGTCTGCCAGCGTTTCCCCAACCGCCGAATCGCCTTCTGCGTTGACGTGGCCGCCAGCGGAACCATCAGGACGAACGACAGCGTTCCCATGGTGATGAACGGGCGTTTTCCCACGTCCTTTACGATCGCCTGCGCGTCGAAGAACTGATCCAGCCACACGTAGGTCAGCATGTGCAGGCATCCATAGAAGAACGCGAACAGCCCGAGCATCCTCCTGTACTGCACAAGCCAGTACTGTCCCGTGAGCTTTCGCAGCGGAGTAACCGCGAGCGTGATCATCAGGAGCGCGAGTGTCCACCAGCCGGTCTGGTGCGTGATGCGCTCGATCGGGTTGGCGCCAAGTTGGCCCATGGCTCCACGCAGCAGGAGCCCAATGAGCGGCCACAAGGCAATCAGGAATACGAGGGGCTTCAGGAGGCGGTTGCGGGTCTTGTTGTCCATTCTCAGAAGTTCTTTCGCAGGTCCATCCCCGAGTAGAGGCTCGCGACGTGGTCGCCGTAGCCGTTGAACATCAGCGTCGAGCGCTTGAAGAATTCGCCGATGCGCCGTTCCTTGGCCTGGCTCCAGCGCGGGTGATCGACCTCCGGGTTCACGTTCGAGTAGAAACCATACTCGTTTGGCGTGGCCTTGTTCCAGGCCGTCCTGGGCATGTCCTCGGTAAACCTGATCTTCACGATGGACTTCGCGCTCTTGAAGCCGTACTTCCACGGAACGACGATTCGCACGGGAGCGCCGTTCTGGTTCGGGAGCGTTTCGCCATACAGGCCCACGGTCAGCAGCGTCAGCGGGTTCATCGCTTCGTCCAGCCGCAGCCCCTCCGTGTACGGCCACTCGAGCACGGCCCGCCGCTGTCCGGGCATTTCTTCCGGACGCATCACGCTCGTGAACTCGACGAACTTCGCCTTCGAGGTCGGCTGCACCCGGTCCACCAGCGCCTTCAGGGGGAAGCCGATCCACGGAATGATCATCGACCATCCCTCGACGCATCGCAGGCGGTAAATGCGTTCCTCAAGCGGCGCAACCTTCAGCAACGAGTCGTAATCGAGCTTCTGCGGCTTCGCGACGTGCCCCTCTACCGACACCGTCCACGGCAGCGGCTTAAACGATTCCGACAGCTCTGCGGGACCCTCCTTGTCGGTCGAGAATTCGTAGAAGTTGTTGTAATGCGTTACGTCCTGCTGCGGCGTCAGCTTCTCGTTCGTGCTGTACCGGTTGTCCTTGTTGAACTGGAGCCGCGTTGCGGCCTCGACGTGCAGGTCTGGACTGAGCAGTTGCCGCAGCGTCTCTCCGCCGAGGGCGAGCGCACCCATCCCGGCAGCGGCGGCCAGAAACTTGCGCCGGCTCAGGTACAGCTCTTTCGGGGTCACTTCGGAATACGGGATATCAGCAGGTTTGCGGATTAGCATCCCACCTCGCCATGCAATCTGGGAACTGCTTTACAGAGACGCTGGGCGGGACGAAAAGTTGCGAAATATAGGGCGCTGACCGAGCTACGAAACGACTTTGGGATCGCCGTGTTCGGGGCGTCGGCTGCTGCTCGGGTCCAGGGAAAAGGTCTCCGAGACATCGCCAAGGGTCGCCGTCATGCGTGCAACCGCATCCGCCACCATTTTGCCCGACGCCGCATCGCAGCGCGGCATCACGTAGATGAGCACCTGCATGGCATTCCGCAGGTCGTGGTTCAACCTGACTGCTGCTTCGTGTTCCGCCTGGATTCTCTGGAGAAGGACGTACACCAGAACGCTGGCGATGAGGCTCCAAAGTGCTATGGGTATGAAGAGCATCCACATCGGAGGAAGCGGCTTGTCGGGCAGGTGGCCGTGGAAGAGCCAGTCCATGCCAAGGCCGGCAAAGAACAGCAGCACTGCAACCAATACGGCTCCCACGACGGGTGGGAAGGCTGCGTATGGCTGGAGTTGTCTGACCATGAACGTAGAGATGCATGCTCGTGCTTCCTCGTCCATGATTTTTGTCCCTAGACGAACTTTATTGCTGCTATTGCTCAAGAACTCACCCCTCGACTCATCTCTTCTCAACCTGCTCGCCAGCCGTGGTCCTGTCCCACGCGAAAAACTCGCTCATGAACCGGTAGAAGTACCAGACGTCAACCTTTGACGATACCTCGTAAGGCGAGTGCATCGACAGCAGCGGCACTCCGAAGTCGATCACGTCGATGTCGCGCACGCTGAAGAACCCGCCGATCGTCCCGCCTCCGCCGACGCCCACGCGAGGCGTCTGCGTCTGCCACGGAATCCCGGCGCGGTCGAGCAAGCCGCGCATCCTCGCCGTTACTTCCGGCGGAGGATCGAAGGCTCCTCCGTACATCTTGATCGTCGGCCCATAACCGACACGCGCGGCATTGGACGCCTCGCTCGTCGTTTCGCCGAAGATGGGGTTGAGCCCGTCATTCGCGTCTGCCGAGATCATCACGGAGTTTCGCAGCGCGGCCCGCAGGCCTGCATCGGCGCCGTCGCGTGGATTCTGGGCGGCTATCATTCGCGCCAGCACGGTAAAGAATGCTTCTGTCCGCGCGCCCGTCGTGTTCCCCGAGCCGGCCTCTTCCAGGTTGGTCAGGTACGCCACAGCCGTGAACCGCGGCACCGCCCGGGCTTCCATCAGCGCGCGCACAGCGCAGAACGCCGACAGCCGGTCATCCTGCCCATAGCCGCCAATCAAGCCGCGATCGACACCGACGTCAGCCGGTTGCGACGCCGGAACCAGGAGCAGCTCCGCACCCACCAGGTCTTCTTCGCGAATCTTGTACGTTGCGGTCAGTGTCTGGACAACCTGTCCCACCACGCCGCCGTGTTCGGCCGGAACCGAACCAGCGACCGGGTTCAGTTCTTCTCCCTTGAGCACTTCCTCGTACTTGCGGTCCCGCAGCGGACGGTCCGAGTGCGGCGCGTTGTCCGGGATCACGAAGACGGGCTCGCCCGTCTTGAGGCCGATCGATACGTCGATGTTGCGGCCGTCGCTCGTGCTGATCCTCCCGACGAGAGCCAGCGGGATATTCGCCCACTGGTACTCCTTGATCCCGCCGTAGTAGATGGTCTTGAACAGGGCGATCCCGCCGCGCCCAATCACCGGGCGAGCCTTCAGCTTGATGTGCGGGGAATCGTGATGCGCTCCGACGATGTTCAGCCCGGCAGTAATCGGCTCCTGCCCCACGATGAACAGCGCGATCGAGCGGTCGCGATTGTTTACGAACAGGCGTGCGCCCGGCTTGACCTGCGCCGGGGCGGTGAACTCCGCGAAGCCCGCGGCACGCGCCTGCCGGATCATCTCGGCCGTGGAAGCCAGCGCGCTGCGAGCGCCCCCGATGTAGGCCTTGTAATCCGCGGCAAACTGCTCTACGCGCGCGCGGTCCGAGGCCGGCAGTGTCTGCCAGCCGGACCGCTTCGTCTCCCACACGGAGCCGCCCTGCGCAAATGCACATCCGGCCAATAGCGTTACGCAAACAACGGAACGAAGAGAAAGGAACATAGAGTCCGGTGATTGTACCAGTGTGGATATCTTGTCGGGTTAGCCGCCTAGCGATGCGGGATCACAAGTGTTGTCATCGGGAGGGTCCGTCCGCGCCGAATCTTTTGCGCGGACGATTGGACCCGATACCTGGATCGGGCGCGGGCGCGCTTCCTTATTGACGTTTCGAGAGACGATTCGACAACAACAAAAAAGCTCCGGCGTCAGCCGGAGCCAAAGAAACTTGTCATGTTGAGGGACCGTCCGCGCCGAATCTTCACGCGCCTTCGCGCCTACGCGTTTGCCGTTTCGGCGGATTTCTTCGCGTACTTCGATTCGACGTAGCCGTTGAGGATCGCCGTGAACTCTTCGACGATTTTGTCGCCCTTCAGGGTGGTCACCAGTCGCCCATCGACAAAAACCGGAGCCTTGGGTTCCTCGAACGTGCCGGGCAGCGAGATGCCGATATTGGCGTGCTTCGATTCTCCCGGCCCGTTGACCACGCAACCCATGACGGCGAGTTTCAGTTCCTCTACGCCTTCGTACTGCGCGCGCCACACGGGCATCTTTTCGCGAAGGTAGCCTTGGATCTGCTGCGCGAGCTCCTGGAAGAACGTCGATGTCGTGCGCCCGCAGCCCGGACAGGCCGTGACCTGCGGGAAGAAGCTGCGGATTCCGAGCGACTGGAGCACCTGCTGCGCCACCAGCACTTCTTCCGTGCGGTCTCCGCCCGGAGCCGGCGTGAGCGAGACGCGGATCGTGTCGCCGATCCCTTCCTGCAACAGGATGGCAAGCCCCGCCGTGCTGCTGACGACGCCCTTGTTTCCCATGCCGGCCTCGGTCAGCCCGAGGTGCAGCGGGTACATGCAGCGCGACGCAAGGTTGCGATAGACGTCCACGAGGTCCTGAACGTTGCTGACCTTCGCGCTGATCAGGATGTGATCGCCCGGCAACCCGTAGGCTTCCGCCAGCTCCGCCGAACGCAGCGCGCTGACCACCATGGCTTCCATCATGACGTCGCGGGCTTCGAGCGGTTCCGCCAGCCGCGAGTTCTCGTCCATCATGCGGGTCAGCAGCTGCTGGTCGAGCGAACCCCAGTTCACGCCGATGCGCACCGGGCGGTCGTTATCGATTGCCACCTGGATCATGGTGCGGAAGTTGTCGTCGTCCTTGCGGCCGATCGAGACGTTGCCGGGATTGATGCGGTACTTTGCCAGTGCCTGCGCGCAGGCGGGGTACTTCCGCAGCAGCAGGTGCCCGTTGTAGTGGAAGTCGCCGACGATCGGCACCGTCACACCCTGGCCGGCGAGCTGCTTCACGATCTCCGGCACGGCCTGGGCCGCGGCATCGTTGTTCACCGTGACGCGCACCACTTCCGAACCGGCGCGAGCCAGGTCAGCAACCTGCTTGACCGTGGAGGCGACGTCCGCCGTGTCGGTGTTGGTCATCGACTGCACCATCACGGGCGCGTCGCTGCCGACCCGCACGGGGCCGATCTTCGCCAGATATGTCTTTCTACGCTTGGAGATTGCCATGGCGGGAACTGCTCAAGTTTAGCACGCTAAGCTGCTGAGCTACTGAGCTACTAAGCTGCCGGCGCCATGACTGGTGGCCCACCTTCGCGGAGCCGAAGGCGGCGCGTTCCAGGCAAGAAGTGTGAAGCGGAGCGGAGAAGGATGGAGCGCCCGGCGCCTGGGAACCTCAGCGCCTTCCTGCGCTTACGCTTTGGCCGCGAGAGCCTGCGCGCCGCCGTCGATCACCTCGCGCACCTTGCGGATCAGCGCCGCGGGAGTGAACGGTTTCTGAAGGAAAGCCGTGCCGGGCTCCAGCACGCCATGATGCACGATGGCCTCTTCCGTGTAGCCGGAGATGAACAGCACGCGCATGTCCTGCCGCGTGGCGCAAATCTGCTTGGCAATCTCGCGTCCGGACATGTGTGCCAGCACCACGTCGCTCAGCAGCAGGTCGATCTTCCCCTGATGCCGATCGGCCATGGCCATTGCCTCGGCCCCGTCATGCGTCTCGAGCACGTTATATCCCTGGCGCTGGAGGATGTCGCGAACCAGGGCGCGCACGCCGTCCTCGTCTTCGATCAACAGAATGGTCTCGGTGCCGGAGTAGGCCTGCGCGCTCGGAGGCGTGGCGACCTTGCTGGCGTCCGTAACGGTGCCGGCAACGACCGGGAGATAGATCTTGAAGCAGGTGCCCTTGCCGACTTCGCTGTAGCAGGAAATGTGTCCGCCGCTTTGTTGCACGATGCCGTACACGGTCGAGAGACCGAGCCCCGTGCCCTTGCCCGGGTCCTTCGTTGTGAAGAACGGCTCGAAGATGCGCGAGCGGACTTCGGGTTCCATGCCGATGCCGGTATCGCTCACCGCCAGCATGGCGTACTGTCCGGCCTGCTGCATTTGGCGGTCGCGCGTATAGCTGCTGTCGAGCTCGACCGTGCGAGTCTCGACCGTGAGGCGGCCCCCGGTCGGCATCGCGTCACGCGCGTTTACCGCCAGGTTCATCAGGACCTGTTCGATCTGTCCGGGATCGGCCTTCACGCTGCCGAGATGCGGATCGAGCGACGTGTGCAGCTCGACGTCATCGCCCAGCAGGCGCCGCACCATGCGATCCATGTTGTTGACCACCTGGTTGAGGTCCAGCAGGCGTGGCTCGAGTACCTGCCGCCGGCTGAACGCCAGCAGCTGCCGGGTCAAGGCCGCCGCCCGGTCCGCCGCGCGCCGGATTTCATCGACTTCGTTGCGCAGCCGGTCTCCCGGACGCAGCTCGTTCAGCATCAGGTCGCTGTAACCCTTGATGACCGTAAGCAGGTTGTTGAAGTCGTGCGCCACGCCGCCGGCAAGCCTTCCGACGGCTTCCATCTTCTGCGAGTGCCGCAGCTGGTCTTCGAGCAGTCGCCGTTCCGTCACGTCTTCGGCGATCATCTCGAAGCTCGGCGGCTCGTTGGCGTAGCGCAGTCCTCCGCGGCCGCTGAGGCGAACGGTGATCACCCGCCCATCCTTGCGCTTCCACTGCGCCTCCACGCCCTTGATGGTGCGGTCTTCGCCGATCTCCTCCAGCAGGCGGGCTCTCTGGGCCGGCTCCGCGTAGATGTCCCTGGCGAGATCCACGGCCAGCAGTTGCTCGGCAGAATCGTATCCCAGCATTTGCACCAGCGCGGGGTTCACGTCGAGGAACTTCCCGTCGATGCTGCTGCGGTACAGTCCGTAGATCGCGCTCTGCACCTGCGAGCGGTACCGGGCCTCGCTCTGCGCGAGCGCATCCTGGGCATGGCGGCTCTCGATAGCGCGGGCGACATGGTGCGAAACGAAGGTCAGGATGTCCCGCTCGATGATGCCGTAGCGGATGTTCTCCGAGTAGCTTTGCACGGCCAGCACGCCGAAGGTCTTATCTCCGCTCTTGAGCGGCACGCCGAGCCAGTCGATCGACGGAGCGCCCTTGGACACCACCTCGCCGCTTGCGACAAGGTCCTCGAAGCGCTCCGGATCGGCGAACAGCGGCATCCCCGTGCGAAGCACGTAGTCGGTCAACCCGCGGCTGCGTTCCATGGGGGGCGGCGGCGCCGGATCTTCTTCGTCCACGAAATAAGGGAACTCGATCAACTCGTGCTCTTCGTCCAGCAGCGCGATATAGAAGTTGTGCGCGTACATCAACTGGCCGACGATTTCGTGGATTCCCTTGTAGAGCTCCGGCAATTCGAGGTTGCCGTTGGCCAGCGCCGTGATGCGATACAGCGCGGACTGCATCTGTTCGGCGCGCTTGCGGTCGGTGATGTCGAACGCCGTTCCGAGTGTCGCAATCTCTCCGCCAAAGACGATCGGGGAGGCGCTGTAATCGACCCAGCGCAACTCGCCCGAGCGCGTCACCACGCGGAACTCGAACCTCGGAGACAGGTCGTGCCCTTGGGCGCGCAGATCCGCCCGCTCGATCATCACCAGCCGGTCTTCTTCGTAAACGATGTCATAGGCGTTCATCGACATCAGTTCTTCGCGCGTGTATCCGGTGATGAGTTCGGTCGCCCGGTTCACGTACAGCAGCCGCGTTCCGGCGATGATGTAGATCGCCGAGGCTGCCGTGTCCGCCACGGCGCGGAACTTCGCTTCGCTCTCGACCACGGCCCGCTCCGCATTCCTGCGATCGATGAACTGCCCGATCTGCGTGCCGATATCGGTCAACGCCTTCAGCATCTGGAAGTCCGGCGGACGCGTCGTTCGGCTGAGCACCTCGAAAACCATGGTCACGCCGGCGGCCACTCGGATCGGGAACGCGAACAGGGAATTCGTCTGCTGGCGGCAGCCGTTCGGCCCCTCGCACGGCGTGTGGCTCGTGTCGGCGATCCATACGGCCTCGCCGCTGTTCCCGACCTCTCCCACCACCGGGCACCGGGCACGGTCGCCGGTCCAGTGCTTCAGCGGAGCAAGCCCCGCGGCGTGCCATGCGCCTGTGCATTCCAGCTCGTCGCCAATGTTCCAGCAACGCGCGTAGTCCCATCCGAGCGTGACGGCGATGGTCTCCAGCAACTTGCCCTTCGCCTCTTGCAGAGTGGACGACTCGGAAAGGATTCGCGTCGTCGCGAACTGTACCTCCCGGGCGCGATCGGCGCGGCGGTTCTGGGAGATGTCGCGGTAGATGACGAATCGTCCCCGGCTGCCGCCGGTGTTCAGCGGTTTCGCCAGGACGGATACCTCGATGAGGCTGCCGTCCTTGCGCTGCCGCACCGTGTCGATGTTGAACGCCTTACCGGCATTCATCGAGCGCATCAGGTCGGCCGCTTCGTACGCCAGCGATTCCGGCACGACCAGCCTGTCGATTTCCTTGCCGGTGATGTCCGCCGCGTCGAAGCCGAACATGGCGAGGAACTCGCGGTTCGCTCTCTCCACGCGCCCGGTCTGGTCCAGCACGACGATTCCCTCGGGAGCTGTCTGGAACAGTTCCTCAAGGTGCGTCTTCTGGACTTGCAGTTCCTGCTCGGCGCGCTTGCGCTCCGTGATGTCGAATCCCGTGCCGAGTACGGCGGACTTGCCGCCGTAGGGGATCACGCCGGCGGTGAAGTCCAGCCAGCGGTCCTCTCCGGACTTGGTGAGGATCTTGAACTCGTAACGGTTCGGGGTGATGTTGTTGCCGGCTTGCCTGGCGGCGCCGCGGATGCGGATCAGGTCGCGGAACTCCGGATGCACGATCTCCCAGAAGTGCATCTTCGCCAGTTCCTGCGCGCTGTACCCGGTGATGCGCTCGGTCGCGGCATTCACGTAAACGAAAAGATCGGACTGGCAGATCAGGATTGCCGACGCGGCCGTGTCCGCCACGGCCCGGAAGCGGCTCTCGGTCTCGCGCAGCGCCTCCTCCGTGCGTTTCCGGTCGGTGATGTCGCGGGCGATCCCCTGCACCCCAACGGGCTGGCCGTTCTTCATCACCACCCGCGAACCCACCTCGACCCACAGGCGATCGCCGTTCTTCTTGATCACCTGCATTTCATAGGGACCGACGGGTTCTCCGCGCAGTTTGCGCCGAATGCGCTCGCGGGCGATCTCCAGGAACTCCGGCGCGACTACGTCGCTGAGATTCATCCCGAGCGCTTCCTCGTCGGAATACCCCATCGTGTGCCGCGCGGCCGGCGATACCGAGGTGAAGTTGCCATCGAGGTCATGCGTGTAGATCACGTCCGTCGCATTCTCGACCAGCGCGCGGTTGCGCTCCTCACTCATTCGAAGTTCGCGCTCGACGATCCGCTGCTTCTCGGTCACCGACGGACTTACGACCGCGACGAGACACTCTTTCCCGTCGACCGTAACCGGAGCAGTCGCGATTTCGTAGCTCTGCTTCTCGCCGCCGGCGCCGGCCAGCGTGGCGGAATACCGCACCGGTCCCGCCTTCAGCAGTTCCGCCGCCTTTTCCTTGTCCGAATCGTGCAAATCGAGGAAGCACGAACCGGCCAGCGGCGTGTCGGCCGCGAAATAGGCGCAAGCCGATTCAGAACAATCGACGATGTTCAGCGTGGAAAGCTCAATCAGGAACGCAGGGACGGGGAGCCGTAGAAACAGCTCCTGGGGTGTATCCTCGCGCGAGCCGTCGCGCGAGGACTCGCAGTCCTGATGGGGCAGATGGGGGACCATCGTTCTCCGTAGAGCAACGATCTGCACAGATCGAAGTTGGCGTCCAGAGTACCTGACCGTTATACCTCAGGTTGCCCGGATTCGTACTACCGAATGTGCCAACTAAGCAACATTCCAAATTGCGATTCAGGGAAACACAGCTTCTCTCACCCGCGGCCGCTTTGCAGCTCGGGGAAAGTACCTACCCGGATGGCTGAGGATGCGAAGGGTCGCGGCATGCGCGTTGTTGCGGGCCGGCCGGGAGCAGCGGCCGACGCATGGCGAACATCCGCCGGCGACGAAAAAGGCACGGCCAAAGCCGTGCCTTAGATGGATCTTGCAAAGCGGGTTATGCGCCGTAGCGCTCGCGCATGAACTCCGTGATCTTGTCGTAAGCGGCGCTCAGCACCTTCTCCTCCGGCAGGAAGACGATGCGGAAATGCCGCGTCCCAGGCTTCTGGCCGAATCCGCTGCCGTGAACCACCAGCACGTGCTTCTGTTTCAGCAGGTCGGTGACGAACGAAAGATCGTCCTCCGGAATCTCGATCGACGGATGGGCGTAGAACGCGCCCCTCGGCGCCGTAAGGGACACGCGCGGCGTGCGTTCTGCCCACTGTACGGTCAGGTCGCGCCGGCTGCGCAGCTTCTGCTGGACGATCTTGAGGTGGTCCTGCGGGCCTTCCAGCGCGGGCTTGATCGCAAACTGGAACGGATGTGGCGCGGAAAGCCTTGCCCTCAGCAGCTTGTGGACGCCTTCGATGTAAGGCTCGATTGCCTCGGCCGGCCCAGTGGCGATGCCCCAGCCGATCCTCCAGCCGGGCACGAGGTACGCCTTCGACAGCCCATTGAAAGTGATGCATGGCACGTCGGGCGCAATCGTCGCGATGGAGATGTGCTTCACCTCATCGTCGATGATGAGCTTGTCGTAGATCTCGTCGGCGAAGATGATCAGGTTGTGCCGCCGCGCCAGTTCCGCGATGCGCTCCAGCGTGTCGCGCGAGTACACCGCGCCGGTGGGATTGTTCGGGTTGATCAGCAGGATCGCCCGAGTGCGGTCATTGATGCGCCGCTCCATGTCCTCAAGGTCCGGCTGCCATCCATTCGCTTCGTCGAGATCGTAGGCGTTCGTCACCGCTCCGAGTTTTGCCAGCACCGCCCCGTACAGCGGATATTCCGGGCTCGGCGTAAGAACGTTGTCGCCGGGGTTCACCAGCGCGGTCAGGCAGGAGTCGATGGCCTCGCCGCTGCCGAAGCAGACGAAGACGCTGCGGATGTTCCGGAAGCCCCTGTGCTCCGCCTCGTTGCGAATCGCCTGCACTGCCGGCGCGATGCCCAGCGAGTCGGCGTAGCCGTTGAACCCGTCGGCCATCGCCTTCTGCACAGCCTCGATCATGTGCGGAGGCGTCTTGAAATCGTACTTACACGGGTCGCCGATGTTGAGATAGAGAATCTTGTGACCTTCGCGTGCAACCTGGTCGGCGACAACAGCCAGGTCGCGAATGGCATAGCGAACATTCGCCATGCGGCTGGCTGCCAGTACTGCGGGAACCTGCTTCGTAGCCATGAGAGCGTCCTCGCAAAACGCTGGATGAACAAAAGGCCCCGGCGCTGGCCGGGGCCAACCGAACATTATGAACTATTCGGGACGGTCGATCTGCGCTTTCTGTAACCGGTCGCTGTAGTCCACGTACACCGACTTCCACTCGGTGTAGAAGTCGAACGCGCCGATACCGCCTTCGCGGTGTCCGTTGCCCGTCGCCTTTACGCCGCCGAACGGCAGGTGGACTTCCGCGCCGATCGTAGGAGCGTTGATGTAGGTGATTCCGGCATACAGGTCGCGGATTGCCGAGAACGCGCGGTTGACGTCCTTCGTGTACAGCGCCGAAGACAGTCCGTACACGGTCCCGTTGGCGATTTCGATTGCCTGGTCGATGTTGTCGCACGGAATGACCGACACGACAGGGCCGAAGATCTCTTCCTGCGCGATCCTCATCTTCGGATCGACGTCTCCAAACACCGTGGGCTGCATGAACCAGCCGTGCTTGTGTTCGCCGTCGCTCAGCCGCTCGCCGCCCGAGAGCAGCTTCGCGCCTTCCTTCTTTCCAATCTCCACGTACTCGAGGTCCTGCTTGAGCTGCGCTTCATTGACGGCCGGACCCATCTCGACCGACTCGTCCAGGCCGTTGCCGACCTTCAGCTTCCGGGCGCGCTTCACCAGTTCATCCACGAACTGCTTGTAAACGCCCTTCTGAACGATAATGCGGCTCGTCGCCGTGCAGCGCTGACCGGTCGTGCCGAACGCTCCCCACAGCGCGCCTTCCAGCGCCAGTTCGAGGTTGGCGTCGTCGAGCACGATCATCGGGTTCTTGCCGCCGAGTTCGAGCGAGCAGCGCTTGAAAGTCTTCGCGCTGGTTTCGCCGATGTAGCGGCCCACATCCGACGAACCCGTGAACGAGATGGCCCGAACATCCACATGCTCCAGGATGGGCGCACCCGTCTCGCGCCCGAAGCCCGAAACGATGTTGACCACGCCGTTGGGCACCCCTGCCTCGTGCAAGGCCGAGACGAAGTTATAGACCGACAGCGGCGTATCCTGTGCGGGCTTGATCACGCACGTGTTTCCGGCCACCAGGGCGGGGAAGAGCTTCCACGACGGGATTGCCATCGGGAAGTTCCACGGGGTGATCATGCCGCAGACGCCGATCGGCTGCCGCACGCACATGGCGAACTTGTTCGGCAACTCGCTGGGCGTCGTGTGGCCGAACATGCGGCGGCCTTCGCCGGCCATGTAGTAGCCGGTGTCGATGGCTTCCTGCACGTCGCCGCGCGTCTCCTTCAGCACCTTGCCCATCTCGCGCGTCATGTCCTGCGAGAACTGTTCCTTCTTCTGCTCGAGGATGGCCGATGCCTTGTAGATCAGCTCCGCGCGACGGGGAGCCGGCACCAGTCGCCACTTCACCCAGGCGCGCTTTGCGGCCTCGACGGCGGCGTCCACGTCTGCCTTGTTGGAGCGCTGGAACACGCCGACCACGTCGCGCGTGTCGGCCGGGTTGATGTTCTCGAAGGTCTGCCCCGACGACGACTCCACCCACTGGCCGTCGATGAAGTTGCGGTAAACCTTAGTTCCGGTTGAAGTGCCGGTTGCGCCCGAGCGGCTGCTGATTGCGGTATCCATAGCGGAATCCCCCATGAGTTCAAAACCTGCCATGCTACTGTCCGGCAGGGCTTGACGGCAAGCCGCAGGGCCAGGCCGCAACCTGGATCGCAGGTTTCCATAACGGAACTCGTGTAAACGCCGGATACCATGTTTGGGGCAAAGATGCCAATCTGGTTTCCCGCACTGCGACTTCCGCGGCGATTTGTGGTACTTTCGCCTGACAGCGGCAGAGACAAACAAATTGGCTAAGCACGGCAAAGATTCCGGCCTTCAGATTTCCTGGACTACGATCACCTATCGCAGCGTCCTGCTGGCGACCCTGGCGATTGTGCTCGTGTTGTCGTTTGTCTCCTATCTTCTATTCCCGCAGCAGATGAAGAATCTGGCGGCTCCCGTTCTCAACGCGGCCGCGAACCTTTTCGCCAAGGTCGGACTCGGGGACGCGCAGTCCGGCAGGTCGGGCGGAATCGGCCCGCAACAGGCGCACTTCACCGCCATCGAAGGCGCCGTGCGGGTGAAGAAAGCCAGCGGCAACACATGGATCAACGCCGATTACAACCTCCCGCTGGATCGCGGCGACGTGGTGCAGACCACCTCCGAAGGCATGGCCAAGATCGTCCTGGCCGACGGCACCTCGTACACGATCAAGCAGGATTCGCTGATCGTGATCGACGACAACACGGTGAACGCCGACCAGCAGACGCAGGTTTCCGTGCAGGTCACCACCGGTACGGTGGATCTCGCGACTGCCACCTTCTCGCAGGGTTCGCGCTCGCAGGTCGTAGTGGCCGGCGCGACGGCGGCCCTCGCTCCAGAGTCCGCCGCCCAGGTGCGCAACGATCCTCGGGCCGACGAGCACGAAATCCTCGTGACGAGAGGTTCGGGCGAAGTCAGCCGCCGTGGCGAAGTGATGCGCCTGACCGAGTACGAGAAGGTCAGCTTTAAGGCCGAGTCGCCGCGCATGGCCAAAACCAAGGAGTTGGGACCTCCCACCCTAATCGGCCCGCCCAACATGGCGCCAATCTTCACCAGCGGTTCCAGCACGTCCGTCCAGTTCAGTTGGACACCTGTGGTGAAGGCCGCCGGGTACCGGATACGCGTCTCGCACAACCCGTATTTCTCTTCGCTGGTGCTCGACTCGAAGACCTCCACCTCGGAGATGACCACGCAACTCCCCGAGGGCGTGTATTACTGGACAGTTCAGTCCCTGGACGGGGCCGGAGCCTCCTCCATCGAGAGCGAGAAGAACCGCTTCACGGTCATTCCCAAGGCGCAGGAGAAGATCAAGCTGGCCCTGGAACTCCAGGGATTGGTGCAGCACGGCCACGTCATTGAGATCCGGGGCAGGACGGAACCTGGGGCAAAGGTCATGGTCAACGGCCAGGAGGTGCCCATCATCGCCTCCGATGGGACCTTCCAGTTCCTGACTCCGCCCTTGCCGACCGGCGAAAGCGTCCTGACGATAACGGCGCAAAATGCCCGTGGCGGCGTCAACACACAGCAGAAGAAGGTCGTAATTCAGTAGCTTGCAAGTAGTACAATTGGGCCACGCACTCCAGCGCAACCCTGCAATTTCGCGGTGCTCGGCCCCGCGCTGTGTGCTACGCGGTCCCGCCCAATCTTCTCGGAGTTCTCTGCTTGGTAGATAAGGTCTTCGGTGTATCGGGCCGACAGACCACGTGTGGGATAAAGGAGATGGGCCGCGCCCTTTCGTAACTTTCCGCGAGACCAGTTAGAGAGAAGATAGTTCAGCAATGTCATCCAACGGCTTCCATTCCAGCGCATCGCGCTTCGCCAATCTGCGCTCCCTGTTCAGCATGTTCTCCAGCGATCTGGCTATTGATCTTGGAACCGCCAACACGCTGGTCTATGCGAAAGGCAAGGGGATCGTCGTCAACGAACCCTCCATCGTCGCCATCAACAAGAACACTGGCGAAGTCGAGGCAGTCGGCAAGGAAGCGAAAGAGATGCTCGGCCGCACGCCGGGCAACATCGTCGCCATC
>DASPLH010000127.1:0-2563 GCA_035627675.1 Clostridia bacterium
TCGCCGCAACCCCGACTACTTCGCGGTATCGGTGTTCAACGAGTTGTTCGGCGGCGGCTTCGCCTCGCGACTGTTCAGCAACCTGCGGACCAAGCGCGGTCTGGCCTATTCGGTCGGCGGAGGCATCGGCTCGGCATTCGATCACCCGGGCGTCACGCGGTTGAGCATCGGCACGAAAACCGAGACCACGACCGAAGCCATCCAGGGGCTCTGGCAGGAAGTGGATGAGATCAAGAAGAGCAATCTTCCGACCGAGGCAGAGCTGAAGCGCGCCAAGGATTCGGTCCTGAACTCGTTCATCTTCAACTTCGATTCGCCCGGCAAGGTGCTGCGCGAACGCATGACGTACGAGTTCTACGGCTACCCGGCGGACTTCCTGGAGCGCTACCGGGCGGGGGTCGAGAAGGTCACGCTGGCGGACGTGAACCGCGTCTCGCAGAAGTACCTGCACAGGGAGCAGATGGCCGTGCTCATCGTCGGCAAGGCGGACGAGTTCGAGAAGACGGTCGCGGCGCTTGGCCCAGTGCAACGGCTGGACATCAGCATCCCAACGTCGGCTCCGGGAACGGAGGCCGAGGCCGCTACCGCAAAACCGGCCGCGAGCAATCCAGAGGGCAAGGCCTTGATCGCGAAGTTCGCGCAGACGATCGGCGACGGGACGAAGATCAACGCCGTGAAGTCCGTGCGGGAACTCGAGACACAGACGACCGAATCTCCGCAGGGGCCGGTCGATCTCAAGATCGACCAGGTCATCGTGCTGCCCAACCGGATGGCGGAGAACGTCCAGACCCCCATGGGCGAGATTCGCAGGGTCGTGACTCCGGAAGCGGCGTTCATGGCCATGGGACCGCAGTCGCAGGCTCTACCCACGTCGGCCAAGCAGCAGGTGCTTGACATGATCAAGAGCCACTTCCTGGTCGTGGCACAGCGCGTCAACGATCCTGCTTACCTCTTCAGCGCCGATGGCACGGCGAAGGTCGGAGAAGTCGAGGCCGCGGTCGTTCAGGTCGTCGCCGACGGCAAGCCTCTGAAGTGGTACCTCGACCCGCAGAGCGGACGCCTGTTGCGCTCCGAGTTCGAAGCCATGGGCAACACCGGCCCGATGCGCCTCGCAGTGGACTACTCCGACTGGAAGACCGTGGAAGGCCTGAACTGGCCCATGAAGCAGGTCGTCACACGCAACGGCAAACCCGAGGCCACGTCTGTGACCAACCAGTTGCAGATCAACCCTCAGGTCGATCCAACGCTGTTCCAAGCGCCACAAACGGCCAAGTAGCCCTGCGCGCACTTTCGATTCCGGCAGCCCTCACGGGCTGCCTTTTTCGTGCCGTTGACAACGCGGGTTCGCGGCGGTTAGGCTATCCCGGCTTGGCGAAGAAAAGGCGAAGCAAAGTACCCCATGAGCGCTGTTCACAATCCGTACCTCTTCGAGATGCCCGAAGCCGCCGATCACGGCGACGAGGGATGTCCGCCGGAGAACACCAAGCTCGTCGGCATCGCCAAGCTTGCCGCCGAGGGCGAGAGCGTGCGGCACGGCTACAACGTCGAGTACTTCACCATGGAGGCTCGCTCGATCCTGAACCGCTGCACCGCCGCGCGCATGCCCTTCACCTGGACGGTGAACCCCTATCGCGGCTGCGAGTTCGCCTGTAAGTATTGCTACGCGCGCTACACGCACGAGTACATGGAGATCCGCGACAACCTGGAGTTCGAGCGAAAGATATTCATTAAGCAGGGCGCTTCTACGTCCGCGTTGTCGCTGGTCGGCGAAGGCATGCACAACAACGTGCGACGCCTCGTCCGGCGCGACCTGAAGAAGGTGAAGCCCGGCGAAGAGATCGCCATAGGCACCGCCACCGATCCTTATCAGCCGGCGGAACGGCGGTACGGGATCACGCGCGCGATCCTGGAAGAGCTGGCACAACACCGCGGGCTCGACATCGGCTTCGTTACCAAGTCCGACCTGATCGTGCGCGACATCGACGTGCTGCGCGAGATCGCGGAGCACAACAGCCTGTTCGTGAACTTCACGGTCACCACGCTCGACACGCAGCTTGCGCGCATCCTCGAGCCGCGCGCTCCGCGTCCTGACCTGCGGCTCAACGCGCTACGCGAACTCAGCCAGGCCGGTATCGATGCCGGAGTGATCTGCGCGCCCGTCCTCCCCGGCATCACGGATTCGGTCGCGTCGCTGGACGCGATTGTCGCCGAGACGAAGCGAAACGGCGGCAAGTACATCTTCGCCAACCCGCTATTCCTGAAGCCATGCTCGGCAAGCGTCTTCATGCCGTTCCTCGAGAAGGAGTTCCCTCACCTGATCGAGGAATACCGTAAGCGCTACGAGAAGAAGGCGTATCTGGGCGATCCGTACAAGCGCCGCATCTCCGACCTTATGCGCAAGCTGCGCGACAAGCACGGCATTCGATACAGCTTCAACAAGGATCGCAAACAACACGTGAAGGAACATCCGGCGGCGCAGCAGATGGGACTCTTCTATGAGCTGGTGGCTAGCGACGAGAAGATCGAACCGCCGCTGGGAGCGCAGCGGCGCAAGAAGAGCATG
>DASPLH010000128.1:0-4099 GCA_035627675.1 Clostridia bacterium
CAGGCGCCTGCCCGCCGGCGACTCCTTTCCAGTCGTTTCTCTGGAACCGACTCGCCTCCGACCTGTTCTCCGGGCGCGAGGAGCCTCACGTCATCGTCAGCGAGTCCGCGACGGCCTGCACGATCATTCCTGCGGCACTCAGGGCGGACGGCAGCGTCGGACTGCTGGGCGAAACCCTCTTCGACTACCGCACCTTGCTCTCAACGGGCGACCCGCAGGTCGAACACGCCGCTTGGTGCGCGCTGGCCGAAACCAGTCGCCCTTTGGAACTGACGGCCCTGATGGGTGAAGCCGAGCGGGATCGCTGGAGCGGATTGAATCCCCAGCCCTTCTGCAACGCACCCGGCGTTGCCCTCGCGCACACTACGCGCGCGGAGTTCCTTGCCGCGCACTCACGGCTGGGCCGCCACGCACGCCGCATCGCCAAGCGGGGCATCGCCTTCAAACGCCGCCCCGGCGCGGACAGCGCACTCGTTCGCGAGATCTACCGGCGAAAAGCCGACAGCAATAGAGAATCGCCCAGCTTGTTTCTTGATCCACTCCGGCGGGAGTTCATGGAGGCCATCTGCGCGGCGGACCCCTCTTGCGAGGTATTCACCTACGAGACACCGGGAGACCTGGCAGCCGCCATCGTCACCTTCGCGTCGTCGGCGACTCGCCACTTCTACACCATCTATTTCGAAGCGCGCTGGGCCGACCTGTCTCCTGGGCAGGTGCTCCTATTTGAAGCGGCTGCAATGACCTTGGGTGAAAACCTCAACTGTGATTTTATGACCGGCGAGTACCCCTACAAGAACCGCCTGGCGAACACGCACGTGCCTCTCTATCGAGTGCAGGCCAGTGCCGCTGCGCTTCGCGGCCTTGCTGAGCGCCGCACCGCGTCGCATCTAGCGGCCTGATCAGAGTGTCTTCAGGAAGGCTTTCGCGCGCTCAAGATCCGGGAAGAGCTTTTCCTCGCTGACGAACTCCGGCGGATGCACGCACCTACGGCTGCCGCGCAGCTTCACGGGATGCTTCAGGTGCAGCATCTCGTGGTACACGAGGTACTCGATCGCGTAGCGCGGAACGCGTGCGTGGTCGAATATCCGGCTCACGACGATCGCATTGTGCGCCGGATCGTAGTGTCCCAGCATGTTGCGCGCGCGCTCGGAACTCCAGCCCATCTGCGGGCGCGCCAGCAGACCGTGGAAGAACCGAACGTTCAGGTCGTCGAAGAGTTCGTCGAGGTTGTAGTAGTGCCCCTGCGGCGGCTCGAGGCGCTTACGTCCGCGCATCTGGCGCACCAGATGCGCCTTGGCGGTCAGGTCGTGACTGCTGACGTAGCGCCGGTAGCGGGTCGCGTGGTGAGTCTCGATCGGCTTGCGATAAATCTTGGCGATCAGGATGTGCAGGATCGCCCGCAATACGGGCTCAGGAGCGCCCTCGAGCAGGTCGCTGATGCGGATGAACAGCCGGCCTTCGCGCAGCCGGATCGTGTTGTTGATGTTCGCAAAAGGGTAGAACTGAAGCTGGCATTCCGGCATGGGAGCACGGGGCCGCAGCTCTCGGTAGGTTTCTTCCAGTAGCTTCCGCAGGGACTCCGTCAAAACGAGTTCAGATTAGCATGCCGAGGCCGCAGGTCAGCGCGGGTTCTTGCTGCCCAGGCCTCCCATGCCCGTATAGTCGGGCCGCTCGCCCCGCTCCTTCTTGGGCTCGTCCTTGTCGGCGGACTTATCTTCCTTCTCCGGCTTCTCCTTGCCCTTCTTCGCGTTTTGGTCCTCGAGCATGGCCCGGGCGCTGTCGGCGCTGGCGTTCACGCTCTCGATGGCGTTGTCCAGTGCGAACGCATGGCTTTTCAGTTCCGCAGGCGTCATCGTCTCTTTCAGCGTGCGGAGCTTGAGCTGCAGTTCGGAATCCAGGGAGATGATGTCGCGAATGGACTTCCTGATGTCCTCCCCTCGATCCTCGTACATCGAAAGGTTCTCGTCGATCTCGTCCACCAGCGTCGTGATGTCTTCCAGCAACCGGCGTATCTCGTCGGCTTGCTCCCAGGCCATGCGCTTGTCGGAGCGCAACTGCTCCAGCATCGCCATGCGCGCGCGGGTGTACTTGACATAGAGCTTCATGCGCTTGCGGGCATCCTGGTTCGTCTCGCGCAGAGCGTCCACTTCCGCGGCGTTCAGCGGATCGCGCGACCGCTGGGCCGGGGCCGTTGCGACCAGCAGGAAGGCGCACAAAATCGCAGCCGCAATCCGAGAGTGTTTCAACGGATGCCTCCTTTCGGTACGTCGGGCGCTTTCTTGACCGAGGGGCCGAACATCGAGGCAAGCAGCTCATCCCTCAGGCCCTCGAGTTCCTTGATGTGCTCTTCCAGGCGAGGCCGGTCTTCAAAGTTCAGCGTGTCCTTGATGTGGTCGATGCGCCGGACGATCTTGCGCAGGTCGATCTCGACCTGCTTCTGCCGCTTACGCGTTTCGATGGCCGATGCGGCGGCGCGCCTGGAATAGGCGATGGCATCGTCGAGTGCCTTGTGCGCCGCTTCTGCGTTGCCGCCGTCGAACTCGGCGCTGGACTGGTCCACCAACATCTCGGCGGCCTCGGCGCACACCTTCGTGCAATCCTTCGGGTTGGCTGCATCCGCCCGCGCGCGGATCTTGCCGAGATCATCGTCGGCGCCGGCGGACAGGAACGGCAGGATTAGGACAGCGATGAGTAAGGACTTCCTCATGGGTTACTTCTTCTTCCGGCTCTCCGGGTCGATTGCGATCAGTCTGTGTCGTGCCTTCCACTCTTCGTCGGGAAACCTGCCGTTGGCGACTGCCAGGAACTGCTTGTACTGCTCGGATGCTTCCTTCGCGGCTCCAAGGTGGTCGTAGCAGGTGGCCCGCAGGAAATAGGTCCCAGCGTTGTCGGGCTCCAGCTTGGCCCGTGCATTCAGGGCCTGGATCGCGAGCGGGTAGTCCTTGTTGCCCGAAGCCGCCAATGCCAGCTCCCCATACCAGTCGGGAGTGTTCGGATTGAGCTTCACGGCGGCGATCAGCTCCTGCTGCGCTTCTCCGTACTTCTGACTCCGCACCAGCGCTCGTCCCAGCGCGAATCGCACCTCGGCATCGTTGGGCGACTTCGATGCCAGCATCGTGAGGGTGCTGACCGCGGCGGGGTAACGCTTCAGCGCCAGTTGAGAATCCGCCAGCGCACGCGCGGCGTCCGCATCCGTCGGCTTGAGTTGCAGCGCCTTTTCGTACTCGGCAACCGCGTCCTCATGCTTGTTGCCGGCGGCGAGAAGCCGGCCCAGTTGCAGACGCGCCGTAACGTCCTGCGGCTGTGACCGCAGGAACTGGCGCAGGGAACCTTCCGCCTCGGCAAAGCGGTTCTGCGACATGTAAAGATTGCTGAGCAGAGCGAGCGCGTCGGAAGACTCGGCTTCGATGCTGAGCGCCAGCTTGTATTCCCGCTCCGCTCCGGCAAGATCCTTCGCGCGCTCATGCAATTCGCCGAGCAGCAGGTGCGGCGTTGCAACCTTCGGACTCAGGCGCGCGGCCTCAGTCAGTGCATCGATGGCTCCCGCCTGGTCCTTGCCCGTGAGTTGGCGTCCTAGCTCCATCCATGCCTGCGACATTAGCGTGAGCTGCGCCGCGTTGGGCTTAAGTTTCTCGGCGACGCGGAGGTGCTGTCCCGCCTCGCCATCGCCCGCTTGCGCCAGTAGAATGCCGAGGTTCAAGGTCGGTTCCAGCACTCCGGGCTGCGCCTTCACCGACTTGCGGTAGGCATCGATCGCCAGCGGCGTGCGGTCCGTCGAGTGGTAAACGTACCCCAGATCGAACCACGCACGGTAGTTCTCCGGATGCTCGGCGAGCACCGCCTTCAGCTTAGACTCTGCGGTGGCAAAGTCGCGGGCCTCCATCGCCTGCTCGGCCTCCTGCATGGCGACGGCATTCGGGTTGGGAGCGGTGGTGCGCTTCTTCGTCGCCTTGCCCTGCGCCGTCTGGGCGTGTGTAGGCAAGCCCAGGGCCAGGATCAACGCCATTGCCGAACATTGCCAGAAGGTGCGCATCAGTGTTGCCCGTTCGTCGGTAAGATGCGGGCGAGCCACTTACCGGTGTAAGAACCCGCGTTCGCT
>DASPLH010000129.1:0-11774 GCA_035627675.1 Clostridia bacterium
TCAGCGTAGGTTCGCGACCGAGCCACTTCAGGATGCGGTTGTACTCTTCCTGAGTCAGACCGTGATCGCGAATGACCTCGGCAGTGATGGCAGGCTTGTCAGGAGACGTCATAGGGGTAGATATCTATTTTCGCACGGAGCGCCCGGCGGGTGGAGCCGCCTTTAGGCGGGTGCTCCATCCTCCTCGCGCGAGAGGGTGGAACACTCCCTGGTGGCCCACATTTGCGGAGCCGCAGGCGGAGCTAATGTGGGAAATGACTGGTGGACTCCGTGGAATCCATGGGGTGGAGCAGGCCTTCAGGCCTGCAGGAGAGCGCGTGTCCTCAAGCGGCTTCAGCCGCTGAGGAGGCTCGTATCGGGGGGCACGCCTTCAGGCGTGCCGCCCAGGCCCGAAACATCGGCTTCAGCCCGCTGCACCGGTTCGAAACTCGAAACCTGAAACTTGAAACTCACCGGGGGCTTCAGCCCCGGCACACTACTGTGTTCCAATTGCATCCATGTCTGATATGGGAAGGATGTTGATCGGAATCGGGCTGCTGCTGGTCGTGATCGGAGCCGTCGTCCTACTGCTGGGCCGCTTCAACGTCCCGATCGGACGCCTGCCCGGCGACATCTCGTGGCAGAACCGCAGCGGCAACACCCGCATCTACTTCCCGCTCGCCACGTCCATCATCCTGAGTCTTCTACTCTCGCTCATCCTCTGGGCCATTAGCTCCTTCCGCCGCTAAGCGTGAGTCCGTCTAAGTGACAAAGCGCAGCACTGCGTCAACGTTTGTTTAACGACGGATTTGCACGGATCCAGAAAGCACCAAAAGGAAGATCCGTGGTCATCCGTGACAATCCGTGGTAATCGTGTCCGTGGTTCCGAACCCCACGAATGCGCTTCGGAGTCGAAGGACCTTCCGGCCTACTCCCCGCCCGGCATCGACCGGTTATCCAACCGGTCATGCACCACGTTCCGGTCCTCGAATCCCTGATCGACGACCCTGAGACTTGGGTCCAGCTCAACGAACGCCGCCAGGGGCGAGCGCCCTCGCTCCGGCGAAAGGAATCGCAGGTCCCGGAAGCGCACGGAGTGTCCCGCCTCTGGCGCTTGTTTGTCGAACGCCTCGATCACCGGAAATCGCGACCAGTCGATATATGCGCGTCCCAGGTAGCTTGCCTTTGCCGCCCGTGTGATTTCCGTGTCCGGAGACTTGTAGTACACCAGCTCGCTGCCCTCGGGATCGACCATCGGCGCCCGCGAGTCCACCTTCATGGTGTGGAACGCCGTCGCCGTTTCCACCACCCCATGCCAGACAAAAGGGTTCGTGTGCGTCGGGTATGCACCGATGCGAATCGGAACCTCTCCCTGGTACTCCAACGCATCGAGCGCCGCCACGGCACGCCGGTGCTGGTAATCGCGCACTCCCCACAGCAAAACGACAAACGCCAGCGCCGCAATGGCCGCGCCGCGTCCGCGCGGGCCGCGATCTCGAGCCCCGATCTCGGTGTTGACCAGCCCGAACAGCGCAGGCAGCAACAGCGCGGCCGCCAGCGCCAGCAGGATCAGGGGCTCGATGATGAACACGATGTCCCACGAGAACCACCGGTTCAGGAACGGCCAGAGCGGCCGCACGCCGTAGTTGTTCGTGAAGTCCAGCAGGATGTGGCTAAAGCCCGAGATGCAGGCGAAGGCGTACAGCAGTCCCCAGCGCACCGGCAGCTTCGTCCGCGATCGCTGTTCCGCCTCCGGCCGCAGGCGGAACCATACCTTGCGCAGGACGTAGAGGAACGCCACGACCGCAGCCGCGACCAGCGGCACGCCCCACAGGGTGTGCGTGAACCCGCGATGATGCACGAACCCCACGTCCGATCCGCCGAGGTAGTACAGCATGTCAATGTCGGGAGCTTCCGCCGCCAGCGTCATTGCCGCCGTAGCCAGCCCGGTCTTGCGGTTGAAGCCAGTGCGCGACAGGCACGCGCCAGTGAGGAAGTGCGTGACAGGTTCCATCGTTGCTGGGAAGTATAGACGCGGAAGGTAGTCCGTGACGCAGCCGGGTCGGTGGAAGCGCCGGGCTTCAGCCCAGTGGAAAGCCCGCGCGGCTTAGCCGCGGCCTGCCGGCATCAGCAGCCGCAACGCCCCGGGAACGATCTCAAACTCCGCCGGCATGCCGCCCAGCACTTCGCCGTCGGCCTGCACGCGCACCTGCCTCGCGTCCGCGTCTTCAGGCCTCGTGCATCGCACCCTCGTTGCCGGAACGAACCGCACATCCGCCGAACGGCTCGTCATGTCCTCGCGATGAGCGCGCCCGGCCATTGCCTCGAACACGTATCGCATCATCGCCATCCGGCCGCTCTCCTTCAGCAGCACCAGTTGCAGGTGCGGAGCCCGCAGATCGCTGCCGGGTTTCCAGCGCCTCAGCCACCATCCGAACGAACTGACCCGCATTGCCACCATCTCCAACACCGTGTCTCGCACCACCGCGCCGTCTGTCCTGGTGATCTCGACCTCGAACGGCACGAAGCCGTGGCGGAACAGCAGGTCGAATCCCGCCACGTAGTACGCGCCGATGCGTCCGTGCTGCTTCGCCTGCGCGCTTGCGTTATAGACCAGCTCCGAGTGCACGCCCACGCCGGCCGCCACGCTGAACCACCGCGTCAGTCCTCCGCAGGCCAGCCGCCCCAGGGGAATCGACTCCGCCTCGAAGGTCTTCAACTGCCCCGCCGCGATCACCGGATCGTTCGCCAAGCCGATGTCGTTGGCCAGGACATTCGCCGTGCCTCCGGGAAGCACCGCCATCGCCGCGCTTGTGCGTGCCATCCCTTGCAGCGTCTCGAAAACCGTCCCGTCGCCTCCAAAGGCAATCACCAGGTCGCAGCCGCCGTCCACTGCCGCGCGCGCCTGCCCGCCGGCCGTGCCGGTTCCGCGCGTTGGTTCGAGTGTCACCGAATCCGCAAGCCCGCGCACGGCGGTCTCCACCTTCGCGATCAACTTCGGAGATCTTCGCAACGTGCCCGCGGCAGGGTTGTAGAGCAACACTGCTTTTCGGAAGCCCGGCATGTCAGCTCTTGGGAACGGCGGGTGGGGGTGTGTGTGCGGTCTTTCCGGCCAGCAGGTCGATCGCGTGCGGGATCAGGTGGGCTATGGCGTCGAGCGACTCCACCGCGCCCTTGGGGCTTCCGGGTAAATTGACAATCAACGATGTCGCACGCGTGCCGCATACTGCACGGCTCAACGCCGCCAGCGGAGTCTTGCAGGTCCCAACCGCGCGCATTCTCTCCGACAAGCCGTCGAGCACTCGCTCGCAGACTGCGCGGGTGGCTTCGGGCGTCACATCGCGGGCAGCGATGCCGGTTCCTCCGGTGGTCACCACCAGCGGCGCCGCTTCCGCCGCGCCAATCAGGGCCGAACGGATGGCCGCCTCGTCGTCTGCGACGAGCACGCGCGCCACCACCTCGAACCCCAGCTCGCTCAGCCTGGCCGCCACCGCCGGCCCCGAGAGGTCTTCGCGCTCGCCACGCGAGCAGGAATCGCTGACCGTGATCACCGCAGCCTTAGCCATCGAGCACGTTGTCCTCGGCCGCGTCGCGGTTGGCCTCGTCCACTAGGCGCAGGCCTTCCATCAGCAATCCCTGCGTCGAGCGGGTCGTCGTCTGCATGCTGCTGCTGGCCGTGAAATCGATTTCCCAGCTTCCTTCTTCCCACATCAGCGTCTTGTAAACCGCGGTGTCGCCGATCACCGCGCCGAAGACGGCGTGTGTCACCAGCCCGTCGCGGAAGTACATCTCGCACTGATCGTTCCCGTTCGTCACCGTCAGTTTGCACGACTTGCGGCCGAGTTCCAGCGATTGCAGCAGGTCGATCGCATTCATCTGCACCAGCGTGCCGCGCACAATGCCTTCGCCGGCCGAGTCGCGCGTCATCTTCTCCAGTGCGATCTTGTCCACCACGCGCTTGATCCGCGAAACGGCATCGCGCAGGAAAAACGGCTTCTCCACGAAGTCTTCCACCGCGTCGCGCATCATCCCGAGCTTTTCGTTCTGGTCGGCCTTGCTGGCCATCATGATCACCGGCAGCCGCGAGAGCGCGGGGCGGCTGCGAACCTGCTGCACCAGTTCGCGTCCGTTCATCGGTGTCATCTGGAAGTCCGTAATCAGCAGGTCGGGCGCGTTATTCGCCGCCACGGCCAGCGCCTGCTCGGCATCGCCCACGGGCGTTACCCGCGCCAGCGGTTCCAGCGCGTTGCGCAGCATGTCGAGTACGACGGGGTTGTCGTCGACGAGCAGGACGTGGACGTCGCTGGCCATAGCTACCGCGCTTTCTTTCCTGCCTTGTTGCCGCCCTGGGGTTCGGGCCGCCGGTGAAATTCGCCGCTCTTTCCGCCGGTCTTGCTCTCCAGCATCACGTCGCGGATGACCATGCCTTTGTCGAGCGCCTTGCACATGTCATACACCGTGAGCGACGCGACCGAGGCCGCAACCAGCGCCTCCATCTCCACTCCCGTAACTGATGTCGTGCTTGCGCGGGCGGAAATACGGACGCCATTCTCGCATAGCTCCACATCGACATCAACGTGGCTCAGCGGGACCTGGTGGCACATCGGTATCAGTTCCGCTGTGCGTTTGGCCGCCTGAATCCCGGCGATTCGCGCGACTTCCAGCGGAGATCCCTTCTCGTTGCTCGGCAGCGCGTTCAGCACATCCGAAGACATCTCGACGAACGCCGAAGCCCTCGCCGTTCGCGCCGTTGTTTGTTTTCCCGAGACGTCCACCATCGACGCGCGGCCCTGTTCATCGTAGTGCGAGAGCTTGCCCATTACAGTTCCGCTCCTGGTAGAAAGACCGGCACCACCCGGCTACATCGATGGTACTGCAAGAGGCGGCTCCTCTAGAGTTCGCATCCCGGAACGAAAACCGGCACCATCTCTCCCGCCGCCATATGCTCGCAATCGGGAGGCACAACGATATAGCACTGCGAACGCGCCACCGACACTACGTCCCCGGAGCCCCGCCACGTCAGCAACTGCACGCGAGTGTCCTCGAAGGCGCCGGTGATCTCCGCCGGCAGGAATCGCGTCAGCCCGGTCTTCGTGCGTATCTCCTTCGCCAGCGGCAGACGCGAAAATCGCAACGGGCGCGGCTTTGCGCCCGTCAGCGCATCTAGCACCGGCCTGACGAACAAATCGAACGTCACCATCGTCGATACCGGATTGCCCGGCAGCCCGAAAACAGGCACCCGTTGATCGGTGGCCCGCATGCGCGGAGCCGCCGGCGCCGCGTCGAGAAACACGACCGGCTTTCCCGGCTGGATGAGTGCGCCGTTGAAGTACACCCGCGCCTCAAACGTCTCGAGCACCTGCTCGACAAAGTCGTACTTGCCCATCGACACGCCGCCCGACAGGAGCAGCACGTCGGCCGTCAGCCCCCTGGCCACCAGCGGTCGCATGCGTTCGGGATCGTCCGGCGCAATCGGCAGGATTATCGGCACAGCGCCCGCTCGCAACACCTGCGCCGCAAGCGAGTAGCTGTTCGAGTTTCTGATCTGGTGTTCTTTCGGATGCTCGGAGACCGCCACGACCTCGTCGCCGGTAGAGATGATCGCCACCGTCGGACGCCGGTATACCTTCAGCGTGTCACGTCCCGTGGAGGCCGCAAGCGCCACGGTCGCGTGCGTCACCCGCGTTCCTGCCGCGGCCAGCACGTCGCCCGCTCGCGCCTCGCTGCCGCGGACGACCACGTTCTCGCCCGCCTCGACCGTCCGCAACACGGAAACCGCGTCGGAGTCGCGCGTCGTGTACTCCACCATCACGACCGCGTCGGTGCCTTCGGGCGCGGCTGCTCCGGTCATGATCTCAACCGCTTCGCCCAGGCCGGGCATTCGTGCGGCAGCCGGATCACCGGCCCTAAGCTCGCCAACCACGCGCAGCGTTTTCGGGACGCTCGTCACATCGGCCGATCGCAGCGCGTAGCCGTCGCGCGTCGAGCGGTGAAATGGAGGCAGGTCGCGGTCCGCGGTTACGGCTTCGGCCAGCACGCGTCCCAGGCATTCGAGCGACGGCAGCGCCTCCGAGTCCGGCGCGGGAACCTGCGCTGCATAGCGCTCCACCACCTCTCGCGCTTCGCGGAACGGCAGCACCTGCGGACTCGGCTGGACCCCATGCATGCAACAGATTGTAGCGCCTTGAGCCGGGTGTCCCACCCTTCTCGCGTAGCGAGAGGGTGGGGTAGTCCTCAAAACATTACATCGGACAAAGTTACTTCGTCGGAGCGTCCGGGTGCCCCACCCTTCTCGCGGAGCGAGAGGGTGGGGTAGTTCTGAAAGTGGTGTAGTTCTCAAAAGAAAAGGGCGACCGAAGTCGCCCTTTCATTCACATCGACGGAGTTATTTCTTCGAAGCCGCCTTCTTACCTTTACCGAAGGTCGTTTCTACCTTCGCTCCGATGGTTTTCAGCATCTCCTTCGAAGGCTCCGCAAACTGCCCCTCCGGCTGGAGTTCGAGGTACTTATTGAAGGCTTCCGCCGTGCCCTCCGGCGCTACCATCTTTCCGTCCTTCGCGATGGTTGCCTTTGCGAGCAGGTTCACGCCCTTCCAGTAGTACGCGTCGGCCTTGTTCGGGTCCGCCTTGATGGCGTTGTCGAAGGCCTTCACGGCATCGTCGGCGCGGCCCTTGTTCGTCAGCACGGCGCCCTCGTTGAAGTAGTACATCGCCGCGTTCACCGGGTCCAGCTGTGCCGCCTTGTCATAGGAAGCGATCGCTTCATCGACCTGGTTGTTCTTCAGGAGTGCCTGGCCGAGGTTGTTGTGGTACTCGCCCCTCGTCGGGGCGATTGCGATGGCCTTCTGGTAGGCAGGGATGGCGTCCGCGAAGCGCTTTGCGCAAACGTACGATTCGGCGAGGTTGACCCACAGCAGGTCTTTTGTGGCGTCGGCCTGCGTCGCCTGCTGCATCAGGTCAATGGCCTGGTCGCAGTTACCCGCCTTGCGAGCCTCCAGTGCCTGCGACAGCATCGCATTCAGGCCCTTGATCTTCTGGGCCTCTTTCTGCTGGGCTTCCATCTGCTTGCGGACTTCTTCCGGCACGGCTTCCTGCTGCTTGGCGCGCTCCGCCTGCAGGTTCATGTCGTAGATGTTGTCGCCGGACAGTTTCACCATCACGCCGCTCAATTGGAAGATCGGCTTGCCATCCTGGCCGAGCAGGGCAATGTTGTAACGGCCCGGGGTCAGGCCCATGGTGAAGTACTCGCCCTTGTTGTTGGTCTTGAGCTCGACCTTGCGGCCGTTCTCCACGTTCTGAAGGACGACCTTGCTGTTTACGATCGGATTACCCGCTTCGTCGAGAACTCTGCCTTTGACGTCCGTCGTCTGCGCAGCCGCTGAGACCGTGAAGATCGCAGCGAGCGCCAGGAACAATGCCAGTACGATGTTTTTTCTCATTTCCGCCTCCAGCGGATGTTGCCGAGCGAAATGCGCCCATTGTAAGAACCGGGCGAAAACTTCCGAGTTGCGCCCATCGGATGATTTGCGGGGCGCCGCCCTCAGCCGCGTGCGGCCTGCGTAGCGTAGGGAATCGGATCCGTGGAACCGGCGGCCTCAAATGCACGAAGCCGCAACGTGCAGCTTTCGCACGTTCCACAAGCCCGATCTTCGCGGCTGTAGCACGACCATGATAAATCGAAGGGTGCACCGATCTCTAGACCGAGTTTGACGATCTCAGCCTTGCGCATCTCGATCAGCGGGGTCCTGATCGCGATACGGCCCTCCTTTGTTCCCGTCCTGATCAGTTCGTTGAAGGCGCGGTAATACTCAGGACGGCAATCCGGGTAGCCCGACGAGTCCTGCGCAACGGCCCCGATGTAGATCGTCCCGGCGCCCACCACCTCCGCCCAGCTCACCGCCACCGACAGGAAGTGCGCGTTTCGGAAGGGGACATACGTGATCGGAACGTTCTGCCCGATCTCCGCGCCAGCATCCGGCACGGCCAGGCCCGAGTCGGTCAGGGCCGACCCGCCAATCTGGCTCAACGCCTGATTTCGGACCGTCAACCGCCGTCGGATCCCCAGGCGGTCGCAGATCGCCGTGAATGCCTGCTGCTCGCGCGCTTCGGTCCGCTGCCCGTAACTCACGTGCAGGGCAGCCACGTGCTCAGCCCCATGCTCGCGTACGGCCAGCGCGGCGCAAACCGTCGAGTCCATGCCGCCCGACAGGACGACAACCGTGCGGATCTCTTGCGTCATGTCCGTAGTGTATTGCAGAGAGGTGCCGAGTATTGAGGTACTGAGGTGCTGAGGTGCTGGAGCGGTAGAGGTACTGAGGTCGCGAAGCGGGGCACGGAGTTCTCGCTTCCCTTAAAGCTGGTAGCTGGCCGCTGGCGACTGGAAGCTGGCCGCTGGAAGCTGGCCGCCGGAAGCTACACGCCCTTCACCTGCGGCTCCCAGATGAACTTATGAATCTGCAATCCAAGCCGCACGTTGAGACGGTCTTCCAGTATCCACGTCGCGAGCAGTTGCGGATCGAGCAGGCAGTTGGCTGTGTCGCGCGAACCAACAGCGTTCTGGCGGAACGCCGGAGAGAAGATCACGCCCCCGGCTTTCTGTTCAAGCCCGTGCCGGCGCACGAAATCGCGCGCAAACTCGTAATCCGCACGCGACGAGAGCACGAACTTCGCCTCGTCGAGCTTGGTGAGCGTACCCAGATTCGTCAGCCGGAAGCTCTCTGCTTCGCCGCTCCCCGGACACTTCACGTCCACGATCTTGCGGACCTCGCCCGGCACATTCTCCAGCGGACGCTCGCCGCTGGTCTCCAGCAGCACCGTGTAGCCGCGCGCGATCAACTCGCGCATGAGCGGCACAACGTCCTTTTCCTGGAGCATCGGCTCGCCGCCCGTGAGTTCCACCAATCCGCCGCCCGGCGAGAGCTTCTCTACCTCGGCGAGAACGTCGTCGAGCGACACGCGATACCCGCCCTTGAACGTGTACTCGCTGTCGCACCACGAGCAGCGCAGGTTGCAGCCCGCCGTCCGCACAAACACGCACGGCAGCCCCGCAAACGACGATTCTCCCTGAAGCGATCTATATATCTCGATGAGGTACATAAGAGGAAGCCGTTGTCGGTCGCTAGTCGTCGGTGCTCAGCCGACAACGCATTGTCACCCTGAGCGAAGCGCCTGCGAAACTTCTTGTCGTCCTGAGCGAAGCGAAGGACCTGCTTTCCCGACGACCACCGACCAACGACTGCCGACCCGCCTATTCGTAATACGTCGCGATCGACGTATCCGTCTCCCAGATCGTGACCTGCTTCACGCTAACGCGGCCGTTCGTGTGCTCTTTCAGATTCTCGTTTGCCTGGTCGTAGAAGAACTTCGCCAGGTTCTCGGCCGAAGGGTTCAACACCGTAAACGGCTCGATGTCGTTGATCATCTTGTGGTCGAGGTAGTCGATCGCGTGCTTCATGACCTTCTTCAGGTCCTTGAAATCCAGCAGCAGGCCGGCCTTGTCCAGGTCCTGGCCTTTCAGCGTGACCCGCACCCGGTAGTTGTGTCCGTGCGGGTTCTCGCACTTTCCTTTGTAGTTGCGCAGGTAGTGACCCGCGGCAAATGTGTCTTCAACGGTTACTTCGTACACAATTCGTCCTCAGATGTCGCGCTTTCGCTGCGTCCATTGTAAATCCTGGAGGACTACGGAATCTTAGGCAGGTCGCGATTCAGGTCGCGCTCGATCTTCCTCTCGTGGCGCAACCGGAACGGCTTGGCATAGGTGATGATCCCGAACGCCGCGATCGACGCCAGCAGCAGGGCGCTGCTGGACCAGAGAAACACCTTGGACGCTCCGGTCTGCGCGATCCGCGCCAGCACCTCCGCGTTCGCCGGAGTAATCATCAGGGCGAAAGCCAGCGTCAGCATTCCCAATCCCGCCAGCAGCCCCGTAATGTTCTTCGCCCACTTGCCGCGCGCGTGGTACTCGGCAAACAGCGTGAAGCCGTAGAGCACCAGCCCGCCGATCAGCAGGAAGTTCCCGAGCACGGATACTGAAAAGGTCAGCGTCTGGTCCATGCACCTGTTCGACGCCGAGGGCGAGGCATTTGGGTGCCCCAACCTTCTGCGAAGCAGAGGGTGGGGTAGTTCGGAGCTCCAAAATCCGTACTAGACCCAGCGCTCCCAGACCCGATTCTCCAGGAACACCCTGTACACGTCGGGGTCGAGTTCGCCGTCGCGAACCATCCGTCCCAGCAGTTCCAGCGCGCGTTCCACGCCCAGGGGCTGCTTATACGGACGGTCCCCCGCCGCCAGCGCGTCGAACACATCCGCCACGGTCATCATGCGTGTTGTCAGCGGGATGTCCGAAGCCTTCAGGTGCGCCGGGTATCCCGAGCCGTTCAGCTTCTCGTGGTGTCCGCGAGCGATCTGCGCCACTCCGCTCAACTCCCGCGTCCACGGAATCTGGCTCAGGAAGTTGTAGGTGTGGATCACGTGCGACTCAATCTCCAGCCGCTCGGCGTCGTTCAGCGACCCTTGGCCGATCGACAGCATCCCAAGCTCGTCGTCTGTCAGCAACCGGAGCCGCTCGCCGTCCCGGCCCGCGAACTCGCGCTCTGCTGCCTGCCGCAGCGGTGTGGCGTGGGCGTCCCCGCCCGCGTGTGTGGCCTGGGCGTCCTCGCCCGCGTAGGTGGCCTGGCTGCTCCCGTTCGGCATCATCGCAGGGGCATCCGCCGCCTCGACCGCCGCCAGCATCTGCTCCAGTTCCGCCACTTGCCCGCCGAGCTTCCGGTCGAACTCCGCCTGCTTCTTCTCGTAGGCCTCGCGCCCGTTCTTCACGACGTATTCCAGCCGCTCGCGGCCGTTCTCCAACTCCACCGTGCGGCGCGCCAGCTCAAACCGCTGCCGGATCACCTGCATCTGCTCTGGATAGAGCTTCCTGGACTTCGCCAGCACCTTCTCGCGCACCGCCACTTTGCCGAAGTCGTGCAGCAGGGCGGCGTAGCGCAGCTCCCGCAGCTGCTCCCGGGTAAACGTCACGTCGGCGAAGGTCGTGGTGTCGCGGTTCACGGCCTCGGCCAGCGCAACCGTCAGGTTGGCCACGCGGAACGCGTGTCCCGACGTGTTCGGGTCGCGCGACTCGATGGCCGTCACCGCAGCCTTCACGAATCCCTCGAACATCCCGTTCAGCTCCGCGATGTCGTGGGTCGCGCCCGCCAGGCGCTCGTTGGCCTCCTGGCGTGTGGCCAGCAGGTGCATGTGGTCGATGGCGCTGTCCACCGTGCGCTCCACCAGCGGAGCCGGGGTCGAGGTGGCCACGTAGGCATAGACGGCCGAATCCAGCCTCGGGTCGCGGAAGCGCTCGTCGCTGACGGCGATGATGCGGACATTCGGGGCGCGCAGCTCGCGCGCATGGTCGGCCAGCAGGCGCTCGTCGCTGAGCAACACCACCACGCCGGCCGGGGACTCCGGCAGCGACTTCCAGCTGCTGCGGTAATAACGGGTGAACTGCGCCACCAGCTTCAGGGCCGCATGGTCGCCGTCGAAATAGACCGTCGCAGGCAGCGAACGCTTAAGGGTCGTAGGAGCCGCGGATTGAGCCGTAGTGGTCATGGGAACAGGGGACACCGAGGCGAGGTCGAGCGTTCGCCGCAACAGGCCGAACTATAGCCCACGCTTCCAATGAAACTCTAGTTACTGTTGTGCCACGTGCTAACCCCGGTCGCAGGGCAGGGTGTCGCGGGTTAAGGGAAGAATTCGAAGTGTAGGCCCAGTCGCCCTCGGCTGGGCGGACGAGCGAAGCTCGGCTGCGGAGTCGCG
>DASPLH010000130.1:0-4588 GCA_035627675.1 Clostridia bacterium
CCAGGGTGAACGATGAATCCGAAGCAGTTGCAGGACATGATGCAGCGCGCGCAGGAAATGCAGCGCCAGATGCAGCAGAAGATGCAGGATCTCAAGGTGGAAGCCTCCGCCGGGGGCGGTGCCGTGACGGTGAAGATGAACGGCGCGAAGCAGGTGCTCGGCGTGACGCTCTCGCAGGACATCGTGCAGAGTGGCGATCTCGAGATGCTACAGGACATGATCGCCGCCGCCGTCAACGAAGCCGGCCGCCAGGTCGATCAGGCTATGCAATCGCAGCTCGGAGGCATGCTCGGAGGCATGGGCCTCCCGCCCGGAATGTTCTAGGACAATATGTCGAGATTTGCCGAGCCGATGGCTCGCCTGATTGAAGAGCTGAAGAAGTTGCCGGGCATCGGCACCAAGAGCGCGCAGCGGCTTGCGTTCCACATCCTGCGCTCGCCCGAGCAGGACGCCGATGCGCTCGCCGAGGCCATCCGCGAGTTGAAGGCTCGCCTGCGCCTCTGCTCGATCTGCAACAACATCACCGATATCGACCCGTGTACCTACTGCGCGAATCCGACGCGCAACCAGCGCCTCATCTGCGTGATCGAAGAACCGACGAACATCGCCGCCGTCGAGAAGACGCGCAATTACAACGGCCTGTACCACGTGCTCCACGGCGCGCTGTCGCCGATCCATGGCGTGGGTCCCGAGCAGCTGCGCATCTCCAACCTGCTGCAGAGGCTCGAAAATGGCGGAGCCGACGAGGTGATCCTTGCCACCAATCCCACTCTCGAAGGTGAAGCCACGGCCGTGTACCTGGCGAAAATCCTCCGGCAGAGCGGGGTGCGGGTCACCCGCATCGCAACCGGAGTCCCGGTCGGCAGCGACATCGAATACGCCGACGAGGTCACGATGCAGAAGGCCATGGAAGGGCGAAGGGAAGTCTAGGTAAGCAGTTTCAAGTTTCAGGTTTCGAGTTTCGGGTTTTGAGTTTCGGGGGAAATCGGAAACTCATCCTCATGCCGCACGGTGTGTCCCCCGCTCGAAAGCTCGATGGTGCAGACGAGCTTGGTTCCGTCCTCGCTGAGTGCGTATCGTTCCATGATCTCGACATCCTGTTCATCGAACGATTGAAGGCTCTGCTGCACGAGAGCCTTGTCCTCCCAATAATTGAACGAATTTCTTCCGAATGGTATGCCCTCGTGCGCGTCCCAGCTACCGCCGCTGACAAAGCTTCCAATGGTCGCGGGCTTCAGGGTCTCTCGGAAGCGCCGCTCCACTTCCCTTCGATACGCCTGTCCGCGCTGGCGCATCCGCTCCACCTCTGGCGGAGGCGGCGGAGGAGGATTGATATGGAAGTTGAGGAATGAGCGAATCCCTTCCAGACTGGATTCCGGCAGTTTATCGATAAGCGTCTTAAGCTCGTCGCGGATCTGCATAGTCGCAGCAGCATACTCCATGTCGGACGGAGCTGTACTGAATTCAACTGGAGCTCTCCTCTCGAAACTCGAACCCTGAAACTCGAAACTCTCTCCCGCGCTTTGACTAACAGCTTCCTCTAGGGATAGCCTCGAATACCTTGGCAGGTTGCCGGGCAGCGCGCCTGTTTGCCAACGGAGGCACGATGAAGAGGCTCAGAGCCTTATTCGCTTTCCTGTTCACCCTCACCCTTCTGGTTCCCGCCCAGGCGCAGGACCTTGCAGCGTTCGAGAAGAGAGTCACCGTAAGAAAGCTCGCCAACGGGCTGACGGTGATCATCTGCCGGCGTCCCGAGGCCCCGGTGTTTTCCTTCACCACGCTGGTGGACGCAGGCTCCGTGCAGGACCCGCGCGGCAAAACCGGCCTGGCTCACATGATGGAGCACATGGCCTTCAAGGGCACCCACAAGATCGGGACGACGGACTTCAGCGCCGAACAGCCTGCGCTGGAGCGGGTCGAGAAAACTTACGCGGCGTACGACTCCGAGCGCCAGAAGGTCTTTGGACGCGACCCGAAGAAGCTGGCACAGCTGGAGAAGGAATGGCGCGACGCGATTGCGCAGGCCGACAAATACGTCATCAAGAACGAGTTCGGCGAGATCGTGGAGCGTGAGGGCGGCGTCGGACTGAACGCCTCCACCGGCTACGACGAAACGGACTACATCTACTCCATGCCGGCGAACCGCACGGAACTCTGGGCCTACCTCGAGTCCGAACGCTTCCTGCATCCGGTCCGCCGGGAGTTCTACAAGGAGCGCGACGTCGTGATCGAAGAGCGCCGCATGCGCACCGAGAGCAGCCCGATCGGCCGCATGGTCGAGCAGTTCCTCGGCACCGCCTTCGACGCCAGCCCCTACCATCGCCCCGGAATCGGCTACCTGAGCGACCTGCAACACTTCTCGGCCAACGACGCGATTGAGTTCTTCAAGACCTACTACGTGCCCAGCAACATGATCGTGAGTGTCGCCGGAGACGTGGATCCCGACAAGATCATGCCGATCATCGAGAGGTACTTCAGCCGCGTTCCCTCCGGTCCCAAGCCGCTGGAGTACGTCACACGGCAACCACCCCAGAACTCGGAACGCGTCGTCAACATCAAGGACCCGGCGCAGCCCTTCTACATCGAGGGCTACCACCGTCCGGACTATCGCGATCCCGACGACGCGGTGTATGACGCGATCAGCGACGTGATGTCGAACGGGAGAACCTCGCGGCTGTTCCGCTCCCTCGTACGCGACAAGAAGATCGCCGCATTCGCCGCGGGCTTCTCCGGCTTTCCGGGCACGAAGTACCCGCACCTGTTCGCCTTCTACGCCGTTCCCCTGCCGAACCGCAGCAACCAGGAAGTGCAGTCGGCCATTCGCGCCGAGATCGAGCGCCTCAAGACGCAGGACGTCTCGGACGACGAGTTGAAGATGTTCAAGACGCGTGCGCGTGCCAGCCTCATCCGCTCGCTCGACAGCAACCCCGGACTGGCAGGCGCCCTGGCGACCATGCAGATGCGTTACGGCGACTGGCGCGAACTCTTCCGCCAGCTCGATCGCATCGAGAAGGTCACGAAGGCCGATATCCGCCGCGTGGCCAACAAGACATTCGTCGAGAACAACCGCACCGTGGGCGTGATCGAAACCATGAAGCCGGCAGCCGCCAGCAAGGGAGCACAGGCGCAATGAACAGAAGCATTGGAGCAGTTTTGACCGTTGCTGTGCTGCTCGGAGGGTTCAGCTCATCGATTGCACAGACGACCAGGACGAAGAACGGCAAGTCTGCCAGGACCGAGCAGGCGGTCCCCGCATCGCAGCAGTCGCAGAAATCGGCGGAGAAGACCGAACGCGATGCGCCGCCCAGGAAGCGCCCTTCCGGCAAGGTAGCGACCTCGTGGAAGGACATTGCAATCCCGCCGCTGCCTCCGTTCAAGCAGCGGCAGCCGGTCCGCATCGAGTTGAAGAACGGCATGGTGGTCTTCCTCCAGGAAAATCACGAGTTGCCGTTGATCTCGGGCTACGCGCGGATTCGCGGCGGTTCGCTGTCTGAACCGCAGGCGAAGGTGGGACTCGTCGATGTGTACAGCGATGTCTGGCGCACGGGCGGCACGGTCAACCTCACAGGCGACCAGATGGACGACTTCCTGGAAGCGCGAGCCGCCAAGGTTGAGACCAGTGGCAGCGCCGACAGCACGACCATCGGCTTCGATTGCCTCAAGGGCGACTTCAACGATGTCTTCAAGCTCTGGGTTGAGCTGCTGCGCCAGCCGGCATTCCGCGAAGATAAACTCGGACTGGCGAAGGACCAGCTCAACACAAGCATCGCGCGCCGGAACGACAACAGCGGGACGATTGCCGCGATTCACTCCGGCTACCTTGCCTACGGCAAGAACAACCCGTACGTCCGTCAGCCCGAGTACTACACGGTCGAGGCCATCGGGCGCGACGATCTCGTCAACTGGCACAAGCAGTTCGTTTACCCGAACAACATCCTGCTCGGAATCGAAGGCGACTTCGATCCGAAGCAGATGGAGGCCACGCTGCGCCAGGCGTTCGAGGGCTGGGAGCCCGGTCCCGAAGCCAGGAAGCCGGAGGTTCAGTTCACTCCGGCGAAGCCGGGCATCTACGTCGCCGAGAAGGATGACGTGAACCAGAGCGAGATCCGCATGGTTCAACTCGGAATCGATCGCCGCAACCCCGACTACTTCGCGGTATCGGTGTTCAACGAGTTGTTCGGCGGCGGCTTCGCCTCGCGACTGTTCAGCAACCTGCGAACCAAGCGCGGTCTGGCCTATTCGGTCGGCGGAGGCATCGGCTCGGCCTTCGATCACCCCGGCGTCACGCGGTTGAGCATCGGTACAAAGACGGAGACGACGAAGGAAGCCATCCAGGGTCTCTGGCAGGAAGTGGATGAGATCAAGAAGGACAATCTTCCGACCGAGGCGGAGCTGAAGCGCGCCAAGGATTCGGTCCTGAACTCGTTCATCTTCAACTTCGATTCGCCCGGCAAAGTGCTCCGCGAACGCATGACGTACGAGTTCTACGGCTACCCGGCGGACTTCCTCGAGCGCTACCGGGCGGGGGTCGAGAAGGTCACGCTGGCGGACGTGAACCGCGTCTCGCAGAAGTACCTGCACAGGGAGC
>DASPLH010000131.1:0-3715 GCA_035627675.1 Clostridia bacterium
TCGCGATATCTCCATCACCTCCGACATCATCGTGGGCTTCCCGGGCGAGACCGAGGCCGAATTCGAGGAAACCGCAAGCCTGCTCGACGCCGTCGGGTACGACGGAATCTTCAGTTTCAAGTACTCGGCGCGGCCCAACACGCCCGCGTTGCAGTACGCCGACACGATCCCGGACGAGGAGAAATCGCGTCGCCTCGCCGTCCTGAACGAGCGCCAGCGTGAGATCCAGCGTGCCCTTTATGCCAAGCATTTAGGGGAAACAATGGAAGTAATGGTCGAGGGATATAATCCGGCCCGGCAGCAGGTTATCGGCCGCACCTCGCAGAATAAAACCTTCAATTTCACGGTCCCCGAAGGACGCCCACAGCCGGCTATCGGCCAATTTGTGAACGCACGCGTCACCAGAACGTATCCGAACAGCCTGGTTGGAGAGCTTGTGGTGTCCTGACCTCGGCGTGGCACAACCAGCGGCAGTGCCCGCTGGCACTCCGGGAAGATGGGGCCCCCACCTGGTTTTCCTTACGAAAGAGACGCGTCCGCAGCATCGAATCCGGTGTATAACCTCAGCCCGGTTCGTGTGCGGCTGCGCCTCGCCTCAACAAGGCCTTCACCTCAACCGCTAATGCGACCGGCACAACGCCCGCCAGGAGGCTCTCGTCGGCCGCCCCGGCGGGCTTTACCTCGACGGCAAACGCTAGCGCGTTCAGGAGGCTCTCGATGGCCACGGTTCGTATTCCAACTGCCGCCCACGAGGATCTGAATCCTTCGCGCATAGCCGCCCACTACTTCGATCATGCAGCCGACCGGTTGAATCTCAAACAGGATTTGCGAGAACTGCTGTGGCGTCCCCGGCGCGCTCTGACCTTGAGCTTGCCTGTGAAGATGGACGATGGCACGCTCCGGATTTTTCAGGCCTATCGCGTGCAGCACAATAGCGCTCGCGGTCCGTGCAAAGGTGGAATCCGCTATCACCCGAACGTCACGTACGAAGAGGTCGAGGCGCTCGCTTCGTGGATGACCTGGAAGTGCGCGGTGGTGAACGTTCCGTTCGGCGGCGCGAAGGGAGGAATCATCTGCGATCCGAAGCGCATGTCGAAAGGGGAACTGGAGCGCCTGACGCGACGCTACGCCTATGAACTCGGCCCGCTGATCGGCCCCGATCGGGACATCCCGGCTCCGGACGTCTACACCGACGCGCAAACAATGGCTTGGTTCATGGACACCTGCGCCATGATGTTCCGGCACTCCGCTCCCGGCTCAGTCACCGGTAAGCCGACGTATCTCGGCGGCTCCCACGGACGGAAGGAGGCAACGGCTCGCGGATGTCTCTTCGTGATCCGCGAAGCTTGCCGCGTGCTCGGAATGGATTTGAGTAAGGCGACCGTGGCCATCCAGGGATTTGGCAATGCGGGCAGTATCGCAGCCCAACTGCTCGCGGCTGAAGGCGCAACAATCGTAGCCGTGTGCGACTCCAAGGGTGGCGTCCACAACGAAAAAGGCTTATCGACGGAGGAACTGCTGGAGCACAAGCAGCGGACGGGAACTGTCACGGAGTTTCCTGGCGCACGCCCGATCGGCTGCGACCAGGTGCTGGAGGTTCCTTGCGACATCCTGATTCCCGCGGCACTCGAAAACCAGATCACCGGCGAGAACGCGCATAGGATCCGAGCCAGGATCGTTGCGGAGGCAGCCAACGGGCCGACGACTCCGGCCGCACATGCGGTCCTGAACGAGAAGCAGATCATGGTTCTACCCGACGTTCTGGCGAATGCCGGCGGCGTTACCGTTTCGTATTTCGAGTGGGTGCAGGATCTCCAGGAGTTGTTCTGGGAAGAAGACGACGTCAACAGCCGTCTGGAGCGCGTGATGGTGCGCGCTTTCCAGGATGTGTACGAGACGGCCCAGGCGCACAACACGGACCTGCGGACCGGCTCATACATCCTTGGCGTCAACCGCGTGCTCGAGGCAATCGAAGCGCGCGGCATCTGGCCATAAGCGTTGCTCGCAACCGCCTTCTCCTTGCGCGTGTTGAGCGGAAGGCAGTCCCGGCTCATCTGGAACTCCGGATATTGGTAGAATCGGCCTTCGAGGGACGCATGGAAGTCGAAATGAGAATCCGCGGGCTGATGATGGATCCGGTCACCAACATGCCCATCATTGTCCTCAAGCAGGTGGACAGCGATATCGTGCTGCCGATCTGGGTTGGCGTTTTTGAAGCCAACGCTATCGCGCTGGAGATCGAAAAAGTCACCACGCCGCGTCCGATGACCCACGACCTGCTGAAGAACGTGATGCTTGGTTTCGGCGCCGTCGTCCGCAAAGTCGTTGTTACCGAACTGAAGGAAGACACGTTCTACGCCGTCATCTGGGCCGAACGCAACGGTAGTTCCATCTGCATCGATTCGCGTCCGTCCGATGCCTTGGCCCTCGCGCTGCGCATGGACTGCCCGATTTTCGTGGACGACCAGGTGTTGAAATCCTCCAAGGTGGCCAGCGCCGGAAGCGACCGCCTGTCTCCCGAGGACCTGCGCAAATGGCTGGAGGGCCTCAACGACGACGACCTCGGTAAGTACAAAATGTAACCATCGTTCCAGCCAAGACCGCGCGGCAGTTCGCTTGCACGAAGAACGCGCACGGCAGCAGGCAAGCGCTCCGTAGCACGAGCTTTGACAGGTCTCAGGGCCGCTCGCGCCAGGACGCGTGTCTCGTCCTTCGAGCGGCCTTTACAATCTCCGCATGCCAGACGCAGCCGAACAGCTCCAGCGAATCTACATGGCCGGATTCGAGCTCCGGACCTTCGACCGCTTTCCCGCCGCAATCGGCGCGAGCAAGGGCAATTGCGTCGCGCTGCTGCAACCAACGCCGGCGGGCCTGACGATGATCGGCAGTCCCGGCTGGCGCATGGGAGAAGTGCTCGGAGTGTTAGTCGAACGCAACGGACGCAAGATATTCCAGGCCAAGCAAGAGGAGGTAGAAGCCACCCCGGAGCGCCTCGAGGAACTGCGCCAGTTCACGGAAGAGTTGCGGCAGGCAATGGAGGCGGTGGCCTGAAGGCTTCAAGGTCGAGCACGCACACGCTCGCAGACACCGAAAAGACTCCGCCCGGCGCTCACATTACAGAATATCCGTTATCGGACGTTCCTGTAGTTTCTCGTGTGTTGCTGTTGGAGTGCGCCGAATGTCTGAAACAAGAGTTCTTGAGACTGACCAGAACCCGCTGCGACTGAGTGCTTCCCGCTCTCACTGGGTCAACGAGTCCATTCAAAATCTGAAGTTGGGGTTTGCCGAGTTCCAAGGAAAGATGGCAGTTTCCGGCAGCGGGACTCGATGAAGATCTGACACTAGTTCCGCTGCGTCCTGGGCTTCCGGTTCGTTTGAAAGTACGCTCGCCGCCTTGACCACGTGATCTCTGACGTTTTGCGTGGTGAAAACAGTCTGCAAGAACGATACGTTTTCTTGTAACCAGCGCTGAGTGTAGAGGTGTCCGGCGAACTCCCAAAGACAACGGGGTCCTCCTCCGTCTGTTGGCGTCCAAGGGGCGAAGATCGGGTTTTCGTGTTCCCCTACATGAGGCAGGACACGTGTTGCAGCGCGGAAACGGCGCGTCCGGATGTCGAAAGCGGTCCACTGACATTCGTGTTCAACTCGGCAATCGCGTTCGCAGCCTGCGGCGCGACCGCGGCTGGACGCAAGTCGAGATGGCTGAGATGCTTGG
>DASPLH010000132.1:0-23946 GCA_035627675.1 Clostridia bacterium
GTGTTGGCGGAAGCGTGTGTGAGTCGAACACACACCCGTGGAGCGGCACGCTGTGTAACGAGAGGTGTTCTTGGCGGAAGCGTGTGTGAGTCGAACACACCCACGACAGGGCGAACCTGCCGTGCGCCGGTTTTGAAGACCGGGAGGATCACCGGATCCCCTTCGCTTCCGCGCCGGTAGTTCGATTACAACCGAAGCACTTCGTTTGGTCAAACACGACGCCGCACGCTGCTCGTGGCGGCCTGGCAGCCAGCAGCTCAGCAGCTCTATACCTTAGTAGCTCAGCACCCAGAGCCCGTTCGTATCTGCTATCTTTTCTCCGTCAAAACTATCCGCGAGGGGCCGTCCATGCCCGAGTCCAGACGCCGCTATCCCTATGTTCAGCTTGATGTCTTCACCGACCGCGCCCTGGAGGGCAACCAACTTGCCGTGTTCACGGATGCTCGTGGGCTGAGTTCCGAGGAGATGCAGGCGCTGGCTCGCGAGACGAACCTGAGCGAGACGACGTTCATCCTGCCGCGCGAGCCGGAGGTTGAGCGCGAGCGCGGCGTGCATGTGCGCATCTTCACCGTCGCGGAAGAGCTGGAGTTCGCCGGTCATCCGACACTTGGCACCGCCTATTATCTGCATCGGCTTTCGGGCAGCGAACTCATCGAACTCGAACTCAAGGTCGGAAAGATCCCGGTTCGCTTCACCAACCCGGACGGACGAACCATCGGCGAGATGCGCCAACGCGACCCCGAATTCGGCCAGGTGCATGCGGTGGACGACGTTGCGGCCGCGCTGGGGATGCCTCGCGAGATGTTCGACGACTCGTTGCCCATCCAGACGGTCTCGACCGGGATGGCGTTCGTCATCACTCCGCTGCGCTCGCTGGCGGCCATCCGCAACCTGAACTTCAACTGGGCAAAGGCGGCTGCCTACCTGGCGAAGACCGACGGCAAGTTCTTCTACCTGGTCACGCGCGAAACCGAGTCGCCGGATGCGCGCCTGCACGCGCGCATGATCTTCTACAACGGCGAAGACCCGGCCACGGGATCTGCCGCCGGATGCTGCACGGGGTGGGCGGTCAAGCACGGCGTTGTCGGCAGCGACGAGCTGGCCGTCATCGAGCAGGGAATTGAGATGAAGCGTCCAAGCTACATCCGCATCCGCGCGACGAAGTCGGGCGACCGCGTTGACAACGTTCGCGTAGGCGGATGCGTTGTTGAGGTCATGCGCGGAGAATTATTGCTCTGAGAACGATGCAACTCCGGCGGGCGAACCGCGGCGACCGAGGGACGGTTTACGTACAGCGCGCTCCGGTCCGCTACACGGGACCTGTTCGCCAGGGAACTGCCGGCCGCGGTTTTTCGTTGCCTGCATTGGTGTTCGAGCGATTTCCACGTGTTGTGGATTTCTGTTGATAGCTTCGTTACTTGCCAGCCCTCAAGCCGCACCGTAGGATTCACCTCGCTCTGGCAACAAAGAATCGAGAAGAGAAAGAGAGCTTTCGGGCGAAGTCTGCACCGGAGCCACCAGGCCTATGAAACCCAAGCGTACGATCCTCTGCGTTGACGACAACGAACAGTCCCTTTCCATCCGCAAGGTGATGTTGGAGACCAGAGGTTACCGGGTCGTCTGCTGTACCAATGCCGAAGATGCCATCGCCCGCTTTCAACTCGGCGGCATCGATCTGATTCTCAGCGACGTGCTCATGCCGGGGATGGACGGCACCGAACTGGTCGCGCATCTGAAGGCGATCTCCCCGTGCACTCCTGCCATCCTCTTCTCCGGCAAGATCAAGGTGTATGAGAAGGACACACTGGCCGACGTTTTCCTTCCCAAGGGGATGTACGCGCCCGCCGAGCTCCTCGAACGCATCCGCCTCCTCCTGATTCGCAAGCGCGGTCCCAAGCGCGCCAGTCACGTAGAAAACCGCCCGGCAGCGGCGTCGTAAACACTCGCAGTGAGTCGCGGTGGCCGGTCCGGTCTATGGGCCTCCGGCCCCAGCTCTTGCGGTATCCGGTTGCGCCCTCTCCGAAGCGTCACCACCAAAGTGCTCTAAGGTACTCTGGATTCGTGCGCGCGCAATCCAGCTTTTCTGGACGTGTTCCTAACTGCTTGACGCGTATGATCTTGGGCGAAGTATCTCGCCCGCCTCTTAGTTCCTTGTTACAACGAAAATCTTAGGGTCTTTAGGGTGAAACATCGGGGTTCCCTAGGCCGAAGCTCGGCTACCTCCGGTTCTCCTGGCCGGATACCCTGCCTGTGTTTGCAGTTGTAAAGCTTCACCACTGGAGAGTACGGCTTGAATAACTATCTTCGCGTTGCCGCTGTGATCCTGATGTTCGCGACCGCCGCGTTCGCGGGAGTGACGGTCTCTTCCCCCACGCCCGGTTCCACCACTGGTTCGTCCGTGCACTTTGTCTCCACAACAACCATGAGCGGAACCGTCACGGCGACCGCGCTCTATGTGGACAACGTGAAGAAGTACCAGGTGAGCGGCAGCAGGCTGGACACCTGGCAGACGTTGGCGGCCGGCACGCGATACATCGTCATCCAGTCGTGGAACAACTACGGACAGGTTGTGAAGTCGGCGCCCTTCACCGTCAACGTTGGCTCGAGCAGTTCCGGTTCGACCGGCGGTTCGACGGCCATCCCCGCCAGCGCCACCACCTATGGAAACATCGACCAGATGAGCGGGTGGCAGCATTGCGACGCCTGCGCAGGCATCGGCGGCGCGGGTCCGACCACGCCCTACAGCATGACGCAGAACCAGTCCACGCCCTCGATGGACGGCAGATCGATCAACTTCTGGCTCGGGGGAACGGTGCCGTACGCGAATGCCCTGTGGTGGAAGCAGCTCGGCGCCAACGACGGCGTGAAGAACTTCGTGTACGACCTGTACTTCTACTACAAGGACGCAGCCGCCCCGCAGGCGCTCGAGTTCGACCTGAACCAGTCCGTCGGCGGCAAGAAGTACATCTTCGGCACGCAATGCAGCCCGCGCGGCAGTAAGCAGTGGGACATCTGGGACAACATCAACGCGCGCTGGGTCTCGACCGGAATCGCCTGTCCCGCGCCGCCCACGTACCAGTGGAACCACCTGACGCTTGAGTTCCAGCGCACCGACGACAACAAGCTGCGCTTCATCGCCATCACCCTGAACGGGAAAAAGAGCTACCTCAACCGGTACTTCGCGCCGCGCGCCGTCAATGCCCGCGAGTTGAACGTGGCCTTCCAGATGGACGGGAACTACCAGCAGAAGGATTACAACGTGTGGGTCGATAAGGTCACGCTCAAGGCTTGGTAATCGAAGCAGCCTCCTGAAAGCCTCTCTCATGCGGAGCCGGCCGGCTCCGCATCCTTTTTTGGATAGGCAGCGTGACACTTGCGACGGCGAGCAACAGCGGCCGTCATGTACACTCAAAAGGTCCCCATGGCGCCGATCATTTCAGTTGAGAACGTAACCAAGACTTACCGGATTGGTAAAGTCGATGTCCCCGCCGTTCGCGGCATCTCCTTCGCCGTCGAACGCGGTGAGTTTGTCAGCGTCGTAGGTCCTTCCGGAAGCGGCAAGTCCACTTTGTTTTACATGCTGGGCGGGTTGACCACGGCCGACACCGGGCGCGTGGTGATCGATGGCGCCGACTTCGCGGCCCTCAGCGACGCGGAACGCACGCGGCTGCGCAAGCGGAAGATCGGGTTCGTGTTCCAGAAGTTCAATTTGCTGCCCACCCTCGACGCGAAGGGGAACATCGAGATCGCACGCGACATCGCCGGCCCGGATGCCATCCAGGACGACGGTTACCTGGGCCACGTGGCCGAACTGCTGGGCATCGACAAGCGCCTTCACCACCGGCCTTCGGAGATGAGCGGCGGCGAGCAGCAGCGCGTTGCGCTGGCGCGCGCGCTGGTCAACAAACCTGCCATCGTGCTGGCCGATGAGCCCACGGGCAACCTCGACACGAAGAACTCGGAAATCGTGCTCTCCATGCTGCGCCGGTCCAACAAGGATCTCGGACAGACCGTGCTAATGATCACGCACAATCCCGAGGCCGCGGCCTACGGCGACCGCATCCTGCACATGCGCGACGGGCAGATCGTCACGCCCGACGAAGACCCGCAGTGGAGTCCGAAAATAGCTCGCTAGCTTTCGAACTTGCGGCACAGGCACTTCGTATCTGAACTCAACCCGGGATTGCGTCACAAACCAGGAAGGAGTTGGGCTATGAAGATGACTCGGATCGTCGTTGTCGCAATTGCACTCGCGGCCTGTGCATTCGCGCAAGACAGCCGCAAGTTGCCCCTGCAATACAACGTGAAGGGCAACCTGCTTACTCCGGCGGCGGGCAGCGGCTTTTCCATCGAGATCGCGGAAGGCTTCCGCTACGTGGGCGGACAGCGGTTCGTGCTCAAGCAGGTGGCGGACGCCGAGCAGCATGTGTTCGTCGAGGCCGGTGCCGACGGTCGCGTGCAGCGCATGGTGTGGGTCCAGTTCGAGAGTTTCCTCCCCTCGAACACACATCGTTACAACTACAAACTGCCCGACCAGGTCAGGCTCGGCGACATCGACTTCATCTCCGACGCCATGGTCTTCCGCTTGTATGAGAGTGACGACCCCGAGTCCGATCACTCGGCCATGACTCGGCTTCTCGAGGCGCGCAAGTTGAAGCTCGCCGGGCCAACGGCGCGGAGAAGGATGTTCCGCCTCTCGCAGCCGGATCGCCGGCGGGAATTGATGATCATCTACGCCGAGGCGGTGAAACTCGAACCGGCGGAAATCCACGATGAAGGCGCGCCCGACGAGCGTTGGCCCGAGATCGCGCGCAGCCTTCGCGAAGGCGCACAGAGATCGATCGCGGTCCGAGACAACGCAGGGCGCTGATCGCGAGCCGCCAGGTTCTCCGAGCGAGCGTGCAGCGAACGCGCAGCGGCGTCCGCCAAAAAGCCCATGCGGCGCGGCTTCGCGTTTGACCGGATTCAGCCGCTTTGGCTATAATCGAAAACGTAGAGCGGGAGTAACTCAGTGGTAGAGTGCGACCTTGCCAAGGTCGAAGTCGCGGGTTCAAATCCCGTCTCCCGCTCCAGAAATTAGCCCTCGCCACAGGCGAGGGTTTTTCGCTTGGGCATGTTGATCCGGTTTGGCGTGGAACCCGCAGGGGCGCAATCCTGAGCTGCCAAGCTCAGCATCCAACTGGACAAGGCAGCGTTCGCCGGCGGAAATCCTGAACCGCCCGGTTCAGGATCGGACGCAACAAGCTCTTTGGGAGTGAGGCGCGGTAGCCAAGTGGTAAGGCAGAGGTCTGCAAAACCTCTATTCGGCGGTTCGATTCCGCCCCGCGCCTCCAGTAACCCAGCCCTCGGTCGCTAGCCATCCATCGAACGGTTCTCGGTTCCCGGTTTTTTGGAAGCCACTACGCTCCAGCAACGCGAATAAATCGTCTATTCCCGATTCAGCACTCACAATACCGCCGCTTCTATGACCTTCGCGCCCGCATCATGCACTGTTTCGTTGGTTTAGTCCGGGAATTCATCTACACTGCCGCGCCAGAGTACTACCAATCCAGTCGTAGGCTGAGGCTTCGCTGCTATGACATCGTCCCTGCGGTCGCTGTCGGTTTTGCTGTTGCTCGCTCTCATCCCGGGTGCATTCGCCGTAGAGCCCACGAAATCACAACCGAACACAGATCCTACCTACTTGGCGCTGCGGCAGGCCCGGTCCGGCCAGGCATATGAAGTGACGAACGCGAAGCTCGTGCGTGATGTCGGCACGTTCACGTTCAACAGCGGCACGTTCTGCTTTCTCGAACCCGTCCAGGGAGTCGTGACCGGCGCTGTATTCAAGGGCGCTGGAACCTTCACAATCGCGACCAACGATCGCATTGAGCAAAAGCAACTCTCGACGCTTACGGGTCAGACGGGATTCAGCGAAGAGTTCGAGAGGCTGACCTTGCGCTTCGTAGATGCGACGGCTGACGAACTCCGCGCCTCGGGCGCGCTGAAGGAGTCGAGCGCTCCGTGTCCGGTGGATGTGCTGGAAGATACGCAGAAGCAGCTGCGGACAGAACTCCATGAAAATATCGCGGCGCGGCTCTTGCAGCCGGTATTGGCAACCAAGGCGGACGGCTCTTTCCATGCGTTCATCCGCGGCAAGAAGTACGGCAGGGTCCTGTTTGCCATTGATCCTCGCGGCCTCGCAACCCTCGCTCCCGATCAGGTCATCATGATGACCCACGATGACATGAAGTCCGGGCTCTGGTACGGAGGACGTCTCACGTCAGAATCCGCCCCCAAGCTCGGTTCGCACGATGGCCGCTTCATCGAGATCGCCAGCCAAAAGATCGATACGACCATCGAGAAGAATGGAATGCTGACGGCCACGGCGACCACCAAGCTGAACTCGACGGTGGATGGGTTGCGTGTCATCCCGTTCGATCTCGTCTCCAAACTACGTGTCTCCAGCGTCACAGACGGAAGCGGAGCTCCGCTGAACTGGATCCAGGAAGACAAAGACGAAGACGGCGACTTCTTCGTCATCCTGCCGAAACCAGTCGCGAAGGGTGAAAGCGTTACCATCACCACGAGCTACGCCGGCAAAGAGGTCGTAAGCAGGGAAGGCGATGGGAACTACTATCCGACATCGCGTAGCAATTGGTATCCCAACGTGCACGTTGGCGGGTACACACACTACGAGTTGACGTTCCGCATCCCGAAGGGAAACCAGATCGCCGCAACCGGCTTGCTGGTGAGCGAACGCACGGAGGGCAACCAGCATGTCTCCGTGTGGAAGACAGATGTGCCGATCGCCGTGGCCGGATTCAATATTGGGTCGTTCAAACGCGAGGATGTTGAACTCCCCAAAGAGGGTGTGAAGGTCGAGGCGTTCGCCAACAAGGAAATCCCGGACATGTTCAAGCAGCTCCGGATGATCGCCGATTCTGATGCGAACACGGACTCCTCCGCACTCGGCGCTCTTGGCACAATGGAAACGACCCCGATGCTCAAGAGAGCCCTTGCCGAGGCGCAACTTTCGGTAAGGCTGTACACCGACTATTTTGGCCCCATGTCGTACAAAGGACTTCAGGTCACACAACAGACCGCCGGGTGGTACGGACAGGCCTGGCCGGGACTGGTCTTCCTGCCCATCACCTACTTCCTCGACAGCACCACGCGTCACACCCTGGGCATGGATGACACGAAGGCGTATTTCAACGTAGTGGAGCCGCACGAGGTCGCCCACGAGTGGTGGGGACATACCGTTGGCTGGACTTCATATCGCGACCAGTGGATGAGCGAAGGCTTTTCCGACTTCTCGGCCTCCTTGTTCCTGCAACTCGTGCGTGGCGACACCAAGGCATACATGAAGTTCTGGAAGGATCAACGCACGGAGTTGCTCGAGAAGAACAAGCTCGGGCGTCGCGCCATCGATGCCGGGCCGGTCACGCTTGGGTATCGCGCTTCGAACTTCAAGACCGGGTACGGAACATACGGGGCGCTTGTCTATGCCAAGGGCTCATACATCCTGCACATGTTGCGCATGATGATGTGGACGCCGCAGGGTCGTGATACGGCGTTCCAGAACATGATGAAGGACTTTGTGAACACCTACCGCAACAAGCCCGCTACGACCGAAGACTTCAAGGCCGTGGTCGAGCGGCACATGACGCCGCAGATGAACTTCGCGGGTGACCGGAAGATGGACTGGTTCTTCAATAACTATGTCTATGGAACCGAAATCCCGAAGTACACGCTGGATACATCCAGCGAAGCGGGTGCTGATGGGAAGCTCACGTACATTCTGCGCATCCAGCAGAGCGACGTCAGCCCCAGCTTCCGCATGCTCGTGCCGATCTACTACGAACTCAATGACGGGAAAGTGATGCGCCTTGGCAGCGTGGTTCTGTCCGGCAATGAAACCAAGACGATCCCCGTGAGTGCGGACCAGAACAAGCCGAAGCGCTTCATGGTCAACTACTTCTACGACGTACTCGCGTCAGAGTAGCGGTACGTAACGGCTTGAGCCCGGCGCGAACAGCGTCGGGCTTCTTATCTGCCCGAAAAACCCCGGTCCGCAGCACTCGAATTCGCCTGCACGTATTCATAAGCATGCATCCAAGTCTTTCGACCCCAATCGAGAGAACCGTGAATGAGACGTGCTTTGCGGGCCACAGCCCTGGGTATTGTTTTTTGTTTCGTGACAGGTACAGCCAGTGCTCGGATTCCCGATGAGGGGCCAACGCGCGAACGCATGGAAGCCGTCCGTCCGTCAGCGTTGGACACCGCCAAGGAACTCCTGATCCATCTCGGCAAGAAGATCCGCAAGACCAGGCTCGACTGTTCGCACTTCACTCACTATCTTTTCGAAAGGGTCGGCCTCGAGTACAGCTACGCAAATTCCAGCTCGCTCTACGACGGTGTAAACGAGTTCTATCGCGTGCGCCAGCCCGAAGCCGGAGACCTCATCGTCTGGCGCGGCCACGTGGGCATCGTGGTCGATCCCGAAGAGCGCACTTTCCTGAGCAAGCTGCGCTCCGGCGTGAAGATCGCGTCGTACGATTCGCGCTATTGGAAGCGTCGTGGGACTCCGCGCTTCCTGCGCTATGCGGGCGCCACCCCGGACAGTTTGGACGAGACGGTGCTGACGGCCCGCGGGTCAGAGTAGCCTTGCGAGCGTGCGTCTGTCTCGATCGCGGTGAACTGTCGCCCGCCGGCTCGCGGTAGAGTAACAACCCTTTCTCAGGCGAACGTTCCCCGGCGGCACTCATACTGCCGTTTCGGCAGTTGTCGGATCGATCACGGTTCGCACCTCCGAAATGCGATTGGCCGGGAACCCGCCCTGTTGTGCGTGATCGCGCACCGCCTGTTCATTCGGCGCGATGTACACGCAGTAAACCTTGTCGTCCGTGACGAAGCTTTCCACCCATTGAATCTGCGGGCCCATGCTGCGCAGCACGCCACAGGATTTCTGCGAGATGGCGTGGAGTTGTTCGCGGTCGAGTTTGCCTGCACCGGGAATGTCGCGTTCGATCACATACTTCGGCATGGCGGCTCCTCCAAGGCGGAAGATTCTGCCACCGACGGTAAGCGGTCGGCAACCGTCGTCCGCTCAACCGCAGGAGCAACCGGGAAGGTCGCGCCGCCCATGGCGGGCGAGTCAAGGTCGCAAGCAGCCGGTAAGTGAAGCACACGCAATGAGGCCCACCGAGCGGTGGGCCTTTGTCCTACTCTTTGGGATCGAGTTTCAGCGAAGCGGAGTTGATGCAGTACCGCTGGCCCGTCGGGCGCGGCCCGTCCGGGAAAACATGGCCGAGATGCGACTCGCAGCGCGCACAGGTCACTTCCGTGCGCCGCATTCCGTAGCTGTTGTCGTCATGCGTCTCGACTGCATCTTTGTTCGCGGGTTGGTAGAAACTGGGCCAGCCGCAGCCGGAATCGTACTTCGTGTCCGACGTGAACAGCTCTTCTCCACAAGCAGCACAGCGGTACACGCCTTCCGTCTTGCTGTCCGCGTACTCGCCCGTAAACGGCCGCTCGGTGCCCTTTTCGCGCAGCACGCGATACTGCTCGGGCGTGAGTTCCCTGCGCCACTCTTCTTCGGTCTTCCGGATCTTTTCCATCGTTTGTCTCCATCCGATTAGAGTGCGCGGCGCGTGCATTGGTTCCATGGCGTCGGCACTCGTCCCTCGCTGGCGGGACGGCACGCACCGGGTCGAGCAGCGGTAGCATGAAAACTCGGACGTGTTCGACGTTCGCGACCACTCTCAACCGCGCTGCCGTCTGGCTTGCGCTGCGGTCGATACCGTGGCCTTACAGCAACCCACCTGTCTTGATTGTCAGCTTGCTGAGCGCCAATTCAATCTGCGCGATCGCCGACTCCAGTTCCGGGTGCTCGTCTAATCTCTCGCGCAATGCCCTGAGCAGGCGCTGCGCTTCGGTCAGGTGATCTTCCGTACTCGGATTGTCAGCTTGCGGCGTTGCTTTGTCGGGAGCGTTCATCACACCCTCCTGCCGCATATTATCGCGCGTGTTCGGCGGGATTGCCTGCCAACGCATCTGGTGTGTTCGCCGGAATTGCCCGTAGCGAATCGCGCGTGTTGGGCGGAATTGCCTGCCTAGCGCCTCTGGTGTGTTCGTCGCAATTGCCTGTACCACGTCTGGCGTGTTTGGGGCGTGCCCTGGCTAACGCGCGGCTGCCATGCCGTGCAGCACCGCCCTGATCTGGCCGGCGCTGGCGTGATCTTCGTGGGTCTCCAGCAAAAATTCCACCCCGTACGTATAGCCGTTGCGGTTGCGCACGATGCACCGGGCGCGGATCGGCTCCCCTGAGTACGGCGGTGTGAACTCGACTGCGACGGTTTCCCCGATCTTCATTTCCATCCCGGCGAAGACCGACATGCCGCCTTCGTTGAGTTCGTTGCCTCGCCCCTGCACGATGACGATCTTGTCGCCTTTCGGTGCGATGACGCGGAGCGGGACATTGAGGTCGAAGCGAGCCCAGCGCCGCGCGATCGTATAGCCGTCCGGTGGTACCGGGTTGGTTGCCATGATAGGTCTCCCTGCACGCAAATCGTACGTCGCGGTGCGTGCCCCGGGAAGTTACCTTAGGCGGATTCGGCGCGGGCAGAAGGGCAAGCCTGGCGCGTTTGTGCCATGCCCGCGACAGAGCTAAGGCGCTACACCGAGCCGCCCGCCCGCCGCGCTGAGCTACACTGAGCAGACTGCTCATGACCTCCGGCTACGCCATACTCACGAACCGAAAGCGCGCCATCATCGCGCTCGTGCACTCGGTCGCCTTCTTGCTGATCGCCGTGCGTGGCCTTACGGTTGCGGTGCTGCCGTTGCAGTGGTCGTCGCCAATCTCGGCGAAGGTCATGGCGGCCATCTACCTGATCGTCACTTCCATCCTGGTGTGGCTCGCGGCGATTTCCGGCACCGCGCGCGAGAGACTCTACTTTGGCTTGTGCTCCGCCAGCGCCGGGTTCGGACTCCTGAGGCAGATCGCCGGAGACCCCACGATGCACTTCGCCGTCCACGTGCGCATCGCGGCGCTGCTGGCCGCGGTCGTGGTTGGAATCCTGATCCTGCGCGAGTATTCGGTCCCTGTCCCGGTTCCCATGATCGACGAAACTTAGGGCAGACATTTACATCCGGCCGCGAAGCTTGCTACCCTGCCTCACAAATCTGTGGGGGAGAGAAATGAACAAGAAGGTTCTAACTGCGGTTGTGTTGCTGTGCGTGAGCGGAGCTGCGTTTTCGCAGCGGCAGAAGACCGCCCAACCGGCCAAGGCGGTAGCCGCTCAACTGGAACGCGGCAGGTATCTCGTGGACGACGTGGGACAGTGTGGCGATTGCCACACGCCTCGGAACGAAAAGGGCGAGTTCATCAAGGAACAATGGCTGGCGGGTTCGCCGCTCATGTTTACGCCCAGCGTTCCGATCCCTGATTGGACTCCGGTCGCTCCGGGAATCGCCGGTCTGCCCGGCTGGGAAACCGCCGACGCCGTGAGTTTCCTCTCGACAGGCACGGCGAGGAACCGCGGTCCGGCCCGGCCTCCCATGCCGCACTACCGTCTGACGAAGCCGGATGCCGAAGCCGTAGTAGCCTACCTCCGTTCGCTGCGGGCTCCCGGCGCCACGGCGGCGGACACGTCAGCAGGCTCGGCGGCGGCCGCAAGGTAGGCTCCGGCGGACGCGAGTTCCCACACCCTCGCCCGCGGGCGGGGGTGTCCTGTTTGTCACTGCGAGACGCGAGTTGAGTACACTAGAGAGGTATGGGTTTCCTTGCCTCAGTTCGCGAAGACATCCGCTCGGTTTTCGAGCGCGACCCGGCCGCGACCTCCACGATTGGTGTACTGCTGTGCTATCCGGGCCTGCACGCCGTCTGGGCTCACCATTTCAATCATTGGTTGTGGAAACACAACTGGCGCGTGGTCGCGCGCTTCATGTCGCAGGTCGTCCGCTTCTGGACCGGCATTGAGATCCATCCTGGCGCGCAGATCGGCCGCCGGCTGTTCATCGACCACGGCATGGGGGTAGTGATCGGCGAAACGGCGATTGTCGGCGACGACGTAACGCTTTACCAGGGCGTGACCCTGGGCGGGACCGGCAAGGAAAAGGGCAAGCGCCATCCAACGCTGCGCAACGGCGTGTTCGTCGGCAACACGTCGAACGTGCTCGGCAACATAACGATCGGCGAGAACTCGCGTGTGGGCGCGGGATCGGTTGTGCTCCGCGACGTGCCTCCGAACTCGACGGTCGTCGGCGTCCCCGCGCACATCGTGTACCGCGACGGCAAGCGCGTGCTGATCACCGATCCGCATGAGGTGAAAGATCCCCTCTCGGACGTGATCATCGCGCTCGCCAGGGAAGTGCAGGAGTTGAAGGAGAGGGTCGCCATGCGCGATTCGGAACACGCTTCGCGTGCGCTCCAGGCCGTGCGATCCCTCGAAGACGAAGAGCAGGAACGTTCCGCCTACCGCACCACGCAGAGCGCCGCAAGCTGGTTCGAAACCGGCGGCGGAATCTAGCGGAAGCCAACACCCGATCTGCCGGTCCGCACGGCGAGCGGCCGAGTCCAGTGAGCCGCGGCATGAATGCTTGTGCGCGACGTCACAGAAGGCGGTTATGGGCGGCTGCTATTGTCCGTGTAGCCGGCCAAACGGTAGAATCAGAGCTGGCCGGCGGCGCACCTGCTCGGTGCCGCCGACGCAGCGAGGCGCCGGCAGCGGGGTAGCCCGCAGGCGAAATCCGAACCGCCAGGTTCAGGATTCGATCTTCGACATCATGAGGCGCGGTAGCCAAGTGGTAAGGCAGAGGTCTGCAAAACCTTTATTCGGCGGTTCGATTCCGCCCCGCGCCTCCAATCCTCCCAAGCAGTTACAAACCTCTCACCTGTTGACCACCTCACCACTGTAGACGGAGCTGTTAGACAGTTCACTCCTTTTCCTTCGCTTTTCGAACACGCAGTCTCGTTTCCATTGCGAAACCGTATGAAAGCAGGCACTCTGTTTTCATGAAATCCAACAGCGTGCTTGCTCATCTTGCGTTGCGTTTTGCGAGCCATCCGGAGAATCTAGCGACGGAGGCACTTGCGTTCATCCTTAAACGGTCAGACGTGGCATCGAGTGTCCTTGTCGAACTGCTTCGTAGCAGAGGGGTGAGTCTCCCAAGAACACTCACTTTCGAAACGCAGCAAGTGGGCATTCATTCAGCGATTCCAGACATGAGTGGTTCCGATGATGATGGCACTCTCAGGGTAGTTATCGAGAACAAGTTCTGGGCTGGATTGACCGACAACCAGCCGATTACGTATCTGAAGCAGCTACCATCATCGCAATCGGCAGTTCTCGCGTTCATTGTGCCTGAGTCGCGCAGGCGCGCGATGTGGGCGGAACTCATAAACCGATGCACTGAGGCCGGAATGCTGGAGGGAAAATCTGACCCATCCCGCTGGAGTGCCGACATCACTCCTCTGCACAAGCTGATAGTTCTCAGTTGGGTGGAAGTCCTATCGGCAATTTCCGTGGCCACGGCAGAACAGGGTGACCTTACTGCTCACACCGATGTCGGTCAGCTCCGAGGGCTTTGCGAGCGGATGGACAACGAGACCTTCAGGCCACTCGACAGAGAAGAGTTAACTAATCTGGAGTTCCCCAGACGGCTGATGGACTTTGCAGCACTTCCGTCTGACGTGGTCACTGCGGCTGTTGCCGCAGGAGTATGCGAAGCCAAAGGTGTGCGCGAAACCGGCTCCCGCTATGAGGCGGGGAAGTATTTCCAGCTTGCCGGGTTTACCCCCAGACTGGCGTTTGATGCTTCTGCTTGGCGGGAGCACGGAGTTAGCCCAATGTGGCTGCGGTTCTATCCTGAATACAACAAACTTTCGGAAGTGCGGGGCAGACTCTCAGCCCTACGTGCTGGCTTCCCATGCGGGTACTTCGAATCCCCCGGCGTAATTTCAGTGGCTCTGCACCTGAAGGTCGGCGTGGAACGGGACGCTGTGATAACAGACCTCGTTCAGCAGATTCGAGATATCGGGATAATGATGCGCCGGATTGATGATTCCGCATCGGATGCGGGGATGGCAGCCGCTAACGCCTCCTCTAATTGAGGAGCTTAGAAATTGGAGTCGAGCTTTCGAGATTGATTTCTTCGCCATGCGGACTTGCAGTAACGTTTGTAGTCGTTTTGGGCTGTCGGGCTGTTCGCACCACTGGCGGGGTTCCTGTGTCTAGGCGGCTTCGTTCCCGGACTCGCGCGGTTGATGAGCCAACACCGATCTCACATGATCGATCAGCACTTCGGGTGCGACGGGCTTCTCGATGAGTGTTGCAGTCCCGCACCGCTGGCGGAGTTCTTCTTCCGGATACCCCGACATGAAGGCCACCTTGAGGCCCGGCCGGAGTCGCAGCGCTTTCTCGGCCAGTTCTCCGCCGCTCATGCCCGGCATCACCACGTCCGTGAGAAGCAAGTCGATCGGGATGTCCGGCTGCGCGATCGTTTGCAGTGCATGTTCGGGGGAGAGCGCTTCCACCACTCGATAGCCGGCGACGCTCAGGATGTGCGCGATGAGCGGCCGCAAACTGAGATCGTCCTCGACCAGCAGGACGTTCGCACTTTTGAAGGCCGATGGCTTGACGGTGGAGTGCGTGTTCGGCGCCGCGCTTGCGGCCGGCTCGGAGACCACCGGCAGAACGATGCTGAAGGCGCTGCCTTGCCCGACCTCGCTCTTGACTCGTATCACTCCGTTGCTCTGCCGGATGATTCCGTAGGCGGTCGATAGCCCGAGTCCCGTGCCGCGCCCGAGCGGCTTCGTGGTGAAGAATGGTTCGAAGATGCGTGACAGCACGACCGGGTCGATCCCCTGACCGGTATCGGAGACGGTGATCTCGGCGCATTCCCTTGGCTCGTCTGTCCTCTCATCCTGGATCGGCCTCGTCGAGATCTGCAGTTCGCCGCCTCCGGGCATGGCGTCGCGAGCGTTTACCGCGAGGTTCATCAGCACCTGCTCAAGTTGTCCTGGATCAGCGTGCACGAACATCGGATCCGCGTGCAGGTCGAGTTTCAGCTCGATGCTCTCGGGCAGGACGCGCGGCAGCATCTGCGAAAGATCGCGGATCAGTTCGTTGATATCCAGAACCTCGGGGCGCAGCACCTGTCGCCGGCTGAAGGCCAGCAGCTGTCTGGTAAGTCCTGCCGCGCGTGCCGCGGCATGGCCAATCTTCTCGGTGTAGCCGGCCAGCGCGTCTCCGGGCCGGACCTCTGCGGAGATCAGCGAGTTGTAGCCGATGATGATGTTCAGCAGGTTGTTGAAGTCGTGTGCGATGCCCCCGGCGAGCGCCCCCACGGCTTCCATCTTCTGCGACTGACGAAGGTGACTTTCCAGGGTGACACGCTCGGTGACGTCCCGGAAGCTCCAGACTCGTCCGGCGATCTCGTTGCCGATGCGTTGCGGCTGTGAGTAACGCTCGATGATCCGCCCGTCAACGAATTCGAGTACGTCGAAGCTATCCAGCTCGGGCCTGCTGTAGAGTTCATTGACTCTCACGAGAAAAGTCGAAGGATCTTTCAACTGGTGCAGCGCCGCGGATATCGCCTCGGCGTCGCTGCCGTGGTCAAGAACCTCAGGCGGCAGGCCCCATATCTCGGAAAAACGCCTATTTCGTGCGACAACCTTCCCCTTGCGGTCGACGACGAGAATGCCGTCTGCGGTCGATTCGAGGGTGGCCGACAACAGGGAGAAAGACTGCTGCAGCTTTGCCTCTGATTCCAGCTGCGCCGTGACATCCTGAAGGATCACCATGGCGCCTGCCACTTCCCCGTGCTCGGTGCGAACCGGGGCCCAAAACGCGTCCACACGGACGATGGTTCCGTCGCGATGCCGGCGTGCGACGTCTCGCGTCGATACCGTATTTCCGGAGAAGACTTGCGCCAACATCTCGCGGTATGAGGCCCGTTCGGAAAGCGGGACCAGCGGGTAGTCACGCCCGAGAACTTCATCGGCGCGCCACCCGAAGAGGCGCTCGGCGGCGGGGTTCCACAGCACCACCTTCAGCTCCCGATCGAGCATGATGATCGGCAGGGGCGACGCTTCCGTTATCACCCGGTAACGCTCGGTTGATCTCCACCCCGTGCGCCGCAAATCGAGTTGCAGCATCGCGTGGCGAGCAAGATGCACCAGCATGTCTTTCTGCTCGGAGCTGAGTGACCGGGGCACTGAATCGATTACCGCGAGCGAACCGATGGCGCAGCCGTTTTCCGTCAGCAGCGGCGCACCCGCGTAGAAGCGGATGTTCGGGTGCTGGCGTACGAGCGGGTTATCGCGGAAAGCAGGGTCGGCCTGCGCATCGTGGACTTCGAACAGTTCCGCCTGCTCCACCGTGTGAGAACAGAATGCAATCTCGCGGGGCGTTTCCGAAACGTCCACTCCAAGGCGTGACTTGAACCACTGGCGGTGTTCGTCTACGAAGGTCAGGACTGCCATCGAGGTTCCGCAGATTTTCGCAGCCAGTTGCGTCAGGCTGTCGAACGTGGGTTCCGCCGCGGAATCGAGTACGTGGTAGGACCGAAGTGTATCGAGGCGTTCGGGTTCGCTCCGAGGCAGAGACGACTTCGGCATAACTCACCCAAAGAGCTACGATGCGAAGGGTTTGCCATCGGAAGCTTTATGCGGCGCAGCACCTCTGTTTTCAGTACGGGATTCAGCGTACCCCGGCGCTGAAGTGGTGGGGTAGCGAACGGACCCCATGCAAGCCAAACGCGGGATTGCATGGGCCATCTGCGGGAGTTCCGCGAACGCAGGAGGGGCTACTGGGCCTGCTCGTCTTCTCCGCTGTCGAACGAAATGCCAAGATATGCGGCCGTGATGACGCCACAGTTCTTGTGACAATGCAGACAGACCTTCGCGCCGCAGGGAAGCTTGCGGCGGCGAGGAGGCGGCTCCGGGATTTGTGTGTTGTCCGGCTGCGGCGCGTTGTTCACCCATCAACTCTAAGCCGTCGCGCCGCGGGCTTCTGTGACAACAGTCACGCGCGGGGCCGGTTGTGTGCTCACTACCTTTTCGTGAACGTCCAGCGCAGACCCGTCCGCGCCACGATGGGCGGCCCGAGGGTCAGCACCGGTGTGCGCCCTACTTCGTAGCGGCGATTCGTCAGGTTCTCTGCGGCCAGGAACAGTTCGACGCCCGGCGAGAGGTTCTTCGAGGCGAAGGCATCTATGACCGCGTATCCGCCCAGCGGGAATAGGTTGCGGTCGTCGTCGTACTGGCGTCCCTGGACACGCAGGTGAACCGCGAAGGCATAGTTCTCCGGAGCGGCATAACGCGCCTGGAGCGTGGCATTGTGGCGCGCGACCTGGGGAATCCAGAGTCCCTCGAGCTCCGGGTTGGCGGCGAAGTCTGCGACCGTCGAGTCCACGAACTGGTAAGCCGTTCTGACCGACAGGCGATCCGTGAGCCGCGTGTCCCAGCGCAGCTCGGCGCCGGCCGAGCGCAGTCGTCCCATGTTCTGCTTCTGGCGCGTGATCAACGCCGGAGTGATGGAGAGCGTGACGTTCGAGACAGGGTTCGTGATGTCGTTCCAGAAGAACGTACCCGCGAAGACGTTGTGCGTGCCTGCCCGGAGGGTCGCTCCGGCCTCGACGCCCGTCAACCGCTCGGAGCGAAGATCCGAGTTGTTGAGTGTCACTGCGTTTCCTACGCGGAAGCTGCGGTAGAGCTCGTTCAAGGTCGGAGCGCGGAAGCCGCGAGCCACCGAGGCATGCAGCGTGAGCGCGTCGGTGGCGGCGAAGCTCAGCGCCAGCTTCGGGCTGAAGGCGGTCTGGCTGCGGTCCGAGTAGCGAGTGTCGCTTGGTCTCACGGAGGCTGCGAGCGGCGCGGTGAGGCTGAAGCCCTGGGCGTTCTCCCAATGATCGACTCGGGCGGCGAGCGAGACGAGCAGGCGTTCGGTCAGGCGAATGCGGTCCTCGCCGAAGGCGGCGTAGCGGCGCTGGGTTCCTCCGCTGCGCAGGATCGAGGTTCGGGTGCCGCCGGCGTGTGCCCACTCGAAGGACTCCCCGTCGATCCAGCGCGCTTCGGTCCCGGCGACGAGCATGTGGCGGCGCGCCAGGGCGTGCGACCAGAGCAGAGTGGCTCCGGCATTGGCGGCCGGTACGAACTGGTCGCGCGTGAGCGCCTCGGTGTTGCGGTCGGCCGCGACGGCCGAGAAGGTCTGGCGCAGGGTTTCGGTTCCACCGAAGAGTCGAAGGTTGAAGTCGCCGAGAGTTTCGTTGCGCCAATCGGCCCCGGCCCGGAGTTCGCGCACCGTCGCGCTGTTGGTCTGCACGTGCGTGCCGTTCTGGCGCGACTCACCGTACAGATTGCCGGAGACGAACACCCGGCCGCCTTGTCCGAACGAGCGCTGGAGGTCAACCCACCCCGTGCGGTGCTCGGAGCTGACCACGGTGTCCACCGTGCCTCGGTCCCGCTCCGGCACCGGGACGTACCCATTCGTGCGGAATGCATCGGCGGCGGCCGAAAGCTGCCACGGCCCGGCCTGGGCGGTTCCCATTGCCGACACCATCGGCGTGAAGAGGTTTCCGATCGAGCTTTCCACGCGGGCGTACGGGCCTGATTGTTCGCGGCGGACGAGGTTGATCACGCCCCCAATCGCGTCGGTTCCGTACAGCTCGGAGGCGGAACCTTCGACGACCTCGGCCGAGGTCAGCGTGCCCGGCGGAACCCGTCCCCAATAGACCCAGCCGCCGAACGGATCGTTGATCGGGACGCCGTCGAGCAGCACGAGTCCGCGACTTGCAGCACTGGCTCCGACGCCGCGCAGGGAGAAACCCTGTGCCGTGCCATTGGCAGCCCAGGAAGGCGTTCGGCGGAACAGAGTGAAGCCCGGAACCTGGCGCAAAGCCATATCTATGCTGAAGGCGGGAGTGAGGTTGAGATCCTGACGGTCGAATTCCGTCGCGCCCGCAGGGGCGGCGTTCGCCGTCACGGTGACGCGCTCTTCCACGCGACTGACGTGGAGAACGATATCGGCCTGCGTCTGACCGTTGGCGAGACGAAGAGACCCGACGGCGAAGCCCGGAGCGGAAGCGCGCAGTTCGCCGGCGCTTCGCGGGTCGTAGTGCAGAGCGAAACGTCCGTCGCGGCCGGTGGTTGCGGAGGACGAACCGGCCTCAACCAGCGCGCCGGCCACAGGCGTTCCGGAAGCGTCTCGCACCTGTCCCTCCACCCGAGCAAGGCTATTTGCGGCCAGAGTAGAACAAAAAAACAGCAGCAAACAGGTGAGTACCTCAGGGAGGAAGGCGGCCGGGCGTGGTGAATGAATCATCGCTAAGTCCGTTATGTTCAGCAGTTTTGGATGCGAGGCGCTGCCGCTTGGACGCCCGGGTCAGGTACTTATGAGCTAAGGACGGGTAGTGCGCGAAATCTAAGGACCTTAGGGGTTTGCCTTATGTAGCCAGAGTAGATGCGCCGGTAGTCTCACCCCATGATTCGGAACGCAAAACGACTTCTTATTCCCGTCCTGATGGCGGTCTCAGCTGTGTCCGCGCTGGCGGGTTCAGTGACGGTCAGCTCCCCCGCAAGCGGAGCCACTGTGACGTCTCCTGTTCGCGTTGTCGCGAAGGCCTACTCCTCGGCTCCTGTCACAGGCATGAAGATCTACCTTGACGGCACGTCCGTTTACTCGACCACTTCGTCGTCACTAGACCGGTCGATCAGCGCCGGCGCAGGATCGCACAAGATCACGGTGAAGGGTTGGGACTCGACCGGGGCGTCGTTCAGCACGGTTCGGTACGTAACCGTTTCCGGTTCGACCTCCAGCGTTGGCACCACGACGGTCTCCATTCCCTCCAATGCAACCTCCTTCAACCGGATCGAAGAGATGAGCGGCTGGGGACATTGCACAACCTGCGCCGGTGGCGGTGAGAACGCCAAATATTCGATGACTCGCGGGCAGAGTTCGCCTTCGCTGGACGGCAATTCGACCAAGTTCTGGCTTGGCGGCAGCACTTCCTTCTCTCACGGCCTTTGGTGGAAGCGCCTGGGCAGCAGCTCCAGCGCGACCCACTTCGTGCTCGATATGTACTTCCGCATGGACAAGCCCTCGAACTCGCAGGGCCTTGAGTTTGCGATGAACCAGCACCTGAGCAGCGGCTGGTACAAGTTCAGTACCCAGTGCACCTACCAGACGAACCAGTGGCGTGTGTGGGATTCGAAGAACGGCGGATGGGTCGGAACCGGCATCCCGTGCACGCGGCCCGCGGCCAACACCTGGAACCACGTCACGTTCGAGTACGCGCGGTCGGGCGGCAAGGCCGTGTTCGTGGCCGTCACGCTGAACGGCAAGAAGTCGTACATCAACAAGAGCTTCTACCCGCAGTCTGGCGGCGGCGACAACTCCATCGGCGTCCACTACCAGATGAACGGCAACATCAACCAGTCGTCATACACGACTTGGGTCGATAAGATGCGGGCCTGGTACTGGTAAGAATCGGTTTCTCCCCGCAACACCAGGGCACGGCTTCGGCCGTGCCTTTTCTATTTTGGGCAGAGCGACGGGCGGCTTGCGTAGGAAGCGAGGCTTCGCCGCTATCGACGGATTACACTGCTCACGGAGGGTAAGACCTGGTGGGCACGCTTCAAAGACGAACATCCCTGATCGCAGTTCTTCTTCTACTCACGCTGGCCGTAGCTTCGTGCAGGCAAAAGCCGGAACCGAAAACCGAACGGCGCTTCGACATCGAAGGCAAGATCGAGGCTATGGACTCGTCGCGGCGGGAAATCACCCTTGCGCACAAGGAAATCCCCGGATTCATGAAGGCCATGACCATGGATTTCAAGGTCAAGGACGATTTGGTCTTCAACGTGGCAAAGCCGGGCGACTACCTCCACGCCACGCTGGTGGTGACCGATGAAGGAGTGCTGGAGAACGTCACGGTCAACCAGGGCGCTGGAGCGGAACCGGGCGCGGCGGCCAAGACGGTCGAACCACAGCCGGGAACGGAGGTGCCGGACTTCGAGTTCGTCGATCAGGACGGACGCAGGGTCAGCCTCTCCAAACTGCGGGGCGGGCCAGTGCTGCTCACCTTCATCTATACGCGGTGCCCGCTGCCGGACTACTGCATACGGATGAGCAGTAACTTCGGCGAGGTGGCAAAGACGCTGAAGGCGGAGTACCCCGACGCCTGGAAGAAAGCGCACCTGGTCAGCCTGAGCTTCGATACCGAGTACGACAAACCGAAGGTGCTGAAGGATTACGGCAAGAGCTATGCCGGACAGGTTGACCCGAAGTTCGAGCACTGGACGTTTGCGAGCGGGACGGCCGAGGGCGTGAAGAAGGCGGCAGATTACTTCGGGCTGGTGTACAGCGAAGAGAACGGGCAGTACATCCACTCCCTGAGGACGGCCCTGATCGCTCCGGATGGAAAACTGGTGGCACTGTACCGCGGAAACGACTGGAAGCCGGCAGAGATCGCGGCGGAGATGGCGAAGGCGAAGTAAATTCCGGTTTCTAGTTTCAGGTTTCGAGCGGAGGCGGGCGTCTGCGGTTTCGCCGCACGATGTCGCGCCTCTTTCTTGTTGTCTAAGATTTCGGCGGCTCACCGCTGCTTGAAGCGCAGCCCTTTCCGATACAGCCCGTCGCTTCCCACGTCAAACACGCGGTTGTAGCGGGCGCGGAAGTGCTCCTGTGCAGCGCTCGCGGCGAGTTCGATCAGTTCTTCTTCAGAGAAGTGCCGGCGCAGCTCGGCATAGAGTTCATCACTCACATTTGACGGGGTATCGGCCAGCGCGTCTGCCATGCGCAGCAAAGCGCGGTCGGGCGGCGCGAAGTTGTCGAACGTTCCGCCAGCGATCGCTGCGATCTCGTCGTCGCTCAAACCGTACATTCTGCCACCGGCAGAGTTGGCGTCGACTCAAAACGGGCATCCGACGCGCACCGCGGTTCGCAACATTAGCAGCGACCGCTGGCGTTGTGGGATCTTCGCTTTCTGCCCAAGGAACCATTCGGTGAGCGTATACGCCCAGAAAACACGCGGCACTCGCGCCGAGATCCTTTGCGGCGTCAGGTCGCGGCCCAGCATCTTGCGGACTTTGCTGAATACCTGCCGCATCAGAAATGAGGTCTGCTTCGGATCAACTCCTTCGATTCTTGCCATGACGTACTCCCTTGGCGGGTGGCCCGTTCAAGCCTTCACTTGGGCGCCGAGCGGCCTGAGCGCCACCTGCTGCAAGCAGATGTGGGATGTGTTGGTGACGATAGAAATTATCAGCTATTGCACCGCTTCGCTAGAATCCAGAGATGCTCGACCTAAAACTAATCAAGAAAACGTCCTTCATTTTTGTCTTTGTGCTTGTCAGCGTATTGGTGCATGCGCAGAACCATCATGCGCAGGGCCATCATGCTCCGCACTGGAGCTATGACGGTGAAGCCGGACCCGAACACTGGGGCGACCTCACCCCGGAGTATTCGACCTGCAAGACCGGGCTCAGTCAGTCGCCGATCAACATCACGAATGCTGTCTCGGCGAGCCTGCCGCCCATCGACTTCCACTACTCGCCTTCGCCATTGAAGATCACTGATAACGGCCATACCGTGCAGGTTACCTATGCACCCGGCAGCTACTTGGTCGCGGGAGGCAAGCGGTACGACCTTGTGCAGTTCCACTTCCACCATCCCAGCGAAGAACAAATCAACGGGAGCCGCGCCGATCTTGTAATCCATCTTGTACACAAGAGTGCCGAGGGGAAACTGGCCGTAGTCGCTGTGTTGTTCGACGAGGGCACGGCTAACCCGGCGATGGAGGCTGTAGTCAACAAGCTGCCGGCGGTCAAAGAACACGAGCTGCTGACGGATGCGACGGTGAATGCCGAGGACATCCTGCCCAGCAAACGCAGCTACTACGCATTTAGCGGATCGCTGACGACGCCTCCTTGCACGGAAGGCGTGCAGTGGTTCGTGATGCAAACACGCTCCATGCTGTCGAAGTCGGCACTGGAGAGACTGGCGAAGTTGTACCCTGACAACACCCGTCCGGTGCAGCCGCTGAACGGTCGCGTCGTGGAAGCCGGGAGTTGATGTAAACAGAGGCCGGTGCCCCAGAGTTGGTTCTGTTCCAACTCTGGGTTCGTTTATCCTTGTCAACCCCCCAACGAACGTAACTCGCTCATCCGGAAGCAAATTGCGATGAGCGGTTTCCCTTCGGAATCTGTCACACTGGAAGAAGAGGCACACACGTCTGTGCGGGGAAGCACAGAACTTCGCAAGGGCTCTTCGGAACCGCGTGCCGGGCGCGCCACTCGCAAACCTAAGCCCCTCAAATATTTGAGGCTAAATATCTGAATTCGCAAGTCTTGCGGACGCCCTCCCGGGCTAAATCACTGAAAACAAAAAGCACGAATTCCCGGGCCGGGGGTGGGGTAGGCGGGCGAGAGATCCCTGCATGACCGCAGAGCTCCAGGATCAAGAAGAGCTCTTGCTATGGAAAGGGAAAGCCCGGCAGGTTCGCCGGGCTTCACTTCTGCAAACGAGTTCAGAAACTCGAAACCTGGAACTTGAAACTCAATTACAAGCCAGTCTTGCTCCGAGGATTTCGGTGAGCCGGTTCACGACTCCCTTCATCGACTGCGCCACGTGCTCGGTGAGCTCGGTGCCGTAGCCGAAGCACTCGCCGGCGATGGTCGCCAGCAATGCTTCGGGGGCTCGGCCGTAGAGTTCGCGTGCCGCTTGGAGCAGAACGGCAGGATCTGCCCCGTGCGAGAGCGAGGCTACGGGCTTGGCTTCGGGCTTCAAGTGCTCGTAAACGATCTCCCCGGCGACTCCGTGGGTGGAGGCGTCGATGAACACGACAAACTCGGCCTCCGAGATCGGCTGTGCCAGCTCCATGTTGAGTTGCTGGCACTCGACGAACTCAGCATCAGTGCCTGCGAGCTGTTCGCGCAGGGCACGGACGGCCAGCAAGCCAACCCCA
>DASPLH010000133.1:0-2290 GCA_035627675.1 Clostridia bacterium
GTGAAGGTTTCGGCGAAGTTGACCCGCGGCAGGAAAGACGACCGCGCCTGGTCCACTCCGGCTTTGGCCGCGCTCACGTCGGCCGCTGCCATCTTCCGCGCCGGACTCTTCTCCAGCGCGATGGCGACAGCCTGCGAGAGCCTCAAGGCAGAAGGCTCCTGCCCGGCCGCCATCGGGACCGCGAGTGCTAGTAGAAGAACTTTTCCTGGAATCCTCATCTGCATATCCGCGCAAATCTGCGCCTCTACACAGAGGAATGCAATGACGGGAGATTCGTTACAAATCGAGCTGTCCCGGGAAGGGAAAGTCGGCTGTCAGGCTCGCGAGGCCGGGTGTCCCGGTGCTTCGGACATGCGGATGTACTCGTCCAACAGCAGCTTGCGGAGCTTGCCGGCGGCCGCCGGTTCGCACTGCGCTTCGGCGGAACGACAGCGTTCGATTGCCTTTCGCAGGTCCTCCAGGAACGCAACGCACGGCGGGCAGTCCTGAAGATGCCTCTGGACACGGTCGCACGTCAGGTCGTCCAGTCGCCCGTCGAGATACTCCGAGAGCCCGGCGAAGATTTGCTTGCAACTCGGTGGCTTCGCTTTCCTCCGGGGCTTCGGAGCCGCCGCCTTTGTACTCGCCAGTTCCCGCCTGACGTATAGGCGCGCCCTGTGCAACCGCACGCGGACGGTGCCTTCCGTCAGCGCCGTGATCTTCGCGACCTCGGAGGTGTCGAGGCCTTCCATGTCATGCAACACGAGGATCAGGCGATACTTGGCCGGGATCCGCAGCACAGCCCGCCGGACGCGCTCGGTCTCCTGTTCGCGCGACGCATGCGCCTCCGGATCGACCGCGTGCTTGGCGGTCAAAGCCTGCAATTCGTCACCGTCGGGCATCAACTCTTCCAGCGAAAGGGTGACATCCGGCGCGAACTTGCTCCGTCTTCGGCTCATCCAGCAGCGGTTGCGAGTCACCTTGTAGAGCCACACGGCGAGCGCCTTCGGACTCTCGATCCGCCGCAGGTAAGGCAGCGACTTCAGCAACACGTCCTGGGTCGTGTCCTCCGCATCCTGCGGATGTCCACAAACCTTCATCCCGAACGAGAAGACAGTCTTCTGGATCAGGCGCAGGGCACGGTCGAGGTCCGCCGCCTCGCCGCTGCGCAAGAGCCTCGTCGCTTCGATCAATTCGGGACGCATACACGACAATGTTATGCTCCCGAGCCTCGCCGATCCAATCCCAATCTGGCGCGACGTCCATACTCCGGCGCGCTCCGCCGATATTGGCGGTGCCGGCAGTCGCGCTCTCATGCGAAGATTCGTTTGTGATCAGGTACGGCATCCTCGGCTTCGGACTGCATGCCGCCAAGCGCCTCATGCCGGGCTTCGAAGCCGCGCAATCGTCGCGTGCGGTTGCGCTTGCCCGGCGCGACCGCGACGCAGCCGCGCGATGCGCCGCCGAGTTCGGCATCCCGCACTGGTTTACCTCGGCCGAGGAACTCTGCGGCGCCGGACTTGTGGACGCCGTCATCGTGACCACGCCGAACTCCTGCCATCGGAAGGACGTGTTGACCGCCGTGGGCCACGGTCTTCCCGTTCTCTGCGAGAAGCCGATGGCGCTGAACTCCGCCGAGTGCGAGCAGATGATCGGCGCGGCCGATTCCGCTGGAGTTCTGCTGGGAGTCGCTCAGTGCTTCCGCTTCAGCAGCAGCGTCAACCTGATCCGCCGGTGGATCGCCGACGGTCGCATCGGACAGCCGGTGTTCGCGCGAGCCGAGTTCGCCTTCAACGCCATCGGCCATGCGCGCCGCTGGATCGCGGACCACGCCACGGCAGGCGGCGGTCCTGTCGCCGACATCGGCGTCCATTGCATCGACGCTCTTCGATACCTGCTGTCGCGCGAGGTCACGACCGTCACGGCCATTGCCACGCGAGACAGCCACTCCGGGGACGTGGAGGCCGGCGCGGAGCTGATGTTGGAGTTCGATGGGCAGGTGCTCGCGAACGTGGCCGTCTCCAACCGTTTGCCCTACCACACGGAAGTTGTGGTCCAGGGGACAGCCGCTACGATTCGCTGCGGCGGCGTCTTCCGCCTCGACGGCGTGGTCACGGTCGAACTGTGGCAGGACGGGAAACTCGCGGAGTCCGCGCAGGTCTCGAACGCTGCCACGTTCTCGCGGCAGATCGACGCCTTCTCCGAAGCTATCGAGCAACAGACGCCGTTCGCCGTTCCCGGCGCCGAGGGACTCGCCAACCAGCGTGTCGTGGACGCAGCTTACGAAAGCATCCGCAGTGGCACGCGCCAG
>DASPLH010000134.1:0-3824 GCA_035627675.1 Clostridia bacterium
CCTGTTCGAGGACGGCTCCGAGCAGAAACCGCTGCCCTATATCGTCATCATCGTGGACGAACTGGCCGACCTGATGATGGTGGACGGAGCCAACGTCGAGGAGAGCATTACGCGCCTCGCACAAATGGCCCGCGCCATCGGTATCCATCTCGTGCTCGCGACGCAGCGCCCGTCGGTCGATGTCATCACCGGCCTGATCAAGGCGAACTTCCCTGCCCGCATGTCTTTCCGCGTAGCGACGAAGATCGACTCGCGCACCATCCTCGACGCGAATGGCGCCGAGCAGTTGCTGGGGCGCGGCGACATGCTCTATCTGCCTTCGGGCTCCTCCCGCGTGCTGCGCGTGCATGCTCCGTTCGTTACCGAGAAGGAGATCGCGGCGACCGTCGAGTTCTGGAAAGCGCAGGCGACGGCGCAGTACGACGACAACTTCCTCCGCGCTCCGGCCGAAGAGGGCAACAGCGTCCGCGGCGAGGCTGCCGAAAGCGGCGGCGTGGACGAGAACGATCCGATGTTCCAGGATGCCGTGCGCCTGGTGCTCGAATTCGGCAAGGCGTCCACGTCGCTGCTCCAGCGCCGCCTGCGCATCGGCTACGGACGTGCAGCGCACCTGATCGACCTGATGGAGCAGGACGGCATCGTCGGCCCAGCCGACGGACCGAAGCCGCGCGAAGTCCTCAAGCGTCCGGACTGGCTGGAAGAAGTGGAAGACTCGCTGAGGTAATCGGAAAAACTCGCAATCGGAGAATCGGAAAAACAGAAACAAAGAAGGCGCGGTTTAGGTCCGCGCCTTTCGCTTTTCCGATTTCACTTTTCCGTTTATCCGATTCAACTACTCCGCGCTTGTCCCTCGCTGTAGGCCCAGCCAGTCCTTCTGATACGCGTAGGAGATTGCCAGCAGCATTCCGCCGAGGATGATGAAGCTCAGGATGCGATAGACGCGGTCGAGCGCCGAGACGTCGTAGATGAACACCTTCAGCACGGTGAAGCCGATCAGCACGATTGCCTGCCAGCGCACGAAAGCCGAGCGGCGCCAGAAGCCAAGCGCGATCAGTCCCACGCCGTAAGCCATCCATACCGCCGAATACGTGAAGTCGCGGATGATCCCCAATGCGCGGAGATCGGCCGAGTGGTCGTCCGGAAACGCGCGCGGCATCGGGCGCAACCGGGCGAACTCGCGGCTGAAGTAGTCGCCGATCTCCAGGTTGAGCGCGATCAGCGCCAGGACGCTCATCAGCACCACACCGAATCCCGCCACCGCCTTGTACGCGGCAGCGTCGGGCTGCTTCCATTGCAACCACAGCACCGCGCCGAGCAGTCCCATGGCCAGCAGGTAGGTGAGGAACCGGTCGTTGAAGAGGACCATCTGCGTCGCCCAGTGGTGGTCTAACGTGTCGATAAACACCAGGTGGAACAGTCCCAGCCCGAGCACGATCGCCCCGAACAACTTCACGCCAGGCCTGAGTGTGCGCGCTCCGGCGTAGAACAGCGCCGCGCCTTCCATCATCCAGCCGATCGCGATCCACTTGCCCGAGAAGCGCAGGGCGATGGCGAGCGTGAGGAACGCCACGGCCAATCCCTGGTGGACGAGCGAGGGTGTGATGTCCTCTTTGAGGTCGTGTTCGCGGCGGCGAAGGGCGATGCCGAGCCCGAAGTACAGGCCGGCAAGTCCGATGGCGTAGGCCGAACTGCGCTGGTCCACGTCCGCGCCGGTCATCATGGCGCGGGCCTGGAGGAAGTACACGGCTCCGTTGAGGAGGGCCAGCAGGCTCCGCAGCGAGTCGTCCTGGACGCTGCTCCGCACGGCTCCAATGAGCGGAGCGGAGGCGAAGATGACGAAGAAGAGGCTGATGAAGAAGACAGTCGTGCCGTACGCGTCGGGTGTGTAGTAGGTGTTGAACCAGGCAAAGTACAGTCCGACGGTGCCGAGCCACGCGCCGCCGAGCACGCGCGTCCACGGACGGAAGCGCTGTACGGCCAATGCGCCGAGGTCGAGCAGCGCAACGTAAGAGAACAGCGCGACTTCGCGATTCTGCCCGGTTGAGAGCAGGATTGGCGTGAGGAAACCGCCAAGCAGCGCGAGACTGGCCAGCAGTTCGGCCTCCTGACGAAGGGCGAGCCACGCCGTTGCCGCCGTTACGGCGATCATCCCGGCGAAGGCCACCTCTACGGGGACAAGCTGGTAGGCTTGCGCCGACGCCCACAGCGAGAGATACAACACGCCAATGCCGACGGCTTTCAGCGAGTACGAAAAGCCCTCGATGCCGCGGGAGCGGAAGCGCTCGCTCCACAGCATGAGCGCGATGCCTGCGACGAGTCCGATGAGCACGCGAACGCCCGGGCCAATCCAGTTGTTGTCGAAGGCGAGCTTCAGGAAGTACGAAACTCCTGTGAGCACCGCGACGATGCCGATGCGGTTCAGCCACTGCGAACCGATGCGCCGCTCGAGCGATTCCTGCTGCGGCCGAGGGCGCGGCGAGGCGGCGGTCTGTGACGTAACGTGCCAGCTTGTGAAAACCGGCGGCGGAACACTCACGGGTGCGGCAGCATCTGTGTGCGGCACGTGCGCTGCGGTTGGTTGCTCGGTCAGCGGCGGTGGGGTCGCAGGCGCAGCCTCGATCTCAACCGGCGCGGCTGCGGACGGCTGTTGTTCCGGGCGCGCGCCTTGTTCCAGCCGGTAAACCCTCTGCGTGAGCGAGGCCACCTGTTCGCGCAGCAGCCTGATCTCGTTCTCGATGCTCATGGGAGTGGCGAGATTATATCCGGCTTCGGTCCGCAGACCTCACTACAAACGGGACTCGACCTCCGCGCCGAGGCCGCCGCGTGGTAGCGTTAAGGCGGAGCAGGGCGATGAAGGCTCACACCGAATACCTGAGGTTTCACACGCGCAAGCGGCGCGACTACGTCCATATCACGCCGCAGGTGCAGGAGGTCGTTGCCCGCAGCGGCATCAAGGAGGGCATGGCGCTGGTTTCGGCCATGCACATCACGGCCGGAGTCTACGTCAACGATCACGAGTCCGGATTGATCCAAGACATCGATGCGTGGCTCGAGAAGCTTGCGCCTGCGCGTCCGGATTACCAGCATCACCAGACCGGCGAAGACAACGGCGACGCACATCTCAAGGCGCTGCTGATCAACCACGAAGTGATCGTGCCAATTACAAACGGCAAGCTGGATTTCGGCACGTGGCAACGCATTTTCTACGCCGAGTTCGACGGACAGCGCGACAAGCGAGTGATCGTGAAAGTCTTAGGAGTCTGATGGTGGTCAGTCGTTGGTCGTCGGTGTTTGTCGTCAGTATGGTCGGTGGTCCACCTTCGCGGCCCCTGCGAGCCAAAGTGGTTGGTCGCGACATCAGAAACTCAAAACTTGAAACTCGAAACTAGAAACTCGCTTTCGTCTTCGATTCCTCGCGTTGAAACCGATGGCCTGATCTACGCGGCCATCACGGCGTGCACGTGGGGCATGGTAGGCATCTGGGTACGCCTGCTGCCCTTCCCTGCCGTGTTCGTCACGGGCGCGAGGCTGGTGATCGCCTTCGCCGGGCTGCTGCCCTTCGTGCTGCTCTCGCCTGCGCGGAGACAGGCGCTACCAGCGGCTCTGCGCAACGGCTGGTCGTGGTTCCTGGCGGCGGCGCTCGTTTCCTACTACATCCTGGCGGTGACGGCATTCCAGTTCGGCACCGTCGCCGAGATCGGCCTGTTTGTCGGCACGTCTCCGGCGTTCGTGCTCATTACGAGGCTGGCGCGACGGCAACCGATCTCCAAGCGCGAGTGGGTAGGCGCGGCGATCGCGGCCGTCGGCATCCTGGTGGTGCTGGG
>DASPLH010000135.1:0-23863 GCA_035627675.1 Clostridia bacterium
CGGGTCCAGGCGAACGGTTTCGCGCCACGCGGTTTCGGCACGCGCCATGCTGCCGCGCGTGTTGAAAGCGGACCCGAGTTCGAACTGTGCCCGAGCGTTCTCCGGGTCGGAGTCGACGGCTGCTTCCAGCGCCTGGATGGCACCCTCGGCGTCTCCCTTGCGGTTCAGAATCTGGCCGCGAAGCATGAGCGCTTCGGAGTCCTTTTTGTTGCTCTTCAGGATTTCGTCGATCAGACGCTGCGCATCGGCGTCCTGTCCCTTCAGCAGGAGGACCTTGGCATAATCCCGCTTCAGCCGTGTGTCACTGCCGTGAGTTTTGAGAAGCTCGGCGAACTCGGCTTGTGCCGCATTCGAGTCCCCGATGCTCAGGTAATAGTCGGCCAGCATGCGGAATCCGACAGGATCTCCGGCGAGCGATTGTTTGCCTTCCTTCATGACGGCTTCGGCCGCCGCCTTATCGCCCTTCTCGGTGAACATGCGGGCCAGGTCCACGCGCGGACCGATGGCAGGCTTCAGCGCGATGGCTTTACGGAACTGTTCTTCGGCTTCGGCCCACCGCTTCTGTGACTGAAACAGATGCCCCAGGCGGCGAGTTGCTTCCACGGAGGATGGATCGGCGGCCTGGGCTTTCTTGAGCGACACCTCCGCGAGATCCGCCTTGCGCTCGGCGAACTGCATTCCAGCCAGGGTCGTCCAAAGCGTCGCATTCGACGGATGAAGCGTGAGGGCTTGCTCGATCAGGGCGACAGCCTCCGGGCGGCGGTCCTGGGCCCAGCGGACGGTCGCCATCAGCCGGTGAGCGTCAGGATCGCCGGCATTGGAATCGAGGGCTCCCTGCGCATACTTCTCCGCCTGACCGATGTCCTTTGCGCCGAGCATCAACTCTCCCAGCGCGACCTTGGCGCCTACGTGGCTGGGTTCGAGCTGCAACACGCGCTCGAACGACCGAACGGCCTCTCCAAACCTCGTCAATTGCACCTGAACCCTGCCCAATTCGAAGTGGGCTTTGGCCGACTTGGGATCAGCTTTGGCGGCGTTGCTGAAGCGGATGGCCGCGTCTTCGAGTTTCCCGGCAGCGAGATCTTTCTCGCCCTCTGCCAGATATTGATTCCTCTTCGCGCCCGGATCCCTGTTGCATCCGATACCGAACACGAGGAGGGCCCCCAACAGCGCAAGACCCGCAGGATTCCTCATTCGATTCACTGGCGTGCTCCGTTCAACATATGCAGAAAGACTCCCCCGGGATTGCAGTGCAGGTTAGGAGCCAATCGCCACCGTCCCGAAGACAATGATTGGGGAAGAAGATTTGTCTTTTGTGGCAGCTATTTGAGACCAGGGAAGGAACTTTGGTTCCCACAGCATGGGAAATGATCTTCTCTGCCAACTCGGGGCCAAAAAAGAAAGCCCGGCAGGGGGACGCCGGGCGAATGGTTCGATCAGGGTACGGCTACATCAACCGCCGTCTCAGGTTGAACGAGAGACCAAGCAAGCCGGAGCCGAACAGCAGGACTGTTCCGGGCTCGGGCACCGACTCGTATTCGCCATCGTGGCTGAAGGGAGCCTTCACATACTTGAAGTGCCTCGCGGTCGAGCGCGTGTAGATGTGATCGTAAAGGTCGAAATGGATCCATGGGCTGGTCCCACCCGTGATCGTGACAGCGTAGGCATTGATCTGGCAGCCTACGTTGCCGGGAGCAGGAAGCGCATCGATGAAGTCGCCGCAGGGCGAGTCGGCAACGGTGAAGTCGCCGAGACCGTACTCGGTCCAATCGGTGCCAGCGCCATAGACGCCGTGGCTGGGAATGTCGGCGCCGTTGCCAAGCTTCGGAAGCGAGCCATCGGTGACCGTCTTAATATAAGCCGGCGTCCCCGGTGTGCTCGGATCGGTGAACCCTCCGAAGCCGGCCGTGGTGGTGGGCGTAAGCTCGATCGTGGTGTTCGCTCCGTGCTCATACGCTACCGCGAGCTTCACGTCGAAAATGCCGTACTTCGCCGGGCCATCCATTAAGTTCCCGATTGCCCAAATGTTGAAAGTGGTTCCGCCTTCAACCACCCACGTTTCGGAAGTGTCGTCGTACGTGGCACCTTCAATGTAGAGCTGTAGCGTCGGCTCGGCAGCAGCCGCCGTCACAAGCAACAAAGCGATGACCAGTACCCCCATCATCCTGGTGTAATTCATTCTGTAAAGCTTCCTCCATCCGTGACTGTCAGACACGTGACCTTGTCAGTGCAATCGCCGAGCCAGAGGCTCGCCTTGCGAGAAGTTTGGTGATGCCTTGTAAGTCTTGTCATATCAGCAGATTGGCTTCGCGTTCTCCGATCGCTGCGCTACGTGCTGTGTCCCTGAAGTGAAAACCAATGCACATTGGGGAATGCAAATAGATATCGGGTAACCACGGCGACGGTGCCCCCTAACAAGAAAACCGGACGCGGAGCGTCCGGGCTCGGTGGCTGGAATGCCGGTCAGGTGTTCATGGCGCGGCGGAGGCGCATTGCCAGGCCGAGCAGTCCGGAGCCAAGCAACAAGACGGTTGCAGGCTCGGGGACCTGGCCGCCGTCGGACTCCCCATCATGGCTGAACGGAGCGTTCACGTACCGGTACGCACCCTGCCTGCTGACATAGTGGTCGTACAGGTCGAAATGGATCCACGGGCTGCTGCCGCCGGTGATGGTGACTGTGTAGGCGTTGATCTGGCAGTTGGTGCTGCCGGGTGACGGCATCGCGTTGATGAAATCCGCGCACGGAGAGCTCTTGGCGGTGAAATCGCCCAAGGCGTATTCGGACCAGTCCGTGCCGGCCCCATAGATGCCGTGGCTCGGAAGATTGGCACCATCGCCTGTCTTGGGGGCCGCGCCATTCGTTACCGTCTGGAGCAACGTTGGCGCAACCGGCGTGTCCGGGTCCGTGAATCCACCATAACCACCCGTGGTGGCCGGGGCGATGGACAACGTCGTCCCGGATCCATGCTGGTAGGCGACCGCAAGCTTAACGTCGTAGACGCCGCCGGTGGTCGGGTTACCGAGGTAGGCGACCGCCCAGATGTCGAACGTACTGGCTCCCGAGATCGCCCACGTCTCAGATAGGGCATCGTAGGCAGCTCCGGGAATATAGAGTTGCAATACCGGTTCTGCCGATGCGCCTATCGAAAGCCACATCACGCAGACCAAGACAGCTGGCAACAGGTACTTCTTCATTCTTTCCCCCACACCACTCATTGTCAGAACGAATTGCAATTGCCCCGCCGAAGAGTGCCGCTTTGCAGCCGCGCCGTATGTACCTGAAAGTACGTCGCTTAGCCCGCGTAAAGATCGCTGTGCATTTCCCCCTTCCGCGCCCTCCGTCGGTGCTTTCCGCAAATCCCTGCACATCGAAGAACGTCGATCCTCTTCGTCGCTCATGGCGCGAACACCCGGAAAGGGCCGGCGCTGGGCGCGTGGAAACGGATTTCCAGTAAGAAACGGAAATACATTTCCACTTGCTCAAGAACGGCGCTGGCCCTGTGGTTGAGCCGTCCAGCGCCACGACGTTGTAAGTGTCTGATTCTTAAGAGTTCCTGCCTTGATACGCGTGTGGCATGTCACGTGCCCTAACGTGTTCGGACCCTTCGGGGACAACAGATGGCAGAGCATGCGTCGATAGCGATGAACCAAATCACAACATTCTTCTGGCCGCAGGTTGGGAATCCCGCCATGCGCGATCTCCAGAAGGTGGTAGGAAGTGCGGCGGCGACTGATCTACCGCTCATGATTATCGGCGAGCACGGAACAGGCCGCAGCCTGTTGGCGCGCGACATCCACGAGCGATCGGCGCGTCGTGCTGCGCCGTTCACGGTGATCTCGGCCAGGACGGCATCCGCGGAAACACTGCGCCAGCTGCTGAACGATGTGACCCACGCGGGGACGGTCCTGTTGGATGACGTGGCGAGCCTGCAGGAGTCCTCACAGGGAGTATTACTGGCGTGGTTGCGTCAACATGGCTCCGACACCGGCGCTCCTCGGCTCATCAGCTTGAGCACCCCGAGCGACAGCTTATCGGCGGAACAGAATCTGCTTGCCGACGAACTGCTGTACCGGCTGAGCGCTATTGCGTTGTACCTGCCCCCGCTGCGCGACCGCCGCGAAGACATTCCGGAGCTTGTGAGCCATCTCCTCGCTCGTGTTGCCGCGGAGTTCCATCGCGATGAACCCCGTCTCAGCGCAAGGCTCCTGGAGTTTTTCGATCAGCACCCCTGGAGCGGCAATGTGCGCGAGCTCGAGGGTGCGCTGAAGATGCTGCTGGCCGTTGAAGACGAAGAGATGGTGATGACGATGCTCAAGAACTCGAGCTTCGGCCATGTAACGAAAACCATGCCTGTTCAGTTGAAGCAGGCGTCGCGGGCGGCTGCCCATGCGCGGCAGAGACAGGTGATCGCAGACGCCCTGGCGAGGACCGAAGGGAACCGCAAGCGCGCGGCCAAGGAACTGAACATCAGCTACAAAGCCTTGCTCTACAAGTTGAAGCAGTTTGGCCTGCCGTCGGTCGCAGTTCCAGACGCAGGAGGCGAACGGTGAATCGACATACGGTGATGTTGCTGGCGGTGACGATGCTGTTGGCGGGTCTTTCGAGTGCCCAGGAAGCGGCTCCCGCAGCCAACGCCGGGAACCAGGCGGCGCAAGCTTCGGCGGCTGCGCCCGTCGCCACCCAGGAATACAAGATCGGCGCCGAAGATCTGCTGACGGTGAGTGTGTGGCGCGAACCGGACATGTCCGGGGCTGTGCCCGTGCGGCCGGATGGAAACGTGACGATCGCCTTGCTGGGCGACGTTCCAGCCGCCGGCATGACGGCAGCGCAACTGAGCGCCTCGATCGAGGAGAAGCTGCGTAAGTACCTGACGGATCCCCGCGTGACGGTGGTCGTCACCGAAGTGCGCAGCAAGCGCGTGTACGTGATCGGCGAAGTGGCGCGCCAGGGGCCGATGACGTTGACGGCTGGAATGAGGGTCTCGCAGGCGATTTCGTCGGCCGGCGGCTTCACCCAGTTCGCCAACACGAAGAAGATCCTGGTGCTGCGCAATGAGAGCGGCAGCCAGCACAAGTACAAGTTCAACTACAAAGAGTTCGTCGAGGGGCGGAACACTGCGCAGGACATTCCGTTGATCGCCGGCGACACGGTGGTGGTCCCGTGAGGGGATATATGAAGTTAGCAACGGTTCTATTGGCCGGATTGATTTTGACGTGCGGCACTCCGGTGGCTGCGCAGTCTGTTCCTGCACCGTCGTCCGACGCCGGCCAGCAGCCATCGGACGCAGTCCCCGACGCGCAGACCTCGTTACCTGCCACGTCGCCGACCGGCTTCCAGGCGTTGAAGGTCTCCGGTCCGACGATGAACCGCACGTTTCTGTCGCCGAGTCTCCGATTCTCGCACCGCATCAGCGGCAATACACGCGAGGCGGATCAGGGAATGCAGTGGGAGTCGACGAGCATCGTCGGTGGCTCCCTGGAATTTGAGCGCCGGGCGGGACACAACGTAACTACCCTGAACTACGGTGCCGTCGGGCGCCCCTACACCAGCGGCGAGGCCAGCACGAACAGCATGCATCAACTGTCGATCAGCCAGGGCGTGCAGCTCGGTCGCGTGGGCCTGTATTTCGCGAACGACTTCGCGTACACGTCGGAATCGAACAGGTTTACCGGTCTCGAGGACATTGGCGACCCCTCGCTGGAAGAACCGGTGCTCGCGGACGATTCGATCATCGTCGGACATGCACCGCGATTCACCAATACGACCGCCGGTCAGATGGAGTACATGCTGGACCGCCGCAAGTCTCTTTCGTTCGGCGGAACCTACACCCTGCTTCGGCACCGCGGCGAGGCGAGCACGATCGACGGCAATCAGATCGGTGGGCGCGCGGCGTTCAATTACGTGGTGAACCGGCGCACCTCCATCGGCGTGAGTTACGGCCTAACTCGATTTGGCTTCCAGGACGCGGTGCAGGAGATCGACAGCCACACCTTCCACTTCTCCGTATCCCGGCAGCTCAGCCGGACGTGGTTGTTGAACGTGGCAGTCGGCCCGGAATTGACCAAGCTCGGAATCAGCGAGTCGGAGAGCAGCAAGAGCGTCCGTTTCAGCACCTCCGCAACCTTGCTCTACTCAACCGGGAGGCGCACATTCCAGGCCTCCTATACCGAGGGCACACGCAACGGCTCCGGCGTGATGGTCGGCTCGCACAGCCGACGGGTGGAAGCGAGCCTTGGCGCGAGTCTGTCGCGGAACTGGAGCGCGGAGATCCGCGGTGCGTACGCGAACAACTCCTCGTTTTCGGAGTTGAGCAGCGCCGTGGAACAAGGCAGGTTTCACAGCGGCGCTGCCGGCATTCGCATAAGGCGGCAGCTCGGCTCGCATGTTCAGGCGTTCACCAGCTACAACCTGCAGCGGCAGGACCATGCCGGCGGTTGCGCTACCGGCATCGGATGCGATGACCTGGTCACCCGGCACGCGATTGAGTTCGGGCTGCGGTTCATCCTGCTCCCGGTAAGAGTGCGTTAAGTGAAGGAAGATTAATGTCGAGCCATCGTCCACTCGTTCTTCGCGACTATCTGGGTATCCTCCGCCGGCGCGCGGTGGTGTTGATCGCGCCTGCGCTTGTCCTCGCGGTGGGGGCCTACTCCGCGTCCCTGGTCTTGAAGAACCAGTACACGGCGACGACAACGGTGCTGGTGGAGCAGCAGCGGGTGCCGGACGACTTCGTACGGCCGGTTGTCACCGAAGACCTGGCCGAGCGCCTGGCCACCATGCAGGAGCAGATTTTCAGCCGGAGCCGGCTCGAGCCGATGATCCAGCGATTTGGGCTGTACAAAGATTCGCGACACCTTCCGATGGAAGACTTGCTGGAGCGAGTGCGCAAATCGATCAATGTGACCTCCATCCGCGGCGATTCTCGCGGAAGAAATACGGTCACTGGATTTGCCATCAGCTTTACCTCGGAGGACCCGCGGCTTGCACAGCGCGTGTGCACCGAGATCGCTTCCATGTTCATGGAGGAGAACCTCCGGGTCAGGGAACAGCGCGCCCAGAACACGACCGACTTCCTCAGCAAGCAGTTGCACGACGCGAAGACCGCGCTCGACGAGCAGGACCGCAGGCTTGCCGAGTTCAAGACCCGCTACATGGGGCAGTTGCCGGAGCAGCAGCAGCAGAACCTGGCGCTGCTCTCCGGCTACGTGACTCAGCTGGAAGCGACCACACAGGCCCTGAACCGGGCGCAGCAGGACAAGAACTACACCCAGGCGATGCTTGCCCAGCAGACCGCCGCCTGGAACGCACGGCAGTCGAACGACGCAAATCCGCAGGCGGTGGAACAGCAACTGGCGACGGCGCAGGCGCAAGTGATCGCGCTGCAGGCGAGATATACGGACGACCATCCGGACGTCATAAAGGCCAAGAGCAACGTCGTGCAGATGCGGAAGAAGCTGGAAGCGTCGAAGACGCCGGCAGTCCAGACCCCGCAGGCCGACAGCCCGGCGGGCGCGGCTCCGGCAGACGTGCTCCAACTTCGCAACCAGTTCCATTCCCTGGAAGCGGTGGTCAAGCAGCGCCAGGCCGACCAGAAGCGACTTCAGGACCAGGTTCACGCGATTCAAGCACGGCTGAATCTCACGCCGGTCGTCGAGGAACAGTACAAGAACCTGACGCGCGACTACCAGACGGCGCTGACCTTCTACAACGAACTGCTGGCCAAGAAAGCCCAGTCCGAGATGGCAACAGACCTGGAGCGGCAGCAGCAGGGCGAACGTTTCAAGATCGTCGATCCGGCAAACCTGCCGGAAAAACCGGTCTCTCCGAATCGTCCGCTGATCGCGATTGGCGGGTTCGCACTGGGTGGGGCGATAGGCCTTGGATTGACGGTTTTTTTCGAGATGCGGCGCAGACCGCTTCGGACGGTTGAAGACGTGGAGTTCTACCTCGAGCTTCCGGTGCTTGCGGGTCTTCCCGACAAACGTGGCTTTTGGAAGCATCGCCTTGCCCGGCTGCACAAGCGCGGGCGGGTGCGAGCGGCGCAAGCGGGGAATTGACGAATGTATAAGCGGTTCTTCGGACTGACAGCAAACCCGTTCACGGCGAACCCCGACCCGAGGTTCCTGTACTTCACTCCGCAGTTGCGGGAAGCATTCGCCTGCCTCGCCTATGGGATTCGTACCGGGAAAGGGTTCGTGTTGCTGACGGGCGAGGTCGGCACGGGAAAGACCACCCTGCTCAACCGGCTGCTGCAATGGCTTCGGGAACAGCGCATGCCCACGGCGTTCATCTTCAACCCGCGGCTTACGCAGCAGGAGTTCTTCCACTACATGCTGGCCGAGTTCGGCATTGAAAATCAGAGCACGAGCAAGGGCGAGATCTTGCTGAAGCTGAATGACTGGCTGCTGGAGCGGCTCGCCAAGAACGAAACGCCCGTGCTGATCATCGACGAAGCGCAGCACCTCAGCGACGACATGCTCGAGGAGATCCGTTTGCTGACGAACCTCGAGACCTCCAGCCAGAAGCTCCTTCAGATCGTGCTCTGCGGGCAGCCCGAACTGGCGGAGAAGATCGCAAGCCCGCACCTTCGGCAATTGCGCCAGCGCATCGCGCTGCGCACGAAAACCATGCCGCTGTCCGCCGAGGAAACCACGCACTACATCCAGCAGCGCCTTCGCATGTCCGGCGCGCAGCGGGAGGTGTTTACGGCGGAAGCGATTGCCGCGGTGCAGGAGCACGCGGCCGGAATCCCGCGACTGATCAACCTGATCTGCGAGAACTCGCTGATTGCGGCATTCGCGGACGGCCGCACCACCGTGGGACCAGAAATCGTCGGCAACGTGGCCCGGGATTGGGATCTTGCCGACCGGAAGGCTCTCCCGAATGCCGGCGAGCTCCCGAGGGCGGATGACAGTGCCGTGATTTTCAAGAGCCTCGTGAGTCTGGCTGAGCGGTTGAACGAGCGCAGCACAGCAGTGAAACAGGAGTCTTAATGAGCCGTATCTACGACGCATTATCGAAGGCCGAGCAAGAAGCGACCAGGAAGCTGTTCGAGGGAGCGCCCGCACAGGCTGCGTCTGAGCAGGCGGCCCCCAACGAGAGCGCAGCTGCCGCCGCGACGCCGGCCTTCGCCGGGATGCCCGCCACTGCTGCCGTTGCACAGCCGCCGACTGCCGCCGGCCTCCAATGTTCGCTCGCCGTCTGGAACCGCGATGGCGAATCCGTGCTGTTCGGCCTGACCGCCGATGCCGGCCTCAACGAGCAGTTTCGCGGCCTGCGCTCACGCCTGTACCAGCTTCGTGAAAAGCGGGCGCTGAAACGCCTGCTGATCACCAGCGCCCTGCCCGAGGAAGGTAAGTCGTTCGTCGCTCTCAACCTTGCGCACGCTCTATGTGCGCAGCACGGCCGCAAGGTGTTGCTGGTGGACGCGGACCTGCGCCGTGCACGCCTGCACCTCGCGATGGGAGCCAAGGCCTCCCCGGGTCTGGCAGATTGTCTGCTGGGCAACGCCGGTGAAGAAGCGATCCAGTACGAAGGCAAGCAGGAGGCCGGCGAGCTCTTCTTTCTGCCGGCAGGACGGCACGTGGAGCACCCGGGAGACCTGCTCGGGAGCGATCGCCTGGCTGCCCTCATGGATCGCATTTCGGACTACTTCGACTGGATCGTGATCGACACTCCGCCTGTGGCTCCCGTGTCGGACGCCAGCGTTCTGGCCAAGCACTGCGACGCCTTGCTGCTGGTTGTGCGCGCAGGTTCGACGCCGATCGAGATGGCGCAAGCCGCGCGCCAGGAGTTTGAGGTTCAAGTTCCCATTGGCGTCGTGTTCAACGGTTTCAAAAGCACTCTCCCACCGCAGTACCAAAGGGGCTACTACGGGACTCAGCGCGTGCAGTTAAGCCGCGAGGCCGAGCCTATCAAGTCTGCAAATCACGAGGTGAGAGACTAACGTGTTCGACAACAAGACTCAGCAGGTTCGCGATGTCACGCTCCTGTTCGACATCGGCGTCATTGTCGGGTCCTTTTTGCTGGCGTACCTGTTTCGGCATTTGATGTACGGCAGCGAACCGGGCGAATTCTTCTCCCATGCCGCGCTGCTTCCGTTGATCCTCTCGATCTGGAGCGTCCTGCTGCCGTACTTCGGCGCGTACAAGAGCCCACGCGAAACCTCCGAGATCGGCTATCTCTGGTCGATCACCCGCGCCGTGGGTGCGGGCGTGGCGCTTCTGTTGACGCTGCTCTTCCTGTTGAAGATCACTTACGTGAGCCGCGCGGTCATCATCGGCTTCGCCGGAATCTGTTTCGTGCTTCTCAGCACCGTGCGCATCGCGACCCTCGTGTACTTCCGCCGGTCGCTGCGCCGTGGCTTGAACTTGCGCAACGTGCTGATCATCGGCACCGGCAATCGGGCCTTGAAGCTTTCGAAGTCGCTTCGCGAAGCGGTCGAGTGGGGCGTTCATGTGGTCGGCCACCTCGATCCCGACGTCCGTTACTGCGGAAGCGAGGTTGCCGGCTCCCCGGTGCTGGGTTCGGTCGCCGACATCACTTCGGTCCTGAAACACCATGTAGTGGACGACGTGATCCTGGCCGTTCCGCGCGCCATGATCCCTGACGTGGACGCCATCGCTCGCGCTTGCGAGGAGGAAGGCGTCCGCCTCGAGATGATGGCCGATGTGTTCGATGTGCATGTCGCCCGCATGAAGCTGGTTCACATGGGCTCGGTGCCTCTGCTCACCCTCGAGCCGGTCGCGCAGGACGAGTGGATGCTCATCGCCAAGCGAGCCATCGATCTGGGTTTCTGCATCCTGATCATGCCGGTCCTGTTGCCGCTCCTGTGCATCATCGCCATCGCCGTCCGGCTGGACTCACCGGGGCCGATCCTGTTCCGCCAGGAGCGCGTGGGCTTCGCCAAGCGGCGCTTCGAGATGCTGAAGTTCAGGACGATGGTCGCGGATGCCGAGAGATTGCAGGCGGAACTCGAGCATCTGAATGAGGCCGAAGGTCCGATCTTCAAGATCAAGAACGACCCGCGCATCACGCGCGTGGGCGGCTTCCTGCGGCGCACCAGCCTGGACGAGTTGCCGCAGTTCCTCAATGTATTCCGGGGCGAGATGAGCCTCGTCGGCCCGCGCCCGATGTCGATCCGCGACGTCGACCTGTTCGATAAAGGTGTGCAGCGGAAACGGTTCAGCGTGAAGCCCGGGCTCACCTGCCTGTGGCAGGTATCCGGACGTTCGAACCTGCCATTTTCCAAGTGGCTGGAACTTGACCTTCAGTACATCAACAACTGGTCCCTCGCTTTGGATCTGAAGATCCTCTTCCGGACCATCCCTGCCGTGTTGCGCGGCAGCGGCGCCGTGTAAAGCTGTGCGAACGGACGAAGGTGAATAAAGGAGAGAAGTCTTGACGGACTTGGGTTGCAACGGGCAGGCCACGGCAGTGGCTCTCCAGAAAGATCGGACAACACGGTGGCCGGACCTCGTGGCCGAGATGCGCGCACATGCGCCACGTGCACTGGCGCGAATGTATTCGCCTGCCGAGAAGGCGTTTGTGTTCCGGGTGCGGCGCGACAACGATCGGGTCGTACAAGAGGGAATGAGCCTGCGATATACGGCCATCACCCTGATTGGACTGGCGAGAGAAGACGAGCGCGTCTGTTCGGCCGCACTGTGCGGCGACACGCGCCAGGCGGTTTTGGAGCGTCTTCGCGCGGAAACGCCGGGAATGAAAAGTCTGGGCGACGTGGCGCTGGTCCTCTGGGCGGCACACGCCAACGGCATCGCGGACCGAAGCTGGGCGTGGTCCAAACTGCTGGAATTCCAGGCCGACCGTCGCGACTATCCCACGGTCGAGGTGGCCTGGGCTCTTTCCGCGTTATGTCTGGACGAGGAAGCCAAGGTTGGCGACCTGCGAGAAAAGCTCGCCGCTCGACTCATGAAGAGCTTCCATCCGGCGGCCGGAATCTTTCCCCACATCGTCGGCAGCACCAGCCGCATGCATGTGGCTTGCTTCGCCGACCAGGTATATCCCATCCACGCGCTTTCCCACTACTTCCGCATCTCGCGCGATGTGAATGCCAAGGCGGCAGCGGAAAGATGCGCGAAACAAATCTGCGCGCTACAGGGCTCCGCGGGTCAATGGTGGTGGCATTACGACTGCCGGACCGGCGGCGTTGTCGAGGGCTATCCGGTGTATGCAATCCACCAGGACGCGATGGCTCCGATGGCGCTGTTCGCCCTGCGTGATTGCACCGGCACCGACCTGCGGGAAGCAATCGACAAAGGACTCTCCTGGCTCGTCCAGGCTCCGGAACTGAACGGATCAACGCTGTTCGACCGAAAGGCGGACCTGATCTGGCGCAAGGTGGCGCGTCGCGAACCCCGGAAGTTCGTGCGTTACGCCCAGGCCTTCGCCAGCAGTATCCACCCGCGATTCCGGTTCCCGGTGGACACTCTGTTTCCGCCAGACGCGATCGACTATGAGGACCGCCCCTACCACTTGGGATGGCTCTTGTACGCCTGGCCTGCGGCGACGGAGACAAAGTAATGCGGAACTCGTCCGCCAGCTCTCCGGCTCCGGCCAGGAGCCTCAAGAACGCCGCCTGGATGTCGCAGGAGCCGCGCGTGCACGTGCTCGACATGGATCTTCACGCCATCACGATGGGTCGGGCTCTTGAACTTGTGCACCGTGCGATCGTGGAGCGCGCAGAACTGCGAATCGGAGTGGTCAATGCAGCCAAGGCGCTCAACATGGTCCGCGACGAAGAGCTGCGCGCCGATGTCTTGAGTTCCGACATGCTTCTCGCGGACGGGATGTCGCTCGTCTGGGCGAGTCATGTTCTCCGCGCTCCACTCCCGGAGCGTGTTGCCGGGATCGACATCATGATGCAGGTCCTCGCCCGCGGGAACCAGGAGGGATACCGGGTGTTCTGCCTCGGGGCAACCGACGAGGTTCTGAATACGGTATGCAAGAACATCGCGCGCGACTACCCGAACGTAAAAGTCGTAGGGGCGCGGAACGGATACTTCGACCTGCATAAGGAAGGCGAGGCCGTCGCTGCCGAGATTGCGGCTGCCGGTGCCGACGTTCTGTTCGTCGCGATCACATCGCCGAAAAAAGAACGCTTCATGGCTCGCTGGGGACGCGAACTCGGCATTCCTGTCATTCATGGCGTCGGCGGTTCGTTCGACGTGTACGCAGGGAAGGTGCTGCGAGCTCCCGAGTCCTGGCAGCGCCTCGGGCTGGAATGGTTCTACCGGCTCAAGCAGGAACCGCGACGGCTCTGGAAGCGTTACCTGGTGACGAATACTGGATTCTGTCTTCTGGTATTTCGCCATTGGCTGCGGTCGCTTGCCGTATCGGGGACGAAAACTTCACTGGCAGGCAAGGATGCCGCGCGGCGATGATCCGTCTCACGCTCCTTACCGGGTTCTGCCTGTTCCTTGCCACTTATGCGTGGAGGGACTGGTACAAGGCGCTCTGCGGGGTGATCGCCTTGATGGCGGTCGTCGAGCACCCGGACATGCCCAAGAGCTTGCTGGGCGTCCAGGGACTCAATGCCTGGAACCTTGTGCTTCTCGTAGTGGTGCTCGCATTTTTCAGCCGCCGGGCAGAGGAGGGGCTGCGGTGGGACATGCCGCGGTACGTCACCGCGCTACTGCTCCTGTACTTCACGGTAGTGATGGTGAGCTTTGTGCGACTCGTCATCGGCCGTGACGAACTCGAATACTTCGGTCTCGCCGCCCGCGGGCAGGTCCACGAGACCGTGAGCATCGCGTCGCTCGTAAGCGAGTATGTGATCAATTGCTACAAGTGGGTCATCCCGGGGCTGCTGCTGTTCGCCGGCTGCCGCAGCCGTGAACGTTTCAAGTGGGGTGTGGCCGCCCTGTTGTTGGTCTACGTGTTGCTGGGACTTCAAGTGATCCGGTGGATGCCGCCAAGCAGTGCGATCACCGGCGAGGATCTTTCGGAACGAGCACTGAAGCTGCTGGTGAAAGAGGTCGGGTACCATCGCGTGAATCTTGCGATGATGCTGGCGGGCGCGGCCTGGGCGGTCATCGCGATTCGGCCCGCGCTCACCAGGGGTGTCACCCGGAACCTCGCGCTGATCGCTTCGATCACGACGGCATACGCGATGGCGCTGACGGCCGGACGAACCGGGTACGTTACATGGATGCTCGTCGGTCTTGTGTTGAGCGTTCTGCGCTGGCGCAAGAACCTCCTGTTGATACCCATCGCGGCGCTGATCATCGTGGCCGCAGTGCCTGGCACGCTGGAACGCATGACTCAGGGCTTCACGGAGGAGAGCCGCGACAGTAATACCGCGCTCGGAACCGGCGGCGGCCCCGGTCCGGACACCTACACGATTACCGCGGGACGTTCCATCGCCTGGCCGCTGGTTGTGGAGAAGATCAGAGAAGCGCCAATCACGGGATATGGCCGGCTCGCCATGCAGCGTACCGGCATCACGGCGTATCTCCTGCAGTTCGGCGAGGGGTTTGGGCATCCCCACAACGCCTACCTCGAGATATGGCTCGATACGGGGCTTATCGGCTTCGCGGTGGTCATAGCCTTCTACGGCGTCGTGCTGGTCCATGCGATCAAACTGTTTCGCGACCGCAAAGAGCCTCTGTACACCGCGATGGGCGGCGTCGCGTGCTCGCTTGTCCTCGCGCTGCTGGTCGCCAGCACTGGCAGCCAGACGTTCTATCCGCGCGAGGGCTCCGTCGCCATGTGGTGTGCGATCGGCTTGACGATGCGGGTGTGGGTTGAGCGTAAGAAGGCCATGGAGGCGGGACAGCACGGCGCGATCTGGGCCGGTGCAGAAGAGCCCGTGCGCGAGCGGAAGCGTGAGGCCGTGGTTGGGGCCATTCCAGAACTGACAGGCGTAGCGGTAACTGGCGGGCGGTGGATCCCGCCGCAAAGGCGGAAACGATGAACGCAACCGCTGCACGGATGACGATGGACAGACCACAGAAGTTCCGATTGGTGTATCTGCTCGCGGCCAGTCACTCGGGCTCGACACTCACGGCAATGCTGCTGGGCGCACATCCGGAAGTGTGCACCGTTGGCGAATTGAAACTCTCGAACCTGGGAGACGTTGACCGGTATCGCTGCTCGTGTTTGTCGCCCATCAAGGCGTGCTCGTTCTGGAACCGGGTGAGCGAGGCCATGCGACGCCGCGGCCATGCGTTCGATGTGGCGAATGCCGGGACGGACTACCTTCGCAGCGTTGATTCCGGCTACGTCAGGCGGCTGGTTCGGCCGCTCCATCGCGGTCCGATTGCCGAACTTGCGCGCGACGCTGCGCTGGCCTTGTCTCCGGCGTGGCGCACTGCCGTCAAGCGAACGCAGAGGCGCAATGCCGATCTGATCGCGTCGGTGCTGGAGTGCACCGGCAAGCGAATCGTCCTGGACTCTTCCAAGGTCGGGCTTCGACTGAAGTATCTGCTGCGCAATCCGGAACTGGACATTCGCGTGATCCGCATCGTTCGGGATGGCCGTGCCGTGATGAACACCTACATGCGTCCGGAGCTGTTTGCCGACGCGAGTGATCCGACTCGCAGGTCCGGCGGCGACGGCGGTTCTCGCAAATCGATTCCGATCTCGATGCACGCCGCGGCCCGTGAATGGCGGCGCAGCAATGAAGAAGCGGAAGCCGTTCTTGCCACCGTGGCCCGAGACCGCTCGAAGGTGATCCATTACGAAGACTTGTGCCGGGAGCCCGCACGCACACTCGAGGGATTGTTCGCCTTCATCGGCGCCGACCCGGCGAAGATGGTCATGGACTTCCGCTCGGTCGAACAGCACATCGTTGGAAACGGGATGCGAATGGATTCCTCGAGCGAGATCCGGCTCGACGACCGTTGGAAACAGGCGCTGAGCGCCGAAGAACTCCGCGTGTTCGAAGAGGAAGCCGGCGCCATGAATCGGAAACTCGGATATAGATGAGCCACCGCCAGGTCCATCATCGCGCGCCCAGACGCGCTCGCATCCTCGTAGCCGAAGCGCTGCGGCGGACAGGCCTGCTCCGGCTCTGGATGTGGCTCAACCGGAAAAGAATCACAATCCTCACGCTGCACGGCACGATGCAGATGGATGAGACGTGCTCATGGCGCCCTTTGCGCGAGCAATATCCGCCAAGCCGGCTTGAGGACGCGCTCGCCATCTTGGCTCGGCACTACCGGTTCGTGAGCCTGGAAGACGCTGCGGAGATGGTTGCCGGCCGCAAGCCGGTGCGACCGTACTCCATCGCCGTCACGTTTGACGACGGCTACCGGAATAACCTGACGCATGCGTTGCCTGTCTTGCGGAAGCATAACGCCCCGGCAACGATCTTCCTCACTACCGGACATGTTGAGGAACAGCGGCCGTTTTGGTGCGACCGGCTCGACTACGCCCTTCAACAGGTCTCGATGCAGGGCAGGGAAGTTGTGGTCGGGGGACGCAGATTGCAGCCCCGGGGTTCCTCGCGGGAAGATCTGGCGGAGTTCTACGCTGAGATTCGCGCCACGGCGAAGAATGCCGCGCTCGACGACGAGCAGATGCGGAGCGAACTGGAATGTCTGGCCGCGAAACTCGAGAGAGAGTCCGGTGTTGCGCTTCGAGATGCGTTGCAGCAGGACGCCTGGGCGGCGGTGCTGCTGTGGGAGGACGCACGTCAGGCCGCGTCGGATCCCATGCTCGAGTTTGGAAGTCATACGGTCGATCACGTCCTCCTGCGGCGCACTTCGGAGGAAGACGCAGTGCGCCAGCTCCGGGAGTCCAAGCGGGCCGTGGAGGAGAATCTCGGCAAAGACTGCCGCTACCTCGCGTATCCGAATGGCAGTTACGACGCGAGTATCGCCAAGCTTGTGCGGGAGTGCGGGTACGAAGCCGCGGTCACGAGCGATTCCGGCACGGTGAAGGCCGGTCACGATCTCTTTTCGCTTCCGCGTATATCACTTGGTGTACATGAAACACCCGCCGATTTGCTGGCGACGGTTTCAGGATTGTGGAGTGTAGTTGCGCTGTCACGCGGCAGGCTCGCTAAGCTGCGCAGGCGTGTGCCCACACCAATGCACTCAGGAGGAAAGTCAACTTGGCCCGTATCTGCATAGTGGCCCACTTCGCATTCGGCGCGCTCCAGGGTGGCGGCACCGGCCACGTCGGCGGCGTGGAGCGCCAGACAACCATGCTGGCGCGGTGGCTCGCCAAGCGTGGCCACGAGGTTTCTCTCCTCACCTGGAATGACGGGCAACCAGAGGACACGGTTATCGACGGCGTTCGAGTGATCCCGATGTGTGGGAGATCGGAGGGGATCCCCGGGCTGCGGTTCCTGACTCCACGCTGGACCTCCTTGCTCAAGGCTGTTCGCAAGGCGGACGCAGACCTTTACTACTTCAATGCCGCCGAAGCCGCGACCGGCCAGCTTGCGATGTGGTGCCGCAGGAATGGGCGCAAGTTCGTCTATTCCGTTGCGAACGACCTGGAATGCACCCGCAGCCTTCCGCGAATCAAGGCTCCGCAAGCGCGCCTGCTGTATGTGCACGGCGTGCGGCATGCCGACGTAGTGATCTCGCAGACCGACAAGCAAAAACGAATGCTCTCGCTGGAGTTCGGGCGGGATTCTGTCGTGTTGCCGATGCCTTGCGCGGGTCCCGACGATTCGGAAGTCACAAAGGCAAATGGCCGTGGCGGGAATCGGGTACTGTGGGCGGCGCGACTGGATCCGGTAAAGCGGTTTGACGTTCTGTTGGATGTAGCGCGGCAAAATCCCCAGTTGATATTTGATGTAGCTGCGCCGATTGTCTGGAGCAGAGCTTACACGGAGAGCATGTTGCGAGACGCAGCGGCCATTCCCAATGTGGTGATGCACGGGCGCGTCGCTCCGGAGCGGATGCCCGACCTCTATCGCCATTCCACCGTGCTCTGCTGCACGTCCGACAGCGAAGGGTTTCCCAATACCTTCCTCGAAGCCTGGAGCTGGGGTGTTCCTGTTGTGTCCACCGTAGACCCCGACGGCATCATCGAGAGAAACCAACTCGGGCTGTTCGTTACGAAGGAAAAACTCTCCAACGCGCTCAAGGATTTGTGCGGAGATACAGAAAGGCACCGGCGGCTTTGCCGCAATGCGCGCGACTACTACGTGAGGAACCACCAGGTCGATACAGCCATGTCACGTTTCGAACAACTGTTTCTTCAAACGATCGGGAAGAGAGAGCGGGCGTGATTTCAAGAGACCAAGAAGGCGTTTGCGCCGGACAACAGCGGCCAGAGAGCCGGATCCGCGTGGTCCAGGTGATCAGCAACCTCGAATTCGGCGGCGCGCAGCGGCAGGTGATCGAGTTGACGAACAATATGCCCGCCGGGGAATTCGACATGCACATCTGTTCGCTCTCCGACTACGTTCCGCTGGGCGAGCAGCTGCGCGAGCCGCACAGGCTGCACCTGGTGACGAAGAAATGGAAGTTCGACGCGACGGTGGTTCCGCGGCTTGCGGCGCTCCTGAAGCGGCTGAAGGCCGACATCGTTCACGGATACCTGTTCGACGCCGATATTGCTGCGCGGCTGGCCGGGGCGATAGCGGGCGTTCCGGTACGGATCAGCTCAGAACGAAACACCGACTACCACATCAAACGGCGTCAGTTGCTGGCCTTCAACATGACGCGCCGGTATGTGGATCTTGTTCTGGCCAACTCTCATGCAGGGGCGGCGTTCAACAGCCGCATGCTCGGCCATCCGATGTCGCAGTACCGCGTCATCCACAACGGCGTGGACACGGTCCGGTTTGCGCCACGCGACTCCCTGGCGATGCGCGCCGAACTCGGCGTTGCGGATGGGGAACTGCTGGTTGGAATGTTCGGCAGCTTCAAACAGCAGAAGAACCATCCGCTGCTGTTCGAGGCGGCGAGAACCGTTCTGCAACATGCACCGAACACGCGCTTCCTGTTCGTCGGCGAGATGCTCTACGGAGGAATGCATGGGTCGGACGAGTACTGCCGTCGCGTTCACGCACTGGTGGACGAACTCGGAATCCGCGACCGTTGCCTTTTCGCCGGCAATCGCCCGGACGTGGACAAACTCTACCCGGCGTGCGACGTGACTGTTCTGCCGTCGCTCTTCGAAGGGACTCCGAATGTGGTGCTCGAGTCGATGGCCTCCGGAGTTCCGGTTGTCGCCACAGACGTATCGGACAACCGCTTCATCATCCCGGACGGCAAAGTCGGCTACGTCGTACCGCTTCACGATGCGGCGGTGCTCGCAGACCGGATTGTTGCGATCCTCCGAAACCCGGCTTTGCGGCACAACATGAGTCTCGCCGCCAGGCAATGGGCTGTAACCGAGTTTTCGACTGCCGCGCTGGCAGGCAAGACCGCTCAGGTGTACCGCGAAGCGTTGTCATGCAAGCGCGGAGCACGCGCACATGGGGTCTCGTAAGAATGCAATCGCCTCTTTGGTATTTCAGACGTATTCGCAGCATGTCAGCATCTGAGCTGGCGTGGCGCGCCGCCTCCGCCATTCGCGATACGGGGGACCGGGTCCGCTTTCCACTGGGAGCGTACCCTTCTTTGCGACATGCCATTGCCGCGCCTCCCGAGAGCGAGTGCGGATTTCGCGTATGCGACTTGCAGGTGGGCGAGTGGGCCGGCAAGCAGGCCTCGCCCGCCGAGCAGCGCTGGCTCGCTCGCCTCGTGAACCACGCGGATCAGCTTCGCGCGAACCGATTGTCATTCTTCGATCTGCAAAACAAGCATCTCGGCGACCCCATCGGGTGGAATCGAGATCATGCGGCCGGCATCGATGCTCCGATGCGATTCGCCCCGGGGATCGATTACCGGGACTTCAAAGTGACCGGCGATTGCAAACTGGTATGGGAGCCGAACCGCCATCACCATCTCGTGGTGCTTGCGCGCGCATACCGTGCCAGCGGCGACGTCCGTTACGCAGAAGCCATTGCCGGCCAGCTCACGTCGTGGCTCGACCAGTGTCCATTCGGCCGGGGGATGAACTGGCGCAGTCCGCTGGAACTCGGAATCCGCCTGATCAATTGGGTTTGGGCTATCGACATGATCCGCGAATCGGGCGCAATCGCTGCCGGCCTTCGCGAGCGTCTGTTGCACTCCGCCTATCTCCAGATGTGGGAGATCACACGCAAGTACTCGCAGTCGTCATCGGCCAACAACCACACGATCGGCGAGGCTGCGGGCGTGTACGTCGCTTCCAGCTACTTCACCCAACTGAGGGACGCGGCAGCATGGAAGGCCCAGGCCCGCGACATCCTAATCCGCGAATTGGCAGAGCAGACGTATGCATCCGGTGCGGGGCGTGAGCAGGCGATGGGATACCACTTGTTCGTGCTGCACCTGTTCCTGCTCGCCGCGCTGGTGGGCCGTCACACCGGCGATGAGTTTCCGCCGGAATACTGGGCACGCATGGAGAAGATGTTCGCCTTTGTCGCCGAGATCAGCGCAGGCGGACCTCTGCCCATGTTCGGGGACTGCGACGATGCCTATGTGCTCGATCTCGGCTCCAGGCATGGCGACGCGAAAGGGTTGCTCTCGACAGGAGCCGTGTTGTTCCGGCGTGGAGACTTCAAGCGCCACGCGGGAGAATACGCCGAAGGCACGCGGTGGCTACTGGGCAAAGGCTCGCGCGCAGAGTTCGAAGATCTTCATGTCCACGCTGCGCCGCCGGCGTCGGTGGCGTTCGGCGATGCAGGTGTTTACCTCCTGCAGGACGGAAGCGCAGCCGGCGATCGCATCAGCGTGTTCTTCGATTGCGGCGAGCACGGATTCAAATCGATCGCGGCGCACGGTCACGCGGATGCGCTTGCGTTCACCCTGCGCGCGTTCGGCGAGGACGTGCTGGTCGATCCCGGAACCTATGACTACTTCACGTATCCGGAATGGCGCGCCTACTTCCGCAGCACGCGCGCACACAACACGGTGGAGATCGACGGCCAGGACCAGTCGGTCATGCAGGGACCGTTCCTCTGGGGCAAGCGTGCGAACGCGCGTTGTATCCGTTGGGAGCCGCGTCCCGACGGGGGACTCGTCACGGGAGAGCACGACGGCTACACCCGGCTGCAAGATCCTGTTCTGCACCGGCGCACGATTGAGCTGATTGGCGCTGAAGGCGAAGTGCTGATTACGGACGAACTAGTCTGCGCCGGATCTCACCGCGCCACCTTGCATTTCCATCTCGGCGAGAAGTGCGGCATTGAACCGGTTGCGGCGAACGCATACGAGATTCGGCTCGAGAACGGAGTCGTGTCGCTGGAACTCGACCCGCGTACCAGCGTCCGATGGACCCGTGGCGGCGATACGGCCTCGGGTGGTTGGGTCAGCCGCGCATACCACGTCAAGTCGCCTGCTGCTACTCTGGCGGCCCAGATCACGATCAGCGGCCCGACGACGGTCGCCACGCGCCTGCGAGTGCAGCCGAAGCACTTGGAATTGCAGCGCCACAACGTCCACACAGAAACGGGGAACGCATAGCCAATGCCGTACGCCATTGAACGCGCCGATGTGAAGCGCCAAAAGGAAGACATCCTGGACGTGTGGTCGGGAGTGTTGCGCACCGGCAAGCCGCCGCGCTTCACGTGGATCCATGAGCAGAACCCTTTCGGTCCGGTGCCTTGCTGGCTGGTTCGTGAGACCGGAAAGCAAATTGTGGTTGGCTCGGCGAGCTTGTGCCCTCGCACCATGGTGTATCGCGGGCGGGCGTATCGAGGCGGTATCGCTATCGACTACGCCGTCAAGAAAAATCACAGGGTGCTCGGGCCGGCGATCATGCTTCAGAAAGCCGCGATCCAGTCGTGTGCTGAGCAGGAAGTGGACTTGATATACGCGCTTCCCAACGACCTCTCGGGGCCGGTCATCCTCCGTGCCGGATACAGGTTGCTGGGCCACCAGGTCACTTATCGCAAGCCGCTGCGAACCCGAGCCGCACTGGAGCGCCGTTTCGGACGATGGGCCGCGCTGGCGAGTTGGGGCATTGACGCAGTGTTGCGGGTCACGTCCCGCGAGACGTTCGCCCGGCGCGATGGCGCGTTCGGATTCGAAGAACTCCGGACTTTCGATCACCGCTTCGACGAGTTCTGGAAACGGATGTCGGCAACCGTGCCTCTGACCGGCGAGCGCACGTCGGCATTCCTGAACTGGCGTTTCGCGTCCTGTCTGCACAAGGAGTTCAAGACGCTGGCCCTGACGGATCGGGCCTCCGGAGCGCTTGTCGGATACGTCACCTGGTACCTGAACGACGACGAGATCGTGATTTCGGATCTGTTGGTGCAGGACTTCGATCGCTCGTTTGACGCCCTGCTGGCGGAGTTTCTGAGGCGCGTCCGGCGGGTCACCGCATCTTCCGTCGTGTTTCGGTATTTCGGGGCTAAGGCAGTCACCGGCAGGTTGCAACGGTTCGGATTCGTCGAGAGGCCTTCGACGACAATCTTTGCGGTTCATACTCCTGCCGGGTCGCCGGCGGAACAGTTCGTCGGCGATCCCGACAACTGGTATCTGCTGGATGGCGATGCGGATCTGTAGCGAGTGAGTGCATGAGTACTGGTCAAATTGCGGATAGGAACACGCGGGAACGCGAACAGACGCATCGCTCCCTGGGCATCGCCGCTGCCGGTGTTCTGGTGCTGGCCCTGCTGGTTCTCTACTGGCCGGCTTTCGCGTGGCTGGCGGACACGTGGTGGCACGATGACGAGTATTCGCACGGGCTGCTGGTGCCGTTCATTGCCGCTTTCATGGCGTGGACTCGCCGTGCGGAGCTGCGATCCCTTCCGGCGGCTCCCGCCAGGTTGGCCGGGGCCGCCGTGGTTGCGCTTTCCGCTGTCCTGCTGGTTGCGGGCCGTGCCGGCGCGCTCATTCTCGCCGAAGCTGTCTCTTTTCTCGTACTGCTTCCGGGCCTCGTGCTTCTGCTCAGAGGCTGGGGGCAACTGAAGATACTGGCCCTGCCGCTGGCCTACCTGCAATTCATGGTGCCGTGGATGGATGAGTTGCTGGAGCGGCTGCACATGCCGTTTCAGCTCCTGTCGGCGAACATCGGCGTCCTTTTGCTGCGCCTGTTCGACTACAACGTCTTCCACGACGGCAAGTACATTCACATACCCGGAATACTGATCGAGGTAGCGAAAGAGTGCAGTGGGGTGCGCTTCTTTGTCTCGATCGTCGCCATCGGCATTCCCCTGGTCTATTTCACGCAGAGGAGCTATCGGCGAGCCGCATTCGTACTGCTTGCGAGCATGGTGTTGGCGGTATTGACCAACGGTGCGCGCGTGGCGATGGCCGTCATGAGCGCGTTCGCCTGGGGAGCGGGGAGTCTGCACGGCCCCGGGCACATCTTCCAAGGCTGGTTCGTGGCCCAGGCGGGCATCGTAACGTTGTTTGTCGTCAACGGCCTGGTGGTGAAGTTCTGGCCGTCGCAGGGCACAGTTTTGTTTCGGCGAGGACCAAACGTCGCGGCGACGACGACGGATGGCGGAGTGCGCCCGGTCCGCGAACTCGCGTCGCTTGCGCTGTGCGTAGTGATGCTCACGGCGTACGTCCAGTTTCTGTTGACGCCGCCTCCCCGCGATCCGCATCATTCGCTCGCGGAGCTTCCGGCCACCATCGGCGAGTGGCGCGGAGTGCGCGCCGACTGGATCAACGGACGAGAATATTTCCCCAATGCCGATTACGAGGTAGCGCGCGAGTACCGGAAGCCCGACGGTACGTCCGTCTATCTTTATATGGCGTACTTCGCCTCACAGCAGCGAGGAAAGACGGTGGTGAATTACCGCGCCAACAGGCTGTCGAGAAACGCCTCCACGACACGGCTCGCGCTCGACAATGGGGACAGTCTGCCGGTCATCTACTCGAATCCTAAGTTGAACGGCAC
>DASPLH010000136.1:0-6628 GCA_035627675.1 Clostridia bacterium
GGGGGGCGCGAGCTGCCGCAGGAAACCGCGCAGGCGCACGCCCTGCACTTCGTGAAAGGCTGCTACATCGGACAGGAAATCGTGGAGCGTATACGCGCGCGCGGCAATGTGCACCGCACCTTTGCAGGCTTCACGATCGGCGGTCCCGCGCCCGAACGGGGGTCGAAGATCATGGCCAACGGCAAGGAAGTGGGCGAAGTGACCTCCGCGGCGATCGTCCCCATCGCAGGATCGCGGCACACGGTAGCCCTGGGCTTTATCCGGCGCGAAGCCGCGCAGCCCGGCACAGACATTGAGATTGCAGGCACGCCTGCAAGGGTCGTCAGCTTGCCCTTGCAGGTCTAATATCGAAAACGGTCCATATGGCGAACGAGAAAAAGCAAGAATTCACAGTTACCGATCGACGCAAGTTCACCTTCGATGGCGACCTTCGCCCCGATACCGAACCGGCGGCGGAGCCGGCCAGTCCACCCGCCGCGCCCGAAGCGGAAGCGACCGCTCCGATTCCGCCCGAAGCCGAACCTCCTCGCCACGACGCACCTCCGTTCGTTCCGGAGACGCCCACGCACGACGCTCCTCAGCCCTCGCCCGAAACCGGGTACGACGCTGACCAGGCGCGTTCGGCTTTCGGCGGTGAGAAGATCGAATTCATCCACCTGCTCGACCTGCTCGTGCAGAACGCAATGGTGTTCGCCGGAGCGCTCGACACGGGCGCCGAGCGGCGGGTTGACATCGTCGGCCTGCGGCACATGATTGACATGATCGCCGTGCTCGAGGAAAGAACCAAGGGCAACCTCACCGAGCAGGAACACGCGATGCTGAGCCGCACGCTGTTCCAACTTCGCATGACGTACATGGAGATCATCAACATGATCCAGCGCCAGGCGACGGAGGGCGGTCCAGGCGCGCCGCCGGTGAAGTAGCTCCGGCAATGAAAGCCATCCTCACCGTGTTGGGCAGCGGCACGTCGATGGGTGTGCCTACCATCGGCTGCGATTGCCGGGTGTGCCGCTCGACAGACCCGCACGATCGCCGCACGCGGCCTTCGATCATGCTCGAGTGGGATGGCCGTCGCGTGCTCATCGACACCACGCCTGACTTCCGTGAGCAGGCGCTTCGCGAAGGGATCGACCGCGTCGATGCCGTGCTCTACACGCACGGCCATGCCGACCACATCCTTGGGTTGGACGACCTGCGCCCGCTGACGTTTCCCCGCGTCACGGGCGGGCCAAAGGTTCCGCTGTTCGCGAACGCCGCGACCGCGAAGGTCCTGCAACAGGTCTTCCGGTACGTGTTCGAAGCCTCGTACAAGTACGGCGGGCTGGCGCAGGTCGAACTCAAGGAGCTGGACGGCCCGGTCGAACTCTTTGGAGCCACGTTCCTGCCCGTGTCCATCCTGCACGGTGACGCGGAGATCGTAGGCTACCGCTTCGGAAATGCGGCGTATCTAACGGACTTCAGCACGATACCCGAGGCGTCGCTTGGATGTCTCGACGGGCTCGACATCCTGTTCCTGGACGCGCTCCGGCATCATCCGCACCCCACGCATTCGACCGTCGAGAACTCGCTCAAAATAGTAGAGCGGCTCAACCCGAAGCGCACGTTTTTCACCCACATCTCGCACGATCTCGCGCACGAGGAGACGAACTCCGCTCTCCCGCCGCATGTGCGCCTTGCCCACGATGGGCTGCGCCTCGAGTTCGACATCTGGAAAGAGGACGATGCTGCTCATCCGCAAACTTGAGGACATCCCATCCGGCTTCTCGCGATCCGTCGTGACCGTGGGAAACTTCGATGGCCTGCATCGCGCACACTGCGCCGTCATCGACAGCGTCGTCCGGCGCGCGCGCGAGCTCGACGCACGCTCGGTCGTGCTCACCTTCGACCCGCATCCCATCCGGATTCTCCGCCCGCGAGAGGCTCCGCCCCTGCTCACGCCGATGCCGATGAAACTCCGTCTGCTGGAGAAAACCGGAATCGACTTCGCCGTCGTGCTTCCCTTCTCCCGCGATCTCTCGATGATGCCGCCCTACGAGTTTGCGGAGACGATCCTCTCGACCGCGCTGCGGGCCGTGGAGATCCATGAGGGCTTCAACTTCCGCTTCGGACACAAGGCCGAGGGCGACGCCGGACGCCTGCGCGAGTTCGGACGCAAGCTCGGGTTCGACGTTGTCAGCTACGACCCGTTGACCGTTCGCGGCAAGGCCGTATCGAGCAGCCAGGTGCGCAAGTTGGTGCAGGCCGGAGACGTGGTCAACGCGCGCCATCTGCTGGGGCGTGCCTTCTCAATCCTCGCGACGCCGGGACGCGGACGCGGATACGGAACCAAGTACACGGTCCCGACGATCAACCTCGCGCGCTATGACGAACTGGTCCCGAAGGATGGGGTTTACATCACGCAGATCACCGTCAACGGCGAGACCTTCGATTCGGTCACGAACGTCGGTCAGCGTCCCACGTTCGGCTCCGAATCGTTCGCGATTGAAACGCACATCCTGAACTTCCATCCCGTCGAACTCACGGCCGAAACTCCGGTGGAACTGGCGTTCCTCAAGAGACTGCGCGATGAGGTGAAGTTCCCTTCCGTGCCCGCGCTGAAGGAGCAGATCTCCCGCGACGTGAAGCGCGCGCAGCGCTATTTCCAGCTGATGCATCGCTTCGGCAAGAAGTGAAAGGGCGGCCGAAGCCGCCCTTGGCATTTCCTGCGCAGATTACTTGCTCGACCCGCCGCCTGCGTGTTTCCGCAGCGAACTGATCCACGGCGCAGCGTCCCCGGGAGCGCCGACGCCGCCCGTCAGGATCGTCTTGAACGGCACCATGCGTCCGTAGAACGCGCGCGTGTCGTCCTTGTGCTGGTTGATCACCGCTCCGTTCAGCGTGATGCCGGCGAACACTCCGCGGGCGCGCGAATAGGTCAGCACCTGGGCGCGCATCTTCCAGTCGGTCGAACCCTCTGCGAGACGCCCGACGGGGCCCGCGGCGACACTGGCATCCGCGCCGAGCTTGAACTTGCTTGCCAGCAGGTTCTTCATGCCCTCTTCGTTCATGATGAGCATGACCACGTCCACTGCCTGACCGCCGATCTGCAATCCGAAGCTGCCGCCCTTCACGGCAAAGAATGCCGGCGCGCTCCAGCCGCTGCCAGTCTTGCAGCTTGCAACACCCTTGCCGTACGCACCGCCGAACCCGAGGCCTGCCTTCAGCATGGAAGGCACAACCGCAATGCATCGTGCCGAACCGATGATCTCGGTCGGGATTCCCTGATCCGGGGCCGACATGATTTCGTTGAGAATCGTTCCCGCCTTCCGGAGGCGCTCCACATCGTCGCTGCGGTCGTCAGCGTAAGCCGCCGTACCCAGCGCGAACATCATCATCCATGCCGCAATCGATTTCTTCATCCGTGTGTGCCTTTCTGGGCTGTTAAACACTGATGTTATCCCCGAGTAGCGGAATTGTGCTGAAAACCTGGTTACTGTCTCGACACCTGGAGCGCGAGTCGGCCGCTTGGCGCGGAAATCGCGGCAAGAAAAATGGGGGCTGAGATCAAGCCTTTCGGCTGTTCCCAACCCCTCTCCCAGGTTCTGTGGTAGGTGACGTCAGTATGCTTCGACGCCCTCCGAGCGGCAAGTCACGCCCGGACATCGTCCGTTAGACACGGGCTTGTTCTTTGGTAACCACTACTTGTTCGTGACCAGCGAATGCGTGATGGCATGGACCGACAGGGCGATGCGATTCTGCACGCCCACCTTGCGCATCAGCTTGGCCACGTGAGCCTTCACCGTGCGTTCCTCGATGCCCAGCGCGGCGCCGATTTCCTTGTTCGAACGCCCGGCCACGAGCAGTTCCAGGACTTCCTTTTCGCGGTCGGTGAACGTCACGCGGCCGGCCGGGAAGATGCGGCCCGGCGACGATGTCACGCGTTCGATGAACGTGGACAACACGCGCCGTGGCGCCCACACAGAGCCCTGATGCACGATACGCATTGCCATCGCGAATTCCGTCGGAGCGGCCGCTTCGTCGACGTAGCCCTTGGCTCCCGCGGCAAGCGCCTTGAGGATGGTCTCGTCATCCGCGCCGGCCCCGGTCACGATGATGCGCAGGTCCGGACGGGCAGCCTTCAGGCTGGCCATCAGGTCGAACAGATTTTGCTGGCCGCGGCTGCCGAGCAGGATCAGGTCCACATCGGCGACCGTCGATATCTCGGGGATGCTGGACGCAAACAGCTCGAATTCCGGCTCGGCGTCGAACAGCGCGCGGAAGCCGATAAAACGCAGCGGGTCGCTCTCCACCACTGCAATGCGGATCGTCGCCCGTTTGGCGGAGTTCTTGTTGGAGGTCTTCATCGCGGTAGCGGCCTTCATGTCTTGCTCCTGTTGGCCGAAAGCATAACCGCGATTGTACGAGAATCAAAGGCTCGGATGCCTGTTAGTACACTGTCTGAAGGACATGTACCAGTCGGAAACCTTACTTTGTCATTTCCTGGCGCTACGGATGTGCTGCTCCGGCTCGGCCTGGTTGTTGTACCCGTCCGAGTATCCCCAGCGGAAGCCGAACCCATACACGTCGCAGTAGTTCCCGCCGCGATCCATCTGCGGACAGAGGGCCTTGTCGGGGAGAAAGTCCGCGCGCAGCCGTCCGTCGCTCAAGCCAAGCGTTCGCCCCTGCGCATATCCGGACGAGAAGGCGGTGTCGAACTCGTGCGCCGCGCTTCCTTGCGGGGAGCCCGACATCTCCCTCGCCAGCTGTCGCGCCTCATGCGCCGCGCGGAAGGGCCGCCCGGTCATCGCATCGGTATATCCGACGTGGAAGCCCGACGCGCATCCCTGCCTGAAGCTGGAGCGGTCGCCGAAGGCGGAATCGTACTGCTTTTTGCAGTCCTTCGACTCCTTGATCTTGGACATCTCCCGCAGGCGGCGGCCCATATGGAAGTCCCGGTTGCCGACATGGAAGCCCGACTCATAGCCGTGGATGTACCCGTGAGCCCAGGCGGATTGCTTGTAAACCTCGCGCGCTGGGTCGGCGGTCACGTGAAGGTCGGACGCGATCAGGACAGGCTGCGCCAGCAAGAGGGAAAACAGAAAGGCAAGCAGGGATCGAAACCGCGGCACAGGGTACCTCGCTTTCACGCCTTTTGGAGACAGTAGGATGTGCCGAGGTTCGCCGCAGATGTCAGCCGCACCCGATTCGGGTCTGCGCATTCGCGTGCTGCTACGGGCATGCTCCCGCCTGTTGCCCTGCCCGTCGGGCCTAACTCTCCTCTAGCTCCTCTAGGGATTTATTCACCGACGGTCTAGGTACTCCAGTGCATTTCCCAATTCCCGGACTGGAGCGAAACTCTCCTCACTTGACCCAGAAAAAGTTTGAGCCTGCGACTCAACCGCGCACAAATTCCTGGGGGAAACAGCGTGGGGAGGGAGCGGCTCAGGATGGAGCGGGCTCTCGTGGCAAACATGCCATCGAGAGCTCGCCTTTCCGCACAACAGAATGCTGGGACAAGCGTCCCCGGATGACCCTCTGGCCTCCAAACCGGTGCGCACTGCTGATGGTCGCCGTACTGTGTTTCGCTTCCGCCTTCGCACAGCATCCTGCAGAGCATCCCGGTGTTGCGGCCTGGCTCAAGGCCGGCGCGGAGTGCAACGGCGATCTCTGCCGGTTCACGGCGATTCAGAACGCACTGAAGCTCGAACCGGCGAATCGCGATGCCAATCTCGCGCTCGCGCGCTACTACGTCAACCGGGACCAGCGGGACCAGGCCCGCGTGGCTGCCGAACGCGTACTGTCCTTGGACCCCGCCGACCTCCAGGCTCTAAAGCTCGTTGCCGACCTCGACCTTCAGGACGGAAGGTTGGCCACCGCGCTGGCCGCGTACCGCCGTATCGAGCAGGAAAGCCCATCGAATGCCGCGATGCAGCGCGACGTGGCCTCCGCCTACGAGCGTCTTGGACTTATCAGTGACGCAGCTCGGGCGTCCGGCGCGGCGCTGAACCTGGACCCCACCGACCCGTCATCGCAGGCGATGTCGCTTCGCCTCGCCGAGCGTATGCGGGACGCGGCCGGAATGCGGGCGGTGTGCGAGCGTATCCTGCGAGCGCAACCGCACAATGCCGAGGCGCAAGCCCGGCTCGCACAACTTGGAGCAACGGATCGCGCCGCCAAACGCCGCACGAGTCCGACGGTCGCGCCGCAGCCGGCGGAACCCTCCAGCGAGAATGCACGCTTGCGCAGGGCCTGGCTGACCGGACAGTTCGGAGACAACGACTCCGACGCTGCGTACCTCTCCGATCCTGCTCAGACCGTCGCCTCGGCACGCCAGATCGCCGACAACCCATCCGACGCCACGCTGCTTTCGGACGTGCGGATCGACCGGGTACGCCCAAACGGCCTCGCGGCGAGTCGCGTGCAGCAGTTCTTTTACGTCTCGACCCAGGCGGGAGCGGCCAGGTTCTCGACGAGGTCGGTGCAGTACTCGCCGGCTTCGGAATCGTTGACGATCGTCAGAGCCCGCACTCATAAACGAAACGGCGGTTTCGTCGAGGCTGTGGATGAGGGCGATGAGCGCGTTGCCGACGCCTCGGCCGCCATGTACTACGACGTCCGCTCGCGAACCGTCCGGTTCGCTTCCGTCGAA
>DASPLH010000137.1:0-2978 GCA_035627675.1 Clostridia bacterium
GTAACGCCCGCGGTGTCCACGATGGGACCGGTCGGGCCGTGCTCTCCGGGAATCCACTTCGGGTAATAGACCGTGAGTTCGTTGCCGCTGGCGGGAATGGTCATGCGCGCATGGAAGATTCTGCGCGGAGCCTCGCTGGCATCAACGGCAATGGTGATTGTGGGAGCCGGACCTTGCGGTGCAGGCTGTGCGGCCTTGGCCGGTGCGGCACGCTTAGTCTTCTGCCTGGCCTGGCCTATAGATGCGGACGAGAAACATACAAGAAGAACAACAAGCAGCCACGACACCTGCAGTCGGCGCATTCAATCTCCTGAACGGTGGAATGGTCCGGAAAACTTGGTCAGGAATGATAACAGGCAGGTCGGGACGTTGAGGAAGTTGCGTTCGTTCGGCTTATGTCGTGCGATCCGCACGCGTGCGGTGCAGCGACTTCATGGCGAAGTACCACGCTGCGGCGTTCACGGGTATGGCGAATGCTGTACCCCAACTGAATTCAAGCACGGCTACAAGGGCGATGCCGGGCACGAGAAGAAGGACCGCAAACAGGGGCCAAATGTTCGAGTGAAAATTCGTGAATTGCGGGATGACGACGCCGCATGCCTGAATGATCGCGAACAGCACCCACATGCCGACCCTTATGTACGTTCGTCTCATCACACGAGAACCTGTCAGGCTTTCTTCTTCTTCGACTTCTTCTCCGCTTCGCTCGGCATCGAACCGGTCACGCTGGCCATGACGCGGTTGAATGCCTCTTGCGCGGTCATCTCTTTCTTCCCGGTCTTGTTGTGACGGTACTTGTGCTCGCTGCTGCATGTACGGCAGACGACCTTCACGACCTCTTCGCCGTTCATCGCAGCGATGGTGTGGTCCGTGCTCCGCTTGCACCGCGAGCAATGGTCGTCTATGTAGTCTCCGATGCGCATAACGCCCCCAAGGGCGCGAGTGTAGCACGCAAGCCACGCCGTCGAAATCTGCCCCCGACCTCTGTTCTGACAACAGAACAGCGGGACCGGGCGGTCCCGCTGTCGGAGATACTCCACCTTAGCTTCGCCTTCGGCTGCGCCAAGGTGGGCTATCAGCAAAGGTGACTGAGGGACCTACATGCCGCCCTTTGCGGCCTTCTTGTCCTTCTTCGCCGGTTTTGCTGGAGCGTCCGCCACCGCTGGCGCATTGTCGTCCTTCAGCATGACCACCTGCGTGCCCTGCACAAACGGTTTGCGCGGCAGCATCTCGTCCCTGATCGCCGCCTGATAGACGAACGTTGCGAGCACAACGGCGGCCTGCATCAGGTCTTCGCGCTGGCTGCGTTCGAAGGTGTCCATGTTGGAGTGGTGCGTGCGCGTCTCGTACTCCACCGGGTCCTGTATGAACTGGAACCCCGGCAGTCCGATGGCGTCGAACGGGAGATGGTCGGTGCCGCCGGTGTTGCGCAGGCTGACGGCCGTGAATCCGAGGTCGCGGAACGGCTCGCCCCAGGCCTGGAAAATCGGGACCACCGACGCGTTTTCCTGCGCGTAGATACCGCGCAGCTTGCCCGTGCCGTTGTCCACGTTGAAGTAGGCTGCCAGCTTGGTCGAGGCCGGCTTGAGGTTCACCGGAGTCACCTGCGGTTCGCGCAGGTACGAAGGCAGACCGGCGTCCGGGCCGCTGGCCGGAGATTTCGCCTCTTCCTTGGAGCCGAAGTGCTTCGCGACGTACGCGCGCGAGCCGAGCAGTCCCTGCTCTTCGCCGCCCCACAGGGCGATGCGGATTGTCCGGCGCGGTTTCAGTCCCAGGGTTTGCAGGATTCGCACGGCTTCCATGGCGACCGCACAGCCGGCGGCGTTGTCGGTCGCGCCGGTTCCCGCGTGCCAGGAATCGAGGTGACCGCCGAGCATCACGATCTCGTCTTTCTTGTCGGTGCCGGGAATTTCGGCAATCGTGTTGAAGGCGTTGCCGTCGTCGAGGTTCTCGAACCTCGACTTCACGTCGAGTTCCAGCTCGACCGGAACCTTGCGCTCAAGCAACCGCGCGATTCGCCCCCAGTGCTCGACCGACATCACCAGTTGCAGCACGCCATCCGGCTCGCCCTGCTTGAACGCCTGCGTGCCCTGCACGAAGATCAATCCCGCTTCGCCGCGGCTTGGCTCGATGGCGGCGGCGACCTTGGCATCGTTCAGCCATCGCTGGAGTTCGCGCTGGAAGCGGAAGCGCCTGATCATCTCCTCGCGGCCAGGACCTCCGGACGCGCCGGTCCGCGGCTGTCCCGGGATCTCGAAATCGCCGAGCTGGCGAAGTTTCTCCTCGTCGTAGCGGCGCGAAGCCGCCTCGGTCTGCGGCTTGATCTCGCGTTCGTTGCCGACCAGTACGATCTTGCCCGTGTACTTGTTCTTGTCTTCCTTCTCGAGTTCTTCTTTGTCAGTGGCCTCCAGGCGAACCACTTCGCCTTTCAGCACTCCGTTGGTGGCCGGCGTCCATGCCTTGGGCAGGGCATAGAGTTGCGCCACGTCCGGGGCCGTCATCCGCACCGAAACCGACTCCAACGCCCAGCCGCGTCCGAACGGGAACGGCTCGAGGTGCGCGTTGACCAGTCCCCATTGCGTGAGTTGATCGCGCGTCCACTCGTTAGCGCGCTTCAGGTTGCTGGAACCCGTCAGCCTGGGGCCAAGCCGGTCCGTCAACTCCCCCTGGATCTCCATCACCTTCGAGTTGCGGAAGCCTTCCTGGCGGATCCGCGTGACTGTTTGCAGGTCGGCCTGATCGCCCGAGGCGGCAATGGCCGGAGCGGGAGCCATCATGGCCGCTGCCACGGTAAGTGCCACGACCGGACGAAAGTACTGGAACTTGAGCCATCTGTTCTGTCGATTCAACGTAGAGTCCTCTGTCGCGAACTTGCACGCCCTGCACACATCCGCCCGAAGACGAAGGCCTGAAGCACGCTGGTAGATTCGAGTTTCGTGATCTTACAACAAGGCCTGCTTCCACTTAGACGGACGAAG
>DASPLH010000138.1:0-14127 GCA_035627675.1 Clostridia bacterium
CTCCGATCAGGAGGCCGGCATCGCATTGCGCGAGCATCGGCGCAAGCTCCGGGGCCATCGACGTCAGCTCGGGGCTCACGCCATAGAACTTGCTCAACAACACCTGGACGAGCACGACAGAGGTTCGCGACGAAGTGTCGAGCGCGAGCGTCCGTATCTGCTCGATGGGAACCTTGGACACCAGCAGGATCGACCGCACCTCGTTCACTGCGGCGATGGCGACATCCGGCACCACCGTCAGTCCCGGAATGCTTGCCGTCGTGATGACCGGCACGATGCCGATATCCGCCTGGCCGGAACGCAAGGCCTCCGCGCACGCGGAGGGCACCGTGTAGGACACCGCGAAGCGCTCCCGCAGTTCAGGCGTGGGTTCGTGTTCGAAGTCCCACATCAGCGGAGCCGTGTTGAGGAACGATATGGCCGAGACGCGAAGAGGTCGCATAGGACGTACTCAATAGTTGGTACTAGATTCCGCGCTGCGCTGCAACTCGTCCGCAGGTTCTCTACTACCGGGCGGCGTGACCGCCGTCCTTGACGATGCGGGGGAATGTCTCTACATTTCGCGCATTCGGAGAACCCATGGGAACCGCAGTGTCTTCTACAGTGTCACCCCGGGTGCGCGAGTGGGTGGCGCTGTCCGCCACGTCGTCGCTTGGCCCTACCCGCTGCAAACGCCTGCTTCAGCACTTCGGCAGCATCGAACAGGTGTTCCGCGCCAGTCTCACCGAACTTGAAGCCGCTGGCCTTCCCGCCGCGGCAGCGCAGTCCCTCGCGCTCGGCCCTTCGCTGGAAGCCGCGGACGCAGCCCTCGAGAAAGCCCGGGCGGCCCAGGCGCGGATCATCACTCCGGCCTCTCCTGAGTACCCCACGGCGCTGAACGAGATCTACGATCCGCCGATGGTCCTGTATGTCGTTGGAGACGCGGAGACTCTCGGCGGAGTCGGCCTGGCCGTGGTCGGAACCCGTCACCCCACGCCATATGGACTTGGCATGGCAGAGCGCCTGTCCTGCGACCTTGCGGAGCGCAACCTCATCATATTCAGTGGGCTGGCCCGCGGAGTCGATTCGGCCGCCCATCGTGGAGCCGTCAAGGCGCGCGGCAAGACTGTCGCCGTCCTCGGCACGGGCGTGGACGTCATCTACCCCCGCGAGAACCGCAAGCTCTCCGAGCAGATCCTCGAATCCGGCGGCGCTCTGGTCAGCGAGTTCCCGATCGGCACCAGTCCAAAGCCCGAGAATTTTCCTATCCGTAACCGCATCATCAGCGGTCTCAGCTACGGCGTTCTCGTGATCGAGGCCGGCGAATACAGCGGAACGCGCATCACCGCCCGCTGCGCGCTGGAACAGGGAAGAGACGTTTTCGCCGTTCCCGGCAACGTGACAAACAAGCTGGCGTGGGGACCAAACACGCTCATCAAGCAGGGCGCAAAACTGGTGGCCACGTGGGAAGACGTGTGGGAGGAACTGCCAACCGATCTGCGATTGCGCCTGCCGCAGCCGGAGCCGCCTGCATCCGAAGCGCCCGCGACCGCATCTCTGTTTGACCAGCCATCGGAACTGCAACCGAAGGAACGCAAGCTGTTCGCGCTGATCAAACCGGACGAGTCGGTGCACATAGACGCCCTGGTCGAAAAACTGGAGAAAGAGATGTCCAGCAGCGACATCTTCGCCGCGCTGTTCGAGCTGGAACTGGCAGGGAAGATCAGGCAATTGCCGGGGAAGAATTTTGTAAGAGTGTTCTGAGTTGCCGTCACGAAGTCGCGAGTCGCGCAGTCACGTTTGGAGCCGGAACGAATGAGCGATTTCAAGCAGTTGAAGGTGTGGAAGAAGGCGTTTGAGCTGACAATCAGCATCTACCGTGCTACTGAGGTTTTTCCGAAGTCGGAGCTGTTCGGACTTACGAGTCAGCTTCGCCGGGCAAGCGCCTCGGTCGGAGCGAATATAGCTGAAGGCTGCGGGCGTCGCGGAGATGGCGAACTTGTCAGGTTTCTCCAGATCGCGACTGGGTCCAACGCAGAACTTGAATATCACTTACTGCTTGCGCATGCGTTGGGGTACATTTCGCAGCGAGACCACGACTCCTTACAGAAGAAGGTGCGCGAGATTGGCGCGATGCTCACGTCACTGATCAACGCTTCGAGATCGTCCGCGCGCACCAGTGCGTCACGCGACTCGCGACTTCGCGACTCCGCGACCAGATCGCAGGCGAGAACTGTCGGGAACACGTCGTAGAGTATTTTGGCGAATCCCGCCCACTCGTGCTAGCTTCATTTCAGTTTTCGGACAACTTAGAGGTTACTTTGGCTAAAGGTCTAGTCATCGTCGAGTCGCCTGCCAAGGCCAAGACGATTCAGAAATATCTCGGGAAGGGCTACGAGGTGGAAGCCTCGCTCGGTCACATCAAGGATCTTCCGAAGAAGGGCCTTGGGGTCGATCTTGAGAACGAGTTCGAGACCGAGTACGTCGTCATCCCCGGCAAAGAGAAGGTCGTCGCCAGGCTGAAGAAGCTGGCGAAAGACGCCGAAGCCGTGTACCTGGCGCCTGACCCGGACCGCGAAGGTGAAGCGATCGCCGCGCACCTCGCTGAAGAACTCGGCGGCAATGGCAGGAAGAAATCGGCCAAGCCCATCCACCGCGTTACCTTCAACGAAATCACGAAGAAAGCCGTGCAGGACGCGTTTGAGCGTCCGCGCGAGATCAACTGGAACCTGGTGGACGCGCAGCAGACCCGCCGCGTGCTCGACCGCCTCGTCGGTTTCCAGGTTTCGCCGCTGCTGTGGGACAAGGTTCGTCGCGGCCTATCCGCCGGACGCGTGCAGACCGTTGCTCTGCGCCTGATTGTCGAGCGCGAGCGCGAGATCCAGAAGTTTGAGAAAGTTGAGTACTGGTCGCTCGATGCGCACCTTGCCGGTCCGAAGCCTCCGGCGTTCGACGCGAAGCTCGTAGGCGCGAACTCGAAGGAGAACCTCGTCCCGAACGAGGAGACGGCCCGCCGCATCGAGCAGCAATTGAAGTCCGCGACATGGACCGTTGCGTCGGTCGACAAGTCGGAACGCCGCCGCAACCCGGCGGCTCCGTTCACGACCAGCAAGTTCCAGCAGGACGCCTCGCGCAAGCTCGGCATGAGCGTGAAGCGCGCCATGATGCTCGCACAGCGCTTGTACGAGGGCGTCGAACTCGGCGAGGAAGGCACCGTCGGCCTCATCACGTACATGCGTACCGACTCGGTGCGCGTGTCCAACGACGCGCTGGCCGAAGTGCGCGACCTCATCGGCGGGGAGTACGGCCGCCAGTACCTTCCCGAGCGCGCGAACGAGTACAAGTCCAAGCAGGCCGGGGCGCAGGAAGCGCACGAAGCGATCCGTCCAACCTCCGCCGCCCGTCACCCCGAGCAGGTAAAGAAGTACCTTCAGGACGACGAGTTCAAGGTTTACAAGCTTATCTGGCAGCGCTTCGTCGCCTCGCAGATGACGCCCGCGGTGTTCGATCAGACGACGGTGGACATCGACGCCGCCACCACCGGCCCTGACAAGTTCCAGTTCCGCGTCACCGGATCGGTCCTGAAGTTCGACGGCTTCCTCAAGATTTATGAAGAAGCAAAGGACGTGAAGGACGACGACGATGAGGCGCTGAAGCACAAGCTGCCCGCGCTCGAGGCCGGGCAGAAGCTCACGCTCAAGGAGCTGAAGCCGGAGCAGCACTTCACCGAGCCGCCTCCGCGTTACAACGAAGCCTCGCTGGTCAAGGAACTGGAAGAGCGCGGCATTGGCCGTCCGTCCACCTACGCCGCTATCCTCAGCACCATCCAGGACCGCGGATACGTGCAGAAGACTCCGGGGCGCGGCGGCAAGTTCATCCCGACGGAAATCGGTCTGGTCGTGACGGACCTCCTGGTCGAGAACCTCAAGGACATTTTCGATACCCAGTTCACCGCCCGCATGGAAGAGGAACTGGACGAGATCGAAGACGGTCAGAAGAAGTGGACCGACGCGTTGCGCGAGTTCTACGAGAAGTTCGAGAGAGATCTCGACTACGCGCAGCACCACATGGAAAACATCAAGCGGATGGAGAAGCCCACCGATCAGAAATGCGAGAAGTGTGGCTCGCCGCTGGTGTTGAAGTGGGGCAAGCACGGTTCGTTCTTCGCCTGCTCGACCTACGACAAGAAGGACCCGAACTCCTGCAACTTCACCAAGGAGAATCCGATCAACCTGACGGATCTCGACGAAGCCGAGATGCAGGGGACGACCGAGGACGAGTACTGCGAGAACTGCGGTCGTCCGATGGTTCTGAAGCGCGGACGTTTCGGCCAGTTCATGGCCTGCACCGGCTATCCGGACTGCAAGACGACGCGGCGTCTCGACCAGGGAAAGAAGGTCCCGGACATCCCGCTCGATGAACAGTGTCCGAACTGCGGACGCAACCTCGTGGTGCGCCACGGCCGCTACGGCGAGTTCACCTCGTGCTCGGGCTACCCGGATTGCAAGTACATCAAGCAGACGCTCGTCGGCGTGAAGTGTCCGGAGTGCAAGACCGGAGACATCGTGGAGAAGAAGGCGCGTCGCGGAAACATCTTCTACGGCTGCAACAACTATCCGAAGTGCACGTTCACTTCGGCGTTCAAGCCCGTGGCGGAGGTTTGCCCGAACTGCGGATCGCCCTACCTGGTGGAGAAAACCACGAAGGACGGCGTATTCCTCGTCTGCCCGAACAGCAAGGGATCAGCGGCAGTTAAGGGACGCGGCAAGAAGAAGGCCGTGGTAGAGGACGAGGGCAAGACGTGCGACTTCTCGAAGAGGATCGCCGACGCGCCGGCTCCCGCGGTTGTCGCCTGAGACATCCGCACTGGTAATACTCAACCCGCCGGGTAATCCGGCGGGTTTACTTTCAAGCACGGAGGAACTCATGATTCAGGTCAACGCTGGTCCGGCCGACGCCGAGATCGTTCTTAAACTTTACGACCTCAGGCGCGAAAGCGTCATGCGAGAGGCGCGAGCGTGGGTCGTTCAGAAGTTCCAGCCCCAATCGGCCGACGACATACTCAAGGTCGCGCAGGCCTGGGGCACGCAGGAGAACGCGTACTTCCGCCAGGTTACAAGCTTCTGGGAGATGGCTGCCTCGCTCGTCCTTCGCGGCGCGGTCAATCCTGACCTGTTCATGGATTGGAGCGGCGAGATGGTTTTCATGTTCGCGAAGTTCCATCCATTCCTCGCGGAGGTGCGCGAGCGTATGCATCAGCCGAAGTGGCTGGGCAGGGTCGAAGAAGCCATTCAGCAGACCGGGCGTGATCGGCAGTTGCAGGACATTCTCGCGCTGCTCAGGAAGATGGCCGAGCGCCGCGCCCAGGCGCAGTAGCGCGTTCATCCAAGGCCAGCCAGCCCGCCTGGGGAGGCGGGCTGGGTACTTGGCTACAATCACGGCATGAGCGTTTTCGACGACAGGCGAGAAGAGCTGGATCAATACGAGTTCCGCATGGGCCTCGAGCGAGGCCGGCTGGCTGTGACGATGGATTGCCTCACCGACGCCATTACGTTCGTCGGACAGCACGGTGTCTACTGCCAAAGCGCACGTCAGCCCGGCATGCCCGCCATGGATATCCAGATCATCCTCAAGTCCCTCACCGATGCGAAGGAACTCGTCAGCAGCGTCATGCAGGAGATCGAGCGCAGGAAGCAGCCCGGGAACTCCTGACCCATTCACCGCAAAAAAAGAGCCGGGCCGCCTAGCCCGACTCTTTACAGCTTTGAGGGTGCCCAGTCTTGCGGAGCCGCCAGCTCCGCGGTGGCCCATACTTGCGTAGCCGAAGGCGAAGCGAATGGGGGATGACTGTCGTTAAACGATCACGTACCCAGGTGGCCCATATTTGCGTAGCCGAAGGCGAAGCAAATGTGGGAGTCACACCTTACGCGATCACGTACCGTCCCTGGTCCAGCGTCCGCTTCGCAATCTGCTCCTGTAGCGCAATGACGTTGAACGGTTCGTGTTTGACCAGTCGCCGCACGATGGACATCTGCGTGCGCAGCATGTCGCCTTCGGCGACGTCGGCCACGACTTTCTTCGCCATCTGCTCCACCTTCGCCATGGCGTTCTCGATGTACACCTGCGTCATCGCGACCGGCAGGGCAGCGGCGCTCTCGCCGTTCACGGCGATCAGTTTCGCCGTACGCGCAACCACCGCGTCCATGGCGTAGGCCTCGATCACCATATCGGCGATTGCGCCCATGACCTCCTGGTGGTCCGGCATGGCCTGCATGTACTTCTGTGACGCCGCACCCGCGACAAGCAGCGCGAGCTTCTTCGCATTCGCGACAACGGCGCGCTCGGCGGCCAGCGGCTGACCATCGTCCTCGCTGACCGACGGACCGCTCATCACCTCGTCCATCACCTTCTTGATTGCAGGCAGCAGCGGAAGCTGCCCGCTCATCGCGCGCTTCAACAGCCAACCGGTGATGATCAGGCGGTTGATCTCGTTCGTGCCTTCGAAGATGCGGTTGATGCGCGAATCGCGATACGCGCGCTCGGCAGGGTACTCCTCGACGAAGCCGTAGCCGGCGTAGATCTGCATCGTGTGATCGACGACGTTGTCGAGCATCTCCGACGCCCAGACCTTGATGATCGAGCACTCGACCGCGTAATCCTCGATGGCCTTGCGAATCTGTGCCGAGGCATCGGGCGCGTCTTTCGGGATGTCGCTCAGCGCGGCATCCATCATGCCCACCGTGCGGTAGATCATCGTCTCGCCCGCGTAGATGCCCACGGCAGTGTCCGCGATCTTCTCGCGCACCAGTCCGAAATCCGCGATGGTCTTGCCGAACGCCTTGCGGTCCTTCGCCCAGGCAATCGCGTGCTTGATCGACTCGCGCGCACCGCCGATGCAGGCCGCGCCGAGCTTGAACCGGCCCACGTTCAGGATGTTGAACGCGATGACGTGTCCCTTGCCGATCTCACCCAGCAGGTTCTCCTTCGGCACCTTGCAGTCGTTCAGAATCAGCGGACAGGTGGACGACCCTCGAATTCCGAGTTTGTGCTCTTCCGCGCCGACCGAGAATCCGGGGAACGTGCGCTCGACGATGAATGCGGAGAACTTTTCGCCGTCCACTTTGGCGAAGACGATGTACACGTCCGCGAAGCTTGCGTTCGTGATCCACATCTTCTCGCCGTTCAGGACCCAATGCTTGCCGTCTTCGGAGAGCACCGCCTTGGTGCGCGCGTTCATCGCGTCGGAGCCGGAAGAGCTCTCCGACAGCGCATATGCGCCGATCCACTCGCCGCTCGCCAGCTTCGGCAGGTACTTCTGCTTCTGTTCCGGAGTGCCGAACCAGACGATCGGCAGCGTGCCGATGCCTACATGCGCGCCGAAGCTCACGCTGAAGCTTCCACACTTCGAGATGCGATCGGCCACGATGCAGGACGTCACCTTGTCCATGTCGATGCCGCCGTATTCCTCGGGGATATCGACGGTGGTCAAGCCAAGCTCGCTGAGCTTCTTCAGCAGGCCGCGCGTGACCTGGAACTCCTTGCTCTCGATGCGATCGATGACCGGCACGATCTCGTTCGTGGCGAACTCGTCGGCGGTCTTCGCGATCTGCCGGTGTTCCTCGGTGAAGTCCTCGGGCGTGAACACGTCATGAGGAGTGGTGTCCTCGATCAGAAAGCTCCCGCCCACAATCTTGCGCTTTGTAACGGTTGAAGCCGTAGTAGCCATCCGGAATCCTTTCGCACCACAGAGTGCACAGAGGACACTGAGTTATTCCCATTCTGTGCCGCTCACAAGTCTCTTGATACCGTCTTTGAGCCTAAGAACGTGAAAGTTGATCAAAAGTCCTACGTTCTTGCCGCTGAGCTTCAGATATGAAAGTAGTTGGGCTTCGTGGATCGGTAGAATCTGCTCGACCGCCTTCAGTTCGATGATGAGTGTGTCGTCCACGATGAGATCGATTCGGTATCCCGCATCCAGCCTTACGTTCTCGTACCTGACCGGAAGAGGAACCTGCTGCGCAACGCGCAACCCGCGAGTTGTAAGCTCGTACACAAGGCATGCTTCGTAAGCACTCTCGAGTAAACCGGGACCCAGAGCTGAATGAACTTTCATCGCCGCGCCGATTACGTCGCGCGTCAAGTGATTGATCTCCATCCTCTCTGTGTACTCTGTGCGCTCTGTGGTTACAAGATATTCTCAAAGATCCCAGCCGCTCCCATGCCGCCGCCCACGCACATCGTGACAACGCCGTACCGGCCGTTGCGCCGCTTCAGTTCGCGAATAATCGTTGCGGTCAGTTTCGCGCCCGTGCAGCCCAGCGGATGCCCCAGTGCAACCGCGCCGCCGTTCGGGTTGATCTTGCCGGGGTCCAACCCCATCTCCTTGATGACCGACAGTGCCTGCGCCGCGAAAGCCTCGTTCAGTTCGAACACGTCGATCTGGTCGAGCGAGAGTCCGGCGATCTTCAATGCCTTCGGGATCGCATATGCCGGTCCCATGCCCATCTCCTCGGGCTTGTACCCGGCGGTCGCGAAGGCGACGAACCGCGCCAGCGGCTTGATGCCGAGTGCTTTCGCCTTCTCTGCCGACATCACCACCGCGGCTGCGGCGCCGTCCGACATCTGCGATGAATTTCCTGCCGTCACCGTGCCTTTGGCGTGGAAAGCCGGTTTCAGTGCGGCCAGGGCCTGCGGTGTCGTGTCCGCCCTCGGGCCTTCGTCGATCGCGAACTCAACCGTCTGCGGCTGAAGCTTCACTGCGGCAGATCCGCGCGAGGCGGTAGCTGCCGGGGCAGTGAATGTCACCTTCAGCGGCACAATCTCATCGGCGAAGTTTCCGGCATGGATTGCCTTCAGCGCCTTCTGGTGCGACTGGTAGCTGAACTCGTCCGCCTGCTCGCGCGTGACGCCGTATCGCTTCGCCAGCCGCTCGGCCGTCAATCCCATCGAGAGATACGCGTCTGGATAGTTCGCGACGAGCCACGGGTTGGCCGAGACCTTATGGCCGCCCATCGGGATCATCGTCATCGACTCGGTGCCGCCGGCAACGATGACCTCCGCACCGCCTGCGGCAATCCGGTCCGCCGACTGCGCGATCGCCTGGAGGCCCGAGGCGCAGAAGCGGTTGATCGTCAGCGCGGAGACCTCAACCGGCAGTCCGGCACGCAGGGAAGCGATGCGCGCGACGTTCATACCCTGTTCGGCCTCGGGCATGGCGCAGCCGATCACGACGTCTTCGATCTCCTTCACGTCCACCTGCGGGACGCGCTCCAGCGCTCCCTGGATCGCCGCAGCCGCCATGTCATCGGGACGCGTCGCCCGCAACGTTCCTTTGTAAGCCTTGCCGACCGGCGTCCGGACGGCGGATGCAATCACGACTTCTCGCATAGCAGTTCTCGGTTCTCAGTTCTCGGTTCGCAGTCGTTGCCATCGCCTGGTGCCTCAGCACCTCAGCGCCTCAGTACCTGAGCGTTAGTTGCGTAGTGGCTTTCCCGTCTTCAGCGTGTGCTGGATCCGTTCCTGTGTCTTGCGCTCGCCGCAAAGGCTCTTGAACCCGTCGCGTTCCAGGTCGAGCAGGTACTGTTCGCTCACCAGGGTTCCGGGCGAAACTGCGCCCCCGCACAGCACCTCGGCGACTTTGTTTCCGATCTTCACTTCGTGGTCGCTGATGAACTCTCCCTGGCGCATGATGTGGACGCCCAGCTTCAGGGTCGCCAGGATGCTCTCGCCCGCGGCGGGCACATCCATCCTCGGCACCGGAGGCTTGTATCCGACCTTCACCATCTCCAGCGCGCGCGCCTTCGCATCGGCCAGCACGCGTTCGCGGTTCATCGTGACGTCATCGGCGCGATTGAGATAGCCGATGGACTTCGCCTCGAAGGCGGACGTCGAGACCTTCGCCATTGCAATCGCCTCGAACGCCTTCTTCATCGCCTCCATGAACTCCACCGACTCGCCACGACCCTCAGGACGAATCGAAGCCGCCGTGTCGGCCGCGCGCACCGCCATCTCCTTGCAGCCGCCGCCTGCCGGCAGCAGTCCAACGCCGACCTCGACGAGGCCCATATAGAGCTCGGCATGGGGCTGCCGGACGGGTGCGTGCAGCGCGACTTCGCAGCCGCCGCCCAGCGCCATCCCGAACGGAGCGGCGACGACCGGCTTCGGCGAGAACTTGATCGCTTGCGTCATGTTCTGGAATCCGCGAATCATCAGGTCGATGTCGTCCCACTCCTCTTCCTGGATCGCCATCAGCAGCAGCATGATGTTCGCGCCCACCGAGAAGTGCTGCGCGTCGCTGGTGATTACGAAGGCGTCGAAGTTGTCGGCCACTCCGCCCGCCTTGTAGCCCGCCGCGCCGGTGACCGCCGGAGCCACTCCCTGGAACCCCAGCGTCTGCGTAATGAACTGCACGATGTCGCCGCCGATCGCGTTCATCTTCGAGTGGAACTCGATGCAGCCCACACCGTCACCGAGGTCGATCAGAGAAGCTCCGGCGTTCTTCTTCACCACTCCGTTTGACTTTTTAGCGACCGTGACCGACCACACGCCCGCGGAGACCTGCTCGGGTTTGTACTCGCCCGTTGCGAGGTCGAAGTACGCGCGCCCGCTCGCGGTCTTCGCGTCCGCGTACCACGACTTGTTGCCCGACGAGAGCAGCTTCTCGACGTTGGCGCTGACCGGCCTGCCTTCGGCCCTCATGCGCTCGACGGACTTCTCGACGCCAACGGCGTCCCACAGTTCGAACGGTCCCAGTTCCCAGTTGAAGCCCATGCGCATGGCGCGGTCGATCTCGACTACGGTGTCCGAGATCTCCGGGATGCGGTTCGCCGAGTAGGTCCAAAGTTCGCTGAGCGCCGTCCACAGGAACTGCGAAGCCTTGTCCTTGCCGCCGATCAGCATGCGTGCGCGCTCGCCGAGATCGTCCACGTTCTTTGCCATCTCGAGGGCGGGGAACTTCACCTTCTGCTTCGGGCGATATTCGAGGGTCTTCCAGTCGAGCCCCAGACGCTCTTCGCCTTCCGGGCCTTTTTGTTTCTTGTAGAAGCCGCCGCGCGTCTTGTCGCCAAGCATCTTGCGCTCGAGCATGTCGTTGTAGAACTTTGGCAGTTGCAGGTCGCCACGCTCGTCCAGAGTGCGGGTCGAAGTCGCGGATCCCGAAACGGCCGCGCCGGCAGCGTGTGCCGACATGTTCTTCACCACGTGTCCGAGAATGTCCAGGCCGACCATGTCGATGGTGCGGAACGTCGCCGACTTGGGGAAGCCGATCGCGGAACCCGTAAGCGCGTCCACGTCCTCGATGGTGAAGTCCATCTCCTGCATCAGGCGGATGATGTTCAGCACGCTGAAGGTGCCGATGCGGTTGGCGATGAAGTTCGGGGTATCCTTCGCCTGGACGATTCCTTTGCCCATCCGCACATCGCAGAAGCGCTCGACGGCCGCAACCGCGTCCGGGTCGGTGTCCGGCGTGCGAATAATCTCCAGCAGGCGCATGTAACGCGGAGGATTGAAAAAGTGCGTGCCGAACCAGTTGCGCCGGAAGTCCTCGCTGAATCCCTCGGCGATCGAGTGAACGGGAAGGCCACTGGTGTTCGTGGTGATGATCGTGCCTGGACGCCGAACGGCTTCGACCTTCCGCAGCAACTCGCGCTTGATCTCGAGGTTCTCGACGACCGCCTCAATCACCCAGTCACACTCGGAGATCACCTTCAGGTCGTCTTCGAAGTTTCCGGCCGTCACGAGCCTCGACAGGTTCGACTCAAAGAAAGCGGCCGGTTTGGACTTCCGCGCCGCTTCCAGCCCGGCCTCGGCGATCTTGTTGCGTTCGGGTTTCGGTGCGCCGGCCGGAGTACCCGGCGCGACGATATCGAGCAGGTGGGAAGGAATGCCGGCGTTGGCCAGATGGGCAGCGATGCGGGATCCCATCGTGCCCGCGCCCAGGACGGCGACTTTCTCGATGCGTCTCTGCATGAACGCGTCTCCGAACAACAGGGGATATCACAGGGCCGGGGACGCGTTAGCGTCCGGTACACACCAAGCCGCATGAAAAGGCGGGCATGATATCGACTCCAGATACTCACCGTCGGATGCGACGAAGGCTTCCGGCGGCCAGTTCAGCATCAAGTTGTTTGTCGAGCGCGGCCGATTACGGAAGCACTCTGATTGTTATTTGGAATTCACCCCAACCAGTTCCGCGTTCCACCCTGAAACCCGGAGCTGAGCACTGCGTATCCGTACTGCGCACCCCACCAAAATAAGTCCCTAAAAAGAGAAGCGGCGCGCGTCGGGAATGTGGGGTGAGGATGGCAATGACGCGCGCCTTATTAAGTTGAATGAAGAATACTGAATGAAGATTCATTCAGTCAAGAGAATTTTTCGGAAATGTTTTGGGGACAGAGGCTTAGGAGAGACGCATAGTTCAGCAGGCGCTCCGGCCGGAGCACAAGGTTGCAGGTCACCTCGCCCTGTGATTACCGGAGGCCCGGCTACTCGTGGCCCCGAGGCTGATGCGAAGCCTTCTCCATGTGCTCTCGGACGTACTTCTGCGCCAGCGCGACCACCTGCTTCTCGCCCTTGTACGTGAGCTTGGCGGCGGCTTCCTCCAGCGGCAGCCAGAACGCACGGCGAACCTCGACGCGCATCTCCGGGCGGATGTTCCCGAGTCTTCCGGATGCGTAGCGGAACAGGTAGAAGCTCACGATCTTGAAGACGCGCTCGCGACCGCCCCAGGAGCGCACGTAAAAGTACTTGATATCGGTGAGCTTGGAGATAATCTCCGCGCGGACGCCGGTCTCCTCCCAAACCTCCCTGGCGGCGGTATGTTCAGGAGTTTCCCCGTGGTCCACCGCGCCTTTAGGCAGGGCGAACACCGTTCCTTCGGGCCGCGACGATGCGCGCCTGGTGACCTTATCGGCATTGATCGTGTTGGGCTCGATTATGGCGACATGCCAGCGGTCCCGGATGCGTCGGAGGACGACGCCCCCGGCAGAAACTTCGCGGACGATCTTGGCGGGTGTGGTCAAGGAAAGTTGAAAGTAAAAATAAAAAGTGGAAACCGAGAACTCAGAGTTTGCGTGCTCGGGATTTAATCAGCACCGACTCACGAAGAGAAGTGTTAGCTTCTCACTCTTTACATCTTAATTCCTGCTTTCAACTTTTGCCTTTCAACTTTCTACTTTCGTACTCTCTACTCTCCATGCGTCGTCTCTTCTACTGCGATCACCACGAGATCGAGCTTCCACCGGGACACAAGTTCCCGATGCGCAAGTACCGGCTCACTCGTGAGTTGCTCGCCTCCGACGGCGCATACGGCTTCGAGGCCGCCCCTTTTGCCGCGCGTGAAGACCTGGAGCGGGTTCACCATCCCGCCTACGTCGAACGCTTTCTTGCCGGCACGCTCGACCCCGCCGTGATACGCCGCATCGGTTTCCCCTGGTCGGATGGACTCGTGCGGCGAACTCTGGCCAGCGTAGGTGGCACGCTTGCCGCTACTCGCGACGCTCTCGACCGCCGCTATGGCGGCAACCTCGCCGGAGGCACGCACCACGCCTTTCGCGACGAAGGCTCGGGCTTCTGCGTCTTCAACGACATGGCGGTTGCCGCCCTCTGGCTGCGAACGCATGCGGGCGTCGAGCGGGTGGCAGTCGTGGATTGCGACGTCCACCAGGGTGACGGCACGGCACAGATCTTCAACGGCGACCCGAAGGTCTTCACGTTGTCGATTCACGGACGCAAGAACTTCCCGTTCCGCAAGCAGCAAAGCACGCTGGACATCGAACTCGAAGATGGCGTGGAGGACGAGAACTACCTGGCGGTTCTCGAGACGGCCCTCGCCCGCGTCATGGACTGGAAGCCGAATTTTCTTTTCTACCAGTCCGGCGTTGACGGTCTCGCGTGCGACGTCCTCGGACGCCTGGCCCTCACGCATGACGGACTGAAGCGGCGCGACCGTCTCGTTCTCGGCGCGTGCGCCGGCGCCAAAATCCCTGTTGTCATCACGCAGGGCGGCGGCTACGGCGATCCGATCGAACAGACTGCACTCGCGCACGCCAACACCTTCCGCACCGCTCTCGAGGTCTTCGGCAACGGCTGGGAATCCGCGACGTAGCGGCTCCTGCACACATCCGGTGCATCGTTGCACAACTCCCACGC